>JAJYRM010000103.1 GCA_021794075.1 Bacteroidota bacterium | reverse complement strand
CATCCGTGCTAGTTTTGGAACGGACGAAGATCTCCGACGGAGTGTCTTTCGAGTAAATCATCTCTCGTTTTTCGGCCCGCGCAAGTATAACGGAGCGTTTTATTACGCTCTCTAGCTCCCGCACATTTCCCGGCCAGTCGTAATTCAAGAAAGAATCCATCACTGATTTCGCGACGCGCATTCCCGCAGCATCTTCCTTTAGCAGAAAATATTTCACAAGGGAAGGGATGTCATCTTTGCGCTCGCGGAGCGGTGGGACGAATATTCGTATAACGTTGAGACGATAATACAAGTCTTTTCGAAATTTCTGATCTCTGACGAGCTTGTCAATCGCTCTGTTAGTGGCGGCGAGGACTCGGATGTCGACTTTAATCGTTTCAGTTCCGCCCACTCTATTGAATTCCCCAGATTGAAGCACACGAAGCAACTTAGTTTGGAAGAATTCGCTTGTTTCGGCAATTTCATCGAGAAAGATCGTACCGTGATCAGCTGCCTCGAACAGTCCTTTCTTGGTTTTGTTCGCGCTTGTGTATGCTCCTTCCTCATGGCCGAATAATTCACTCTCCAGAAGAGACTCCGGAATCGCGCCGCAGTTGATCGCGATAAATGGTCCCTCGTTTCTGTTGCTGAACTTATGAATTGTCTCTGCGATAAGCTCCTTTCCGGTCCCGCTTTCTCCAAGTATCAGGATCGTCGCGTCGCTCGCGGCTACCTTCGTCGCCAGGTCTAAAACACGTTTCATCTTTCCATGCTTTGCGTGCGCAATTCCATTGATGTTTTCAAAATCAGTGGAATCATTCTTCCATTCATATTCCTGCGAATCATCTGGTCCTGCCTCTCTAGTCTGCAACATTTCGCTGTTGGTGCCCGCGTGTCCCTCAAGCATTCCTCCGAAATGCCTCTTGATGCTTTCAAGCTCCTTTTCGAGCAGGCTAATCTTCCGAGAATCCCTTTCATGAAGGTTTTCAACCCTTGCTTTTTCCTTTTCAACATTCAGAGAATGCGCCGTTACTCTCCTGAGACGGTAAACAACCCCCACGAGAATCGCCGCCGTCCCTGCCAGGACCGGCTGAAAGGACAGAATAATGTTCAGGCTGAACAACCCGAACGCTACCGCCTGATAAGCGGCTAATGTAATGGCTCCCTTGGCAATCGCTCTACCTACCGGAGTCCGGCGGTTGGTTATGCTCGAAAACAATCCTCCCGCTATCATGACGGCGAGCAGGAAGGTGATAAGTGGCGGCGGCTTTCTCAGGAACCGACGACGGAGTGCGGTATCCAGCGCGTTTGCATACACTCCTGCGATCGGAAATCTCTTCGCGAATGGAGTAATACAAAATTCACCGAGGTGGTGTGCGTCCAGTCCGATCAAAACGATTTTGTTTCTTAATTTCCGCAGAGAGGCCCAATCTCTCTCATGGTTATGATACTCCACGTAGTGCGCTAAGAAAGAAGTGGCCGGATAAATATTGAGTTCACCGACTCCTCCGCAGTAATTTATTCTCATGCTCCCGTGTTCGACTGGTATCTCAATTGAGCCACTTCCGTCCCTAATGACAATTCTTCCTCTATCCACGATAACGGAGTCACGGGGGACACCAAGGCAAATTCGCAAGAGTTCGACAACCACTGACGGAACAAGTATTACACGGCGGTGCTTGAGTGAGTCGCCTGCTTGCACAAACATCGGAAGTGATCGCTTCACGAGTGAAGAGCCGGTGTTCAGGTGACCGACACCAGCAGCGCTTCGTACCAATCCGCCCGGCGGAAGTGTGAAGTCCGTACCGGCAGGGAAGTGACTTGGCCGAGAATGCACTTGAAACTCAGAGAAACTTTTTGGAGAAAGCTGCCGGACTAAACCTGGATGGAGGTCACTTCCAACTTTATTGAAGAATCCGCCGATGCAAACATTGCCGGCTTTCCTAAACGCGTCGATTAGTCTTCCTATCTGCATCCTTTTCTCCCCAATAGATGGCTCGAACGGAATGCATATTCCGATAGCTTTGACACGCAGATTGTCGAGAGCGTCGATGAGTTTGGAATAATACGCAGGCCTCAGCGGGACACCGCCAATCGAGTCTAGAAGGGAATCCCGGATAGCAAGGACAACTATGGATGTGTCCATTTTGACAGGCCCACGAAGCCTGAAAGCAAGATCGCTCATATCGGAATCGACCCTTCTTAAGGGTTTGACAAACACTAGCATAACAATGGCTACGGCCGCCGCTGCCGCCACACCTTGTCTCATTTTTCTGTTTACCATCTTGAGATAGACCTGATACCTACTCCTTGTTTTGCGCAGACGGCAGGGTCAATGCGACCGCTCGACTGCTCTCACAAAAACATTACTTGATGCGCCCACCACCTACCCGTCCATTTGCCGCTTTGCGTTGCTACCACCGCGGTAGCCACTTCGGCCATTTGATCGAATAACTAATTAATGTCTACTGCCCGACTTGTCGGAGCAATACATGCAAAAGGTGATTCTGTGTGGGGGGTGTATGTTACGGAATGAACAGAAGTGTGTAGATAGAAAAGGGGCGGCGCGCGTTATCCGCGCGCCGCTTGCCCAGAAATTAATTCTCGTTTTCCTTCAACTCACGCCTGAACCTCTCCTCGAAGATCGTATAAAGCGTCGGTATGAATATCAGCGTGAGAAAAGTCGACACAGTCAGTCCTCCTATGACGGCTATCGCCAGCGGCGACTGAGAACGATCTCCGCCCATTCCGAAAGCCATCGGTAGAAGTCCGATGACCGTTGCCAAGGAAGTCATCAAGATGGGCCTCAACCTCGTTCTTCCGCCGAGGGTCACTGCTTCGTGAAGCTCCATTCCGGTCTTCCGAAGCCTGTTGATATAGTCGACCAGAAGGATTCCGTTCGAGACAACTATACCGACCATGACTATCACTCCTTCGAACGATGTAACTGATAGCGAAGTGCTGCTGAGGAATAGTGCCCAGATTACACCGGCAAGGCCAAGGGGAACTGTAAACATGATAATGAAAGGGTCCACGAGCGATTGGAATTGCGAAGCCATTACCATGTATACCATGACAATAGCGAGGGCAAGCGCGAGCAAGAGAGACTTGAATGTGCTCTTTTGCTGCTGAATGTTTCCGCTCTGCTTGACCTGAAACCCCGTGGGGACGTCCAGTCTGTTTAGCCTCTTCTGTATGTCGGCTGAGACGCTCCCGAGATCTCTTCCCGTCACGTTGGCAGTTACATCGATTATTCTCTGTTGATACTTCCTATCGATTTCGACTGGCGTCTTGGTCTTGACAACTTTCGCTATGTTTCCAAGTTGAACGAGCTGGCCAGTCGAACTCGGGACCGTCAGCTTACCGAGATCGCTTATGTGGTCGCGGTCCCTTCTGTCAAGACGGACAAGGATGTTGTATTGGTTGCCGGTGTGGGGGTCCGTGAATTGCGACGCAACCGTCCCATCAATCGCCGTTGCAACCGTATTTGCCACCTGCTCGACATTCACGCCAAGCGCGCCTGCTTTCACGCGATTGATCACGACTTTCAGCTCCGGCATGTCGGGGTCCATGCTTATTTGAGCATCCGTTGCTCCGGGAGTAGTCTTGATTATGTCGTCAACTTCGTGGGCCAGCCGCATCCCGGTTCGAAGATTGTAGCCCATTATCTCCACATCAATGGGGGCCGCCGAGCCGAAATTCAGCAGGAAGTGAAGGAAACCTCCAGGTGCGAGGTACATTTTTGCTCCAGGCATGGCCATCAGTTTCGGACGGAGCGCGTTCATGATCTGCTCCTCGGAGCGACTCCTATCCGTCGGTGGGACCAGTTCAACCTGTATGTTAGCGGCATACTCTCCCGCGTTCTGGCTGAAGAGGTTGCCGCTCTTCTCGGACGGCACACCGATGTCCGAAATTATCGTCTTGGTCTCAGGCACATATCTTCTTATTAAGTCTTCGACATTCTCAACATATTTCTTGGTGTCTCTAAGCCGGGTACCGACAGGAAGCTTGACCGTAATCGCGAACTGGCTTTCATCCGTATTGGGAAAGAATTCCGTTCCCACAAACTTCAAGAGGAAAAATGAAAGTACGGCAAAGCCTAGCACGATAGCCACAACTTCCCGCTTGTGCCTGAGAGCGGTCCAGATTACCCTCTGATAGTAATTATCGAGGCTCTCGAACAAGCTCTTCGAATACAACTTGAGCTTACCTATCAGGTCTGCGGTTTCAGCTTCCGTCTCCTTTTCCGGCTGCAGAATTCGATAACAGAGCAGGGGAGTGACGGTTCTTGAAACGAAGAAGGAAGCAAATAAGGCCACGCTGATTGTCAGCACGAGTGGCATGAAAAGAAGTTGCGCGATCCCCGAGAGAAATATTACCGGTAGAAAAACAATAACAGTTGAGAGTGTGGAGATAAAAATTGGTCCTGCCACCTCTATAGCCGCGTCAAGTGTCGCCTGCATCCTGCCAGCGCCGGTCGTGTTAATCAAGTTGAAGTGGCGTGTTATATTCTCCAATTCTACGATGGAGTCATCAACCATTCTTCCCACTCCAAGGGCCAGCCCTCCAAGAGTCATAATATTCAGGGAATTCCCGCTGAACCTGAAAAACACGAACGTGACCAGTATTGAAAGTGGGATTGCGATGAAGATTACGACCGCGCTCTTGAAGTCTCGCAGGAAAAGGAGTATGACTAT
Source organism: Bacteroidota bacterium (assembly GCA_021794075.1). Classification (GTDB taxonomy): domain Bacteria; phylum Bacteroidota; class Ignavibacteria; order Kryptoniales; family JAKASW01; genus JAKASW01. The sequence goes on along the minus strand of JAJYRM010000103.1, from coordinate 10,993 downwards.
TGTCGCGAGAAGGGCTCCCAATATGGCCTCCTGCTCCAATCCGCTTATGGATTGCTTTATGTAGGTGCTCTGGTTAAAGGCCAGTGAAGCTTTCACAGACCCTGGAACACCCTGCAATTTAGGAATGTCCTTGAGCACCTCGTTGACAACTTGAACGGTATTAGCGTCCGGTGACTTTTGCACTCGTAGTATGACGCCGTTTTTCCCGTTTACTCTCAGGAGTTCCGTCTGCTCCTGGTAAGAGTCTTCAACTTTTCCAATGTCTCCGATAGTAATCGGATCGCCATTGACGTCCTTCACGACGATGTTTTCCATCGGCTTGACTACGTTAAACTGGCTTTCAGTCGTCAGTGAATAATCGTAACTACCCGTTTTTAAATCACCGGAGGGAAGTATGAGGTTGGAATTTGCGACCGCCTGCGTCACCGTCTCGATGGGAATATTGAGCGCCTGCAGTTTATTCCTGTCGATGACAACATGGATTTCTCGAATCTTTCCGCCGACGACCGCAGCTTGTGCCACACCCGGAAGGTGTTCCAGCTGCGGCTCGATCGTGTTGTAAGCAAGGTCATACAGCGCCCGCTGTCCCATGTTGCTGCTAAGCACGACTGTGCACACAGGAATATTTGATATGTCGAACTGGAGGGCTATCGGCTGAGAAACGCCCGGAGGGAGAAGTTCAAGCTCCCTGTTAATCTTTTGAATTATGTCGACGAGACCAACGTCGGTGTTTGTACCCCAGTTGAAATAAACAAAAATCTGGGAGACTCCTTCGCGGGTTCTGGACTGGACATAATTGATGTCGTTTGTACTGCTGACCGCCCGCTCCAGCGGAACCGTCACAGACTGTTCCATATCTGTTGGAGCGGCGCCGTTGTAGAAAGTTATTACCGAAATTACAGGTATCTGTATGTTAGGCAGCATATCTATCGGGAGCTGCAGGAATGATACTAGTCCCAATACGAAAATTGCTATCGACCCCATCAAAGTTGAAATGGGATATTTAAGCGCGAGTCGAGTTAACCACATAAGGTCACCTCGTCCTCTTCAAATACCCGTAACCCCCACATGGTAATTGAACCAGCCGCGGCTTCTTCGTGCTTGCTGTTCACCTTTATTTCGTCCTTTCCATCGCAGTCGGGGAAGTCGCAAAAACCCGTACCGCGATTATATCCGTATAATCAAACTCTCAGTGTAACTCCTTTCATTGCTGGGCCACAACTCCGGGATCTTCCTCGCTCTAATTCCTGAAATTCGTGGCCCGTTTCTTAACACGCGTTACCCCTACGCTCGTTTCGGGGGACCATCACTCTTCTTCCCCCTTTATTTCTCTCTTAAATTTCTCTTCGAAAACCGTGTAAAGTGTCGGAACAAAAATCAGTGTCAGGAATGTCGAGACGGTAAGGCCGCCGATGACAGCGATCGCGAGTGGAGCCTGTGACGTATCCCCACCCATGCCGAGCGCCATCGGAAGGAGTCCCAGAACGGTAGCAAGCGATGTCATCAGGATAGGGCGAAGCCTCGTCCTTCCGCCGAGCGTAACCGCTTCATGCAGCTCGACTCCGCGTTTCCTCAAACGGTTTATGTAATCGATGAGCAATATTCCGTTCGACACGACTATCCCCACCATCACGATCACTCCTTCGAAGGAGGTCACGGACAGGCTAGTGTTCGTCAGGAATAAGGCCCAGACAACGCCAGCAAGTCCCAGTGGGACCGTGAACATGATGATAAACGGATCGACAAGCGACTGGAACTGCGAAGCCATGACCATGTAAACCATGATGATGGCAAGAAGAAGGGCAAGGAGAAGAGACCTGAACGTGCTCTTCTGCTGCTCAATGTTTCCGCTTTGGACGACCTGAAACCCTGTCGGGACGTTAATCTTGTTCAACCGCGACTGAATAGCGGAGGACACGCTTCCGAGATCGCTACCAGTGACGTTGGCGGTTACATCGATGATTCTCTGTTGGTATTTCCTGTCGATTTCTACAGGAGTGCTAGACATGACAACCTGCGCGATATTCCCGAGTTTTACCAGTTGCCCGGTCGAACTTGGAACCGTCAACCTGTTTAAATCGTCGATCCTGTCACGGTCAGTCGAATCGAGACGAACCAGAATATTGTATTGGTTTCCGCTCTGTGGATCGGTGTACTGCGACGCCACAGCGCCGTCGATCGCAGTCGCAACGGTATTCGCGACATCCGCGACGTTGACCCCGAGTGCTCCCGCTTTGACCCTGTCCACGACAACTTTGAGCTGGGGCATGTTCGGATCCATACTTATCTGCGCATCGGTGGCTCCCGGTGTTGTCCTTACAATGTCGAGGACCTGGCGAGCGAGGCTCATGCCGGTCTTAAGATTGTATCCCATGATGGAGACATCGATCGGCGCGTTGGAGCCGAAGTTGAGGAGGAAGTGCAAAAAGCCCCCCGGCGCAAGAAATATTCGCGCTCCCGGAAGCGCCATCAGCCTCGGCCTCAAGGCATCCATTATTTGCTGCTCCGACCTCGTTCTCTGTGTGGGGTCAGTCAGCTGCACCTGAATATTCGCCGCGTAAGTGCCGGCGTTTTGACTGAACAGATTTCCGCTCTTCTGATTCGGAACTCCGATATCGGAAATGATCTTCTTTGTCTCCGGAGCGTACTGCCTTATGATGTCTTCAACCTTTGAAACATATTGCTGCGTCTTCTCGATTCGAGTGCCGACAGGAAGTTTTACGGTAACGCCGAACTGGCTCTCGTCCGTATTAGGAAAGAATTCAGTCCCCACAAATTTGAAGAGGAAGAATGACGCTACCGCAAACCCAGCGACGCCGTAAATTACTTGTCTCTTGTGAGCGAGAGCGTATCGGATTATCCTTTGATACGTGTTATCAAGTTCGTCGAAGAATCTCTTTGAGCTCAACTTTGCCCGGTCGATGAATTTAGTCGAGTTGGGATCGATCTCTTCCTCCGGTTTCAGAACCCTGTTGCAGAGAAGAGGCGTGACTGTCCTGGAGACGAAGAACGACCCGAAGAGTGCCACTGTTATCGTGAGCACGAGAGGGAGGAACAGAAGTTGTGCTATGCCTGAAAGGAATATGACAGGTAGGAACACTATGACCGTGGAAAGAGTGGAAATGAAAATCGGGCCGGCGACTTCCAGCGCCGCATCGAGCGTCGCCTGCATCTTGCTGACACCGGTATTGCCTATCAGGTTGAAGTGGCGCGTTATGTTTTCCAGTTCGACGATGGAATCGTCGACCATACGGCCCACACCGAGCGCCAGACCTCCCAACGTCATAATATTCAGGGAGCTTCCACTGAATCTGAAGAAGATGAATGCAACGAGGATCGAAAGTGGAATCGCGATGAAGATCACAAGCGCGCTTCTCAAATCCCGGAGGAAGAGGAGTATCACAATCGTCGCGAGGAGCGCTCCCATTGCGGCTTCCTGCTCAAGACCGCTGATCGATTGTTTGATATACGTACTCTGATCAAAGGCGACGGATGACTTGACGTCCGACGGTACGCCCTGCAGCTTCGGGAGTGCGTTCATTACTTCTCTGACCACTTGCACGGTATTCGCGTCCGGAGATTTTTGTACGCGGAGCACGACGCCGTTCTTGCCGTTTACCCTGAGAACTTCTGTCTGTTCCTGGTAAGAATCTTCGACTTTGCCGATGTCCCTTATCCTTATCGGAGTGCCGTTTACCACCTTGACGACGATGTTTTCCATCGGCTTGACGAGGCTGAATTGACTCTCCGTGGTCAGCGAATAATCGTACATTCCCGTCTTAAGATCTCCGGAAGGGAGGATTAGATTTGAGTTCGCCACCGCCTGGGTCACAGCCTCGATCGGTATGTTGAGCGCTTCAAGCTTGCTCCTGTTGATGACGAGGTGAATTTCCCTGATCTCGCCGCCAGTGACTGCCGCCTGAGCGACGCCGGGAAGATGCTCGAGCTGAGGTTCGATCACGTTGTACGCGAGGTCGTACAGGTCGCGTGGATCCATATTGCTGCTGAGAACGACTGTACAGACAGGTATGTTGCTGATGTCAAACTGCAACGCCACCGGCTGCGAAACGCCTGGGGGAAGAAGTTCCAGGGCCCTGTTCACCTTCTGGATGATGTCAACCAGACCAACGTCGGTGTTCGTCCCCCAGTTGAAGTACACCATGATCTGAGACATCCCTTCGCGGGTGCGCGACTGAACGTAGCTTATGTCGTTCGTGCTGCTGACCGCCCGCTCAAGCGGAACCGTAACAGATTGTTCCATATCGGTCGGCGCTGCCCCGTTATAAAACGTTATGACAGATACGACCGGTATTTGAATATTCGGCAACATATCTATCGGGAGCTGCAGAAAAGAAACCAAGCCAAGAACCAAAATGGCTATCGACCCCATCAAAGTTGAGATGGGGTATTTAAGCGCAAGCCTCGTTAACCACATATGTTATCTCGCCACCCTGACTTTCATTCCGTCATGTACCATATCATATCCCATGAACACAACCTGATCGTTCTCGGTTATCCCGGAGAGAATCTGATCCTGATTGTCATGGTTGATGCCTACCTTCACGTAGGCTTTGTGCACCACGTCGCCCTTTCCCAAAGTGTACACGTAATTCCCCGAATCGTCTTTCATTACGACCTGTGTCGGGAGGATAATAGTGTTCGCGGCTTTATTATAAACCAGCTCGACGTTCGCGAACATCCCCGGTTTAAGAAGTCCGTTTGGATTGTTGATATCCACTTCAACGGGCATGGTTCTCGTTGAAAGATCGAGCTGCTGACTGATACGCGTGATCTTCCCGTGGAAGACCATTTTCGGATAAGCGTCGACGCTTATCTGCACGTCCTCGACCTTCGGGAGAACTGGGATATTCTCCTCGAGAACATCGACCATGACTTTCACTTTGTTTATATCTGCCAGATAGAAGAGGGTAGAGCTCGACGAATTTGTCGATACGGTCACATACGTTCCCGGGTCGAAGAATCGCCTGGTTATGTAGCCCGTGAATGGAGCTTCGACACGACAGTAACCCAATTGAACGAGAGCGTTCTTCATAGTGGCAGACGCCGCTTCTTCCTGCGCGAGCGCGACCTTATAAGCCGTCTCCGCGTTATCGAGATCCTGCTTCGCAATGAGGTTCTGCGAGAGGAGGCTCTTGTCGCGTTCGTAAGTCAGCTTGGAATTTGACAGCGTGGCTTCCGCCTGTAGGAATGCGGCCTTTGCTTGGCGCGCGTTCTCAGCGTAGATGGTCGTATCTATAAGCGCAAGCACCTGACCTTTATGGACGTAGTCGCCTATATCGACATACTCGCGTTCAATGTTTCCATTTACGCGCGGGAATATGTTTGATTCCTGTATTGCCGATATGTTGCCGGAGAAGGAAAGCGTTTTCTCGATGGACCCCACATCCGCTTTATCGACCTGAATAGTTGGGACCGAGCGCACGACTTTTGCTGCCTGGTCCGCGTTCGTCTTGATTCTGAAATAAACGAGTAGCACAAGCAGGAGCACGATCCCTGCCGAAAATAAATATACCCGCTTCTGATTTCTGCTCATCTAAGATCCTAATTTGTTGTCGTTGTCGCTATTACATCTTCCTATTAAGGGAATCGAGCTTGATTTGTTGCTGCGGTGTCAAAATCGATTTTATCATCCCCTGAGTCGAATCGATCTGACTTCTCATTTCTACTTTAAAGTCCTTCCTGATCGCTTGAAACTTCGGGTGCACGTAAGTGATTATCGAGTCGAGTTGTTTTTGCTGGTTGACAGTCAGACCTAGTTCCTCGGTCATATAGTTTATAAACTTCGTCTTGCCGAAATGTGATTCGCCGGATCGGAAGGCGACTCTGTCAACCTCGGCCCCGGCAATGCCTCCGACAATCAACGAAAGGACGATCGCTGCCAAGAGGGTTCGTTTCGTTATCACTTTATTTGTTCCTCAATACAAGTTCGAGTACCTGGTCGTTCGAAAGGCTTGTTTGTTCCATGGAGCTTCTCTCGATCGTGTCGAGTTTTCCAACCATGTCCACCGAGCTAACCTTCGGGCGGTTGAAAAGTTGAATCGCAATGAGGACGATGGCGACCAGCGTCGCCAGGCTGATTATGATGTCTTCCAGCGCGATTCGTATCTCCCTGGCCGCCTCCGGCTTCCGTGTCTTTCTAAGTTCTGTGACAACGGAATAATTGAACCTTTCGTCCAGCGAAACGGCAAAAGATTCTTCCAGCGCAGCGCGCACGCTCTTGATTCTCCCGATCTCGTCCGTGCAAAGACCGCACGAGCCGAGGTGTGACTCGAACCCCTGAAGTTCATCGGGGTTCATCTCGCCGTGGACATAATCGTCGACGTAAGCAAAGTACCGGCAACTATTTTCCATAGTCAAGCCTCGCAGTTAGTTTGTCGCGGAGTATTTGTCGCGCCCGGAACACGCGCGTCTTCGCGGTTCCGACGCTGATCTTCAGAAGCTTGGAAATCTCGCTGTAGCTCAAACCATCAATCTCCCTCATCGTCACGGCCACCCGGAGGAGAGGGGGGAGCTGTTCCATTTCTTCTCGCACGATCTCTATACTCTCTCCGGAGTCATAAATATTGATGGGGTCGCTTGCGCTGCCCGTCTCAATCTGCTCCTGGACATCGTAGTCATCGTTCCTGCTGAAGACTTCGGTGAAATTGAATATTCGTTTTATCTGCTTTCGTCTGATCTCGTCCCGGCATAGATTAACCGTAATTCTTATCAGGTACGTATAGAATGACGAGTCTCTTCTGTATCGCCTGATGGAGTTGAACGCTCTGATGAAAGCTTCGTGCGAAATTTCCTCGACGTAATCTCTTCCGAGTATGGAATAAACCGTCGCAGCGACCTTTCCTTTGTAGAGATCGATAATCTCGGAGAAAGCGGCCTCATCGCCCTCGAGAGCGCGATCAATGAGCTCTTTCTCTTTGATTCTCTTGTCATTCGACTTCGGAGAAATAGACGAGCCAGAGGTGCTGCGGTTCAGTTTATTGACCATAATTTCTGTGTTGACAATTTTGTTGAATGCCAATAAATTTCCAAACGTTATGGGTCTTGAGATTAGAGGAGTTACCAAGCTGTTCGGTTCGAAAACAGCTGTCGATAATATATCGTTCCAGATAAACGAACCAAGCGTCGTAGGTTTTCTTGGTCCCAATGGGGCAGGGAAGACGACAACGATGAGAATGATCACAGGTTACCTCACCGCGACCGACGGAGAGATAACCGTCAATGGCCAGCCCGTTGATCCGACGAACGTGAGCCTGAAATCCAAGATTGGCTACCTACCCGAGAGCAACCCGCTCTACACGGAGATGGAAGTCCATGAGTACCTCAAGTTCTCCGCTCAATTGTCAGGGCTCAATGCCGACGCGACAAAGAACCGGCTGGATTTCGTCGCGGATAGGTGCGGCCTGAGGGAAGTCCTGTACGATCCCATCTACAGGCTCTCGAAAGGCTACAAGCAGCGCGTCGGGCTCGCACAGGCGATGATACACGACCCGGAGATCCTGATCCTTGACGAGCCCACTTCGGGGCTCGATCCCAATCAGGTGATCGGGATACGTGAGCTGATATCCGAGTTGGCCAAAGAAAAATTCGTCGTGCTTTCCACCCACATACTTTCCGAAGTGCAGGCGCTTTGCAATCGCGTACTAATCATCAACAGGGGGAAGCTCGTGCTCGATGCGACCGCGGAGGAGCTGCTGCACAGAAGTACAGGCTCACTCTCGATCGTGGTGAAGACCGAGCTTCCGGCCGAGAAGGTCGCGGAAATTTTTCAGAAGGCGCTTGAGCCAAACCGCTGCTCCTCGAAGAAAAACGGGGGAGCGGTGAGCATCCAGCTGTCGCTGAAAGACAGCGATGATGTACGCGAGAAGGCGTTCGACCTCTGCGTCGCGAACCATTTCAAAATGCTTGGGCTGAGCAGTTCGGGAACCGACCTTGAGAACATATTCAGAGAATTAACGCTAGGTTCAGATGAAACAGGACAGCAACAATAGTTTGAAAGTTCTCCTGAAGAAGGAGATGCTCATAGCCTTAAAGACCCCCTCCGCTTATGTGGTGATCATAGTTTTCCTATTGATTTCGGGTTACATGTTCGCCGACGGACTTTTCCTATCCAACGTCGCCACCCTTCGCCCGTTCTTCACCCTAACCGGGATCTTGTTCCTCTTCTTCATTCCCGCGCTTACCATGCGGTCTTTCTCGGAAGAATTCAGGAACGGCACGCTCGAGGTCCTCGTGACGCACCCGGTGAGTCGCACAAGACTCATCGCGGCGAAGCTTCTCTCAAGCTACCTGATAGTCGTAGCGTCACTCGTGCCGACAATTTTCTATGTCATAGTAGTCGCGAGCCTCGGCAACATCGATCCCGGCACCGCATTCGCCGGTTATCTCGGGCTCCTGTTTCTCGCGGCCGGGTATGTCGCGGCCGGGGTCTTCGCCTCAAGCCTCACACAGAATCAGGTAGTAGCTTTCATAATCGGATTGTTCGTGCTTTTTATATTCTTTATCCTCGACAAGGTAACCGCGCTCACCACCGGCTCGGTCGCGTACATCCTTCAATATGCAAGCTCTGATTTTCATCTGGCAAGCTTCTACAAGGGCGCGATAGATCTTCGTGACGTCGTGTACTTCGTAGGCGTGACCGCATTCTTCTCCAGCATGACATCCAAGTGGTTGGAGCTCAGATTCAAATGAAAAAATCGACTCGCGACACAATAATCCAGGCAGTGCTCTATCTGGTAGTAATCGTTCTCGTCAACGTGGTCGTAAGCGGATGGTTTTACAGGCTTGACCTGACACGTAACCACATAAACACCCTTTCGCCTGCCACGGAGAAGCTTCTCAGAAGTCTCAAGGACAGGATGATCGTCCGGGTTTATTTCAATTCAGATCTTCCTTCTCCGTACAACGCGAATCGCCTGGCTCTCGTGGACATGATGCAGGAATTCAGGAGCCTCTCCGACGGGAAGTTCGACTACGACATTATAAATCCGAAGACCGACAAGGAAGTGGAACAGGCAACATCTGATGGCGTCCCGCAGGTACAGGTCCAGGTCGTCAACAACGATAAGCTGGAAGTGAAGCGCGCGATGATGGGACTCGTCATGGAGTACCAGGCGCGAAAGCAGGTACTTCCCGTTATTGAGAACATGTCCAACCTCGAATACGAAATGGCGTCGCGCATCGAACGTTTGATAAATCCTCAGAAGAAGATCATAGGGATTGCGCAGGGAAACGGAGAACCGTCTTTCCAAAATATTCAGCAGGCGGAGCAGGCTCTTTCTAACAGGTACGACGTCATTCCAGTAGACTTCTCGAAACCCGTGCCGGATTCGTTGGCCGCTCTTATCGTCATCCAGCCGACCACTGCGTTTGCCGATTCACAACTCTACTACCTGGATCAATACATGATGAACAGGGGAAGGGTAGCGTTTCTCACTAGCATGGTTAATGCTTCGATGCAGAGTGAATACGCGACAAATCTTTCGCTGAACCTTTCGCCGCTTTTCCGATCTTACGGCTTCGGAATCAAAAAGAATCTCGTAAGAGACGCCGTCTGCGCCTCGGTTTCCATGATCCAGCGAGAAGCCGGGATGACGATTCAAACTGCTGTCCCAAATCCATACATACCCATCGTTAGCCATCTTGACAAGAGTTTTGTCCTCACCCAGGATCTACATCAGATCATCATGCCTTTCTCAAGTGAGATCGACACAACCTACGCGGATAGTCTGCACATTAAGGTTTTGCCGTTTGCCATGTCCAGCAATCGGAGCGGCACGCAGGAAAACATATACGATCTTAATCCGACTGCAAATTTCACGAGGGCGATGTTCGAAAAACACGACCTGCTGCTCGGCGCTGCCTTCACGGGCAGGATACGCTCGGCGATACCGGATACCGATCGCTACGCTAAGGCGAATCCAGGAAGGAAGACAGTCGGGAGTGAGAGAGTCATCGTCATGGGAAGCGGCGATTTCATCGAGGATGCGTTCCTCGGAAATCCGGAAAACCTTTCGATATTTCTTAACACCGTCGACTACCTGACCGACAATGTTGGTTTAATTTCCATTCGCTCCAAGAATTTCCTCCCTCCGCCGCTTCGACCGGTCTCAGATACGACGAAGTCCGTGACTAAAGATCTTATAGTGGCCTTTCCACCGTTGCTTGTTCTTGTTATCGGGCTTCTGTATTGGAGAAAGACCGTCATACGACGAAGGAACTACAAGGAAGCCTTCGCGCAGAAAGATGGGGATGTAAATGAGCAAGACGACTAAGATACTTATTGCGGTCGTGGTTGTGTTTGCCGCAATCTACGCCATCCAACGTTTTACATCCCGGAACTCGACGACTGAAAAATCGCGGCCGTTTGCAGGAATGGATACCGCGAAGGTAAATCTTGTCAGTATAGATTATTCAAAGGATATAACAATTGAGAGAACGAACGGCGGTTGGAACCTCACATCGCCGGTGAACTCTCCGGCTTCACCAGGGCAGATGAGCATGCTCCTCACCCAATTGGCGTCAAACCCACACGCGACCGTAGTCGCGGATAATCTCTCCGATAGCTCAGCCTACGGTCTTGGTAGCGATGCGCCGTTCGCCAGCTTCAAGACTTCCGACGGAAAAACCGTCTCGATGCGAATCGGAGACGTTACACCGGATTTCGATGGATGCTATATTCAACTCCAAGGGAAATCAAAAGTCTACCAATTGTCGACAAACCTGCGAAGCCTCGTTGGGCAACCCCTGACCGAATGGCGCGACAAACAGATGTTTAATTTTTCCTTGTCGAGCATAGAGGATGTTGATTTTTCACTTGGCGACACGCTATTCCATTTCTTTCACCGCGATACGACATGGAGAGTAAACGACATTGCGGTTCCGCAATCTGAGGCGCAGGGAATTGTTGAGGGACTGATCGGGTCTAGGGCGCTTGGTTTCATTGACAGCACAATCGAGCCGGCCAAGGTGATTA
>JAJYRM010000102.1 GCA_021794075.1 Bacteroidota bacterium | reverse complement strand
TTAGTCAAAGATGGATTATTTTTCCTAAGGAGATTATCAATTGAAAATCGGAATTACTTGTTATCCAACATACGGCGGAAGCGGTGTAGTCGCAACCGAGCTCGGTAAGGCGCTCGCACAACGAGGCCATCAAATCCATTTTATCAGCTACGCGATGCCGGTGCGTCTCGAGAACATGGTCGGCGACGTATTCTTCCACGAAGTCGAGATGTCGCAATATCCTTTGTTCGACTTCCCTCTTTACACCGATTCTCTGGCCAGCAAGATGATCGACGTCGCTAAATATCACGATCTCGATATACTGCACGTTCACTACGCAATTCCGCACGCGACAAGTGCCTTCATTGCTAAACAAATACTCTCGCCCGCTAAAGACATCAAGGTGATTACGACGCTTCACGGTACCGACGTCACGCTTGTCGGACTTGAGCCAAGCTTTCTCCCCCTCGTAAAGTTTTCGATCGAACGGAGCGATTACGTTACTTCTGTTTCGCGCTTTCTCCAGATGAAAACGTACACGATGTACAATGTGGAGAAGGAAATCCATGTGATTCCGAATTTCGTGGACATCAACAGGTTCAAGCGCATCGAGGATTGCGAGCTCAGAACGCGCTTCGCTTCCAAAGGCGAGAAAGTGCTGGTGCATGTGTCAAACTTCCGAACCGTCAAGCGCGTTCCGGACGTCGTTAGGATATTCGACATCGTGAGAAAATCCATCCCAAGTAAATTACTCCTCGTGGGAGACGGACCGGACAGGTCGGAATCTGAGAGACTCGCGCGCGAACTGGGGATCTACGAGCACATCAGGTTCCTCGGCAAGCAGACACGTCTTCCTGACATACTTTCCGCTGCTGACCTAATGCTCATGCCGAGTCAGTCAGAAAGTTTCGGACTCTCGGCACTCGAGGCGATGTCGTGCAGCGTCCCTGTCGTCTCTTCGAGCACAGGAGGCCTTCCTGAACTGGTTGTTCACGGCGAAACCGGGTATATAGCTGAACTCGGAGATGTGCAGAGGATGGCCAAATATGCGATGGAACTTCTCGGAGACGACCGCAAACTCGATCTCTTCAGACTGAACGCGAGAAAGCGCGCGGAGAAGTTTAGCGAGGACATCATAATACCGCAGTATGAGAAACTTTACGAGTTGGCGCTAAATGAAGCCGATGCTTCAATAGGGGTCAAGTAGGACCGATTCTCCACGAGTTGGTCGGGCGGACGGGCAAACTTTCGATCAAAAACTAAGTTGATAAAAGAGCCGTAGCGCGTTTACGGTCTCTCGCTGGTAGAGTGTCTGGTTGTTGAGGACAATCTTGTGCGATAGCTGGAGGTAGAGCATGTTGCCCAGAAGTTGTGTCAGGGGGTAATCCACGCTTACGTCGGTGTTGTTGATATCGCTGAACACCTGGCCTCCCACCCTGATGGTGGCTTTTCCGAATTGAGTTGTTATTGCCAGATCAGGATTCGCGAGGTCGCTGATGGAGCTATATCGAAGTTCTGCGCTCCGGACGAACGAGAACTCGCGGCTGAAAAGGCTCGTCAACGCGCCGGACAATACTGACGTGCCTGCGCTAAGTACACCCGGCCCTACCTGGTTCCAGACGCTGCGCCTGGCAGACGATGTCTGCTGGCTCGCAAACTGGTTCGTGAGGATGAACCACATCGCGTTGGTTTGGACGTCCCCCTGGTCGTACGGAACGCCATCGAGAGTCATTGAAATATTCGGAGCGTTCGGATGGTTGAAAGTTCCGCTAATTCCAAGTTGCACGACGACGACCTGTGGCTTGCTGGTGGCAGTCGATGTTGTGCTCGTGTCTAAATCCCCCTGATACTGCGCAGTTATATTCATAATGGGATTCAGAGGGTCGCCGGTGAAACTAAGCTTGCCGGTCGCATTGAAGTGCCTCCCGTAAAAATTATAGTAGGAGTTGGAATTATTCGGGAGACTCACGTTTCCGGTGAGTTCCATCCTCCCGGAGAGATTGGAGAGATGGAGCCGGCCTCCAAGTACGGCATCGAGCTCTTCGTTCGTCATCGGATCGAATATCATTCGAAGGCTAACATTGTCTCTCGTCTCGACTTCCACGTCATACCGGAGACTGTCGATAAGGCTCCCTGACGCCATCTGTGGAGATGGGGCCGCGGCCACCAATGTATCGGCTTTCGATTTTTCGTCGGCCGGAGGCGCCGGGAAATGGTAGATTATCTCCTGATTGGCAACGCTCTCTCTTCTCTGAATCGGGAGTAGTGTAAGATCTGCCGACTCGATGTTCAGCGTCCCGAGGAGCATCGGTCTATCGAGGCTTCCGTCAAGTCTCAATCCGCCAAGACCAGACCCAACCACCGCGGAGCCGTAAATGCCGTGGAGTGTTCTCCTTGCCGGTGAGTTCAGCACGAGAAGCGATCCGTCGAAAACTAGATCGAACTTCTTGATTGTATTTTCCCCGATTGTAATCGAGCCGTTTGCGGTAATGGTTCCCCCAGGCTGTCCCGGAACATCACTGATCGCCAATGGAGAGAGACGGAGCTTGTTTCCATCCCCGATTATGGTTCCCTTTAACAAGTAGTCGACCTCATTCGCGGCGAGTCTAATCCTCCCGTTCTCCAGCGATAGCTTCCCCTGCATTTCCGGAGAAGAATACTCCCCGCTCACGACCATGTTTCCCGAGAGAGAGCCTCCGAAGTCCTGAATGCCGGTCAAGAAAGGTGTCAGGAAGGAGACATCCAACGAATCGGCTGACAATTCGACCCTCATCTTCGAATTGACATTTGCGCTGAGCGGTATCGTGCCGTTTAGTTCCAATGCGTATCGGGCCGAGTCGCTCCTCTTCGACAAGTCGGCTTTGATTGTCATCAGCTGTCCATTCAGTCCGACACTCCCTCTGATAGATTTGGCAACCGAGCGATTGTAGTAAATGTTATTTCCGCTGAAGTCTATCGAAAGAGATGTGGCGCCATTTGAATTGTATAGATCCGCCATTCCGTCAATTCGTCCCTTAAGGTCGAGAGTGGTGGTGTCCAAACGGGCAATTTCCTGTAGCGAGCGAAGCCCGAAATTGTGGAAGTTGAAATGGAGCCTTGCCCCGGTACGAAGAGAATAGGCGCCACTCGCGGTAACCAAACTCAAGGAATCATCCTTCTCATCGGAAAGACCCGCGTTGAAAGTAGCAGGTGAAATCGTGAACGTCTCAGGCGAGTAACTTATCCCGATCGGAGCTTGGCTGACAAGCGGCACGCCATAGATATTTCCCGCGAGGGAATCTGTAGTAAGGTGGAACTCATCTCCTATCAGGTTTCCATTCGCGTTTATTCCAAAGCTAACAAGCGTGTCGACGGATCCTTTGGCCTGAAGCGTAAGGGTGGGAAAGTTCGCCGAATCGCCGCCTGCCCGATACTTAATGCGGAGATATTGCGCGGCAAGTCTTGTCAATCCCACGCCAAATGAACCGATGCTCGCGTCGATTGACCAGCCGCCTGAGGTCCACACAGAAAGTCCAGGGTCGGATTTATACTTAAAGCCTACATCCATTCCTCCGCCAAAGAGATTTAGCGAATCCTGCCGGTAGTTAATCGTATCCACCGAAAGATAACCATACATGGAAACGGTATCTTGATCGGCGACAAGATGGAGGTGTGTCTTCGCGTTCCCCATGAACTCGCTGCTGCCAATCAGCTGACCAAGTAAGCGAGCGTCCTTCACATCTACGGAAACGTCGGCATTCATGTTTGGCAATTGCCTGATTAAGGCGCTCGAGGTATCCCTTGTGCCGGCCAATTTCGCACCGAAGGTATCCGCGAGCGCGGAAAACAGTCCTGCAAGCTGAACCGGCAATTTGTGAGGGACAAAATTTCCTGTAACGCTCGCGTCCACAAACGGTGAATAAAGCTCAAGTTCCTTCACGGGGCGCTCCGTGTTGACAAGTACGGAGAACGCGGAATTGCCGAGATCGACGCTACCGAGCGTCGACCGTTCAGTCACAAAAGTCGCCTGAGTTCGGAGAGAATCTACATTGAGCCCCCGTCCGTCGACAAGGAGTCTACCTGTAAGCTCTCCTTTCAGTGTCGGCAAGTGGAGAAAGGGGGCGGCATCGAACTCGCTCAGATTGAAATCACCTGCGTACAATTCATTCCTTAGATTCATAGACGCGGTACCATCAACATTGCCCCTCGATGTAAGCAGATTGACATCGGCGCTAACCACATCCTTTGCCGAAGAAAGAACAACACCGAGATGATGAATGAGCGTATGGTCGAAGGAAGATGAATCTATCGAAAGAGAAACGTCGCCTTCCGGGATAGGACGGCGCGTTATCGCTATGGCGAAGGTTGATCTGCCGTTTAAGTCCGTACGCAAGCCGCTGGGTGGGAACACCTCGCCGACATCGAGACCTCTGAATGCAACGTTCCCCTGATACACATTCGGTTTCAACTTGGATTCCGCGGCGATGGAAGTGGTACCATTGGTAAGTTTGGCGGATGCTTGGAGATACAAAGGATGCCCGGTGACGGATGCGGACACATTCATCTTTCCGAGTCTGCGCACATCGGGGAAACCGACGCTCTTCAGTACCGATGAGAGCTCTGCCATGTCGACGTTCGCGTTGTCCATCCTGACTTTCATAGATAGAGCGGAATCCAGGATGTTGTAGAACGATGCCGTAAGAGGAACTACGGAGCTATCCGTTTTCAGAAGACATTGTTTGACATCCAGTGTGTCCGGCGTACCGCTGGCGAACAATGAAAAGTTAAAGTCGGAGGGCGTTTTGATAGGCAGCTTCACGAATTTACCGACTTTCCCAACGTCCCCATGGATAGCCTCGACGTTCGCCGTAAAGTATTTGTCGCCTATCGTGACTGCGTTCAGAGTGTCAAGCAAGTCCTGTCCTTCTACAGTCACGTCGGCGTGAATCATCATTCGTCCGGATGACAGGCTGAGGCCAGTGACTTCAGTGCCCGCGGGAGCCGTATAGAAAGAGAAACTCAGTGAATCAACTTTGAACCCGATAGGCTCGATGCGCATCGACATTCGTATTACGCTTGCTGTCAGATTTTTTCCGGAGAGTTCGGCGGAGGCTGACAAGTTCAGGTTCTTTACGACGAAGTTAGAGGCATCAAACGTATTGCTTGTTTTTTTTCGAGCAGGTAGATCGGACGTGTCTGCCGATCCGACAGCCGTGGAGTCGAAAAGCTCAAACTCTCCCCCAACCATTCTTATAGACTTCGCCAGAATGGTCCAGGCAAATTTGCCGCCAGGCGCGCCCCCAGGTTTGCCGATGTGATTGACATTGAAAGTGCCATCCCTTGATCTTATCAGGTAGAACTTAGGATGGACGAGCCTCACTTGAGTAACCTGGATCGTCTGCGTAATCAGAGAGAGCGGAAGGTGCGTAACCGTAACCGTATCAACGGTAGCGATTGGATTGCCATTGTATAGGAGTGCAGCGCCGTCTACCGTGAAGGTTCCAAAGACACTCCCGTGAATATCGCCCAACCGGAGCCGCGCGTTCGTCCCGTTGTCGACCACTGAAACCAGAATATCCCTGACCTCGTCGTTGAAGACTCTCGTATAAGAGACGAGGTAGACTATCAGAGGGAAGAAAACAAAGAGGATGAACAGTGGGATGAATACTCTCTTGCGCATGGCAAGCACCGCTAAATCATTTCTCTTGCGGCGAGCTTTCAGAAAGGATCTTATTTATGATATTTGTCGTGGATCTTCCCGTCAAATAGTCGATCGTGACGACTCTTCCTCCCCGAGCTTCGACTATGTCCTTGCCAACGACATTTTCGATTTTCCAATCGGCGCCCTTGACAAGCACATCAGGCTGAAGTGACTTGATGACATCGTAAGGGGTGTCCTCTCCAAACACGCAGACATAATCTACGCACTTCAGGTTCGAGACCACGAAGGCGCGGTCGGCCTCGGAGACAATCGGACGTTTTTCTCCTTTAATCCTTTTCACGCTCGCGTCAGAATTAACCGCGACAATAAGATAATCACCTAGCTCTCTAGCCCGGTTAAGGTACTCGACGTGTCCTCTGTGGATGATGTCGAAGACGCCGTTCGTGAAAACCACCGCCTTCCCCTTCTCGTGTAGCTTCGCCACCTCGCGGCTCAGGTCTTCTCTTGTCATTACCGCCATCTTCAAGACTCCATTGAGTGAGAATCGTTCAAGACTTCATCGAAAAGTCGAGGCTTATCCACGGGTGCGATGCCAACTTCGCCGCAGACGAGTCCGCCCGCATGATTCGCTATCGCGGCGGCCTCCTTAATAGTGGCTCCTGAAACCAGAGCAACGGTCAAAGTGGAAATTACTGTGTCCCCCGCACCCGAAACATCTGCGACATGTCTCGCCTTTGTCGGGAAGTGCAATACTCCGCCCTCCTTATCGATGAGCGTCATGCCTTTTTCTCCTCGAGTGAGAAGGACGTTCTCGCAATCGAGGCGTCTTTTCAATTCGCGCGCGGCTGATTCGGCCTGCTGATCGTTGCCAGCTGGCACTGCAAGTGCTCCCTCAGCCTCCTTACGGTTAGGCTTGAAGACGGTAACATTCTTATACTCGAAGAAATTGCTCTGCTTCGGATCAACGCTCACTACCTTGTCATGCTTGCGCGCGAATTCTATGACGAGAGGGAGGAGCTCTTTCGTCAACATTCCCTTGTTGTAATCTTCAAGGATGATCGCATCCAATTCACTATTCATGGCCTTGAGTGCTTCCATGACCGCGCTGACTAGCTTAATGCCGATATCACGCCTCGTCTCATAGTCCATCCTGACAACATGCTGGTTATGAGCGATGACGCGCGTCTTTACAGTCGTAGGTCTATCGGCGTCAGTTATTATTCCCGCGACCGGCAACCCCATCTCCGAAAGTATTCGGCGGAGTTCGTCTCCAGCCGCGTCGTCGCCCACGATTCCGAAAGGGACCGGTTCAGCCCCGAGAGCTTTTATATTATTGGCAACATTGGCGGCGCCACCAAGCCTGGCAGATTCGCTATCAACTTCCAGGACTGGCACTGGCGCTTCGGGAGATATGCGCGACACACTCCCCCAGACATATTTATCGAGCATAAGATCACCGATGACCGCCACCTTCTTGCCGGCAAAACTATCGAACAGTGTTTTTAATCTTTCCTTTTTGAATCCACTCAAAAGAGAACTCCAATTTTTCTCAATTTAAGCCCATTAGGCCTCAGTATCAATAAATTCATAGAAAGCACGCATCTGTGCTATGGGGAGTTAATCCTCTTACGACTCATGGACCTGGAGTTACTAGCGGAGATTAATAGACGGGTAGCTTTCCGCAAACCGAAAAAGAAGAGCAACCACGATTTTAGAATAGTCAGAGTGAACTAACCTCCGAAAAGGACTGGCCTCTTAAGCGAGTCAGTTCATGTCGTGGATCACCTCATACACAGTTTGCAGGAGTCTCTCGCCCGTGAAAGGTTTATTGATAAACGCGTCGACCTGTGCCACCAATGTCGTAGCGATTTCATCCTGTAGGCCACTGGTTGCTATCAATTTCACACCCGTGTTCATTTTCTTAAGGGCAGCAATTGTAGCCTTACCATCGAGCACAGGCATCATGTTATCAATAATTATTGCCCGTATCGCCCCCATATTTTTGACAAACGTCGCTATCGCCTCGGCGCCGTCGCAGGCAACGAGGACCTGATAACCATACGCCTCTAGTGTAGCTCTTGCGATCTCACGAATCGAAGACTCGTCGTCAACCACGAGGACAAGCTCGCCGCGGCCCACATACTTACTAAAGTCAGTTTCGCTCGTGAAAGCGGTCTCCACTATCTCGCTCGCCGGAAGATAAACACTGAACGATGATCCTCTGTTCACCTCACTCTGAACGTTTATGAAGCCGCCGTGCGCTTTCACGAGCGCGAGAGCCGTTGAAAGACCGAGCCCCGTCCCCCTTCCGACTTCCTTGGTTGTAAAGAAAGGTTCGAAGATCTTATCGAGCAATCCTTTTGGAATTCCGCTGCCTGTGTCGGTCACCTTTATCATCACATACTTTCCCGGTTTAGCATCTATGTTCACTTTGGAACAGTCGTCGTCGAGCACTGTATTTTCGGCGCTCATCGTCAGGATTCCGCCATCGGGCATGGCGTCGCGGGCGTTGACGCAAAGGTTCAGTATCACCTGGTGGATCTGGGTTGTATCGCCAAGTATGGTCCAGAGATCCTTTGCCATCGAGTGTTCTATCGTGATTGACTTCGGGAAGGTTTCGTTCGCGATGTTCATGATCTCCCTAATCACGTGCCTGGGTTGCATTATCACCCTCTCGCCCTTCGCGCCCCGGCCAAACATCAGGACCTGCCGGACCATATCCGCCCCTCGTTTCGCGCTCAGCTCTATGGCCTGCAGAATCTTCTCGCTCTGCTCGTCGGTAAGCCGCCTCTTCAGAGCTCTGACGGACATCATGATCGGGGAAAGAACATTGTTGAGATCATGGGCAATACCGCCAGCAAGAGTTCCGATGCTCTCCAGGCGTTGAGCCCGCATAAACTGGGCTTCGAGCTTCTTCTTGTCGGTTATGTCCGTGCAGACTTTCATAATAGATTTCGGCTTTCCCTCAATATCCGTTACTAGTTTCCATCTGCAATCCAGGACAATTTCATTTCCGTTTCTGTCGACCCCGGTAATCTCTCCGGCCCATTCGCCAAATTGCTTAACGGCTTCATCGGCCGTTACCACATCATCGGGTATCTTACCATTATACAAGTCCACAAGCGACTTCCCGATCACCTCCTCCATCTTCCAGCCATAGATGACCGTAGCGCCCTCGTTCCAGAATATGATCTTCCCTGTCAGTAGCTCAAGAATGATAGCGTCTTGCGACTTGTTCAGAAGTGCGGCCTGCTCTCTTACTTTTTCGTCCGACTGCTTGCGCTCTATGGCAGTAGCTATCTGGCCCGACAGCAGAGAAAGTAGATTCTTTTCCATTTCGCCGAACTTGACGCCGGAAGAATAATTCTGGACCCCCAGGACACCGATGGTCCCGGAAGATGTTTTCAAAGGAACACCGACCCAATCAATCGGCATTTTTCTCTGAGTGGTATCTAGAACTTGCGTGCTGAGCTGTTGTGACTCATTGATCGTAAGAACGGACGGACTTCCGCCGAGCATAACTTGTTCGTTGAACGCATCCAACCCTGGCTGCCTCTCGGGGATGTCGTAGATTCCGTTGACATAGTACGGATAGTAAAGATCTTTTGTAATTTCATCGCGAAGAGCGATATAGAAATCTTTTGACGGTATAAGTTGGCTGATGACTTCGTGTATAGATTTACAGAATTCCCTCAAACTTTCGCTTACTCGGGTGACCTCCGCCAATCGATACAACGCCGATTGTAAGAGTTCGGAGCGACGTCTCTCCGTATTGTCACGCCCGACTCCTACAAATCCGACAATCTGTCCCGTCTCGACCACGATGGTCAGCGAGAGATTCATCGGGATGATCTGTCCGTCCTTCGAGACAAAATCAATATCGACTACAACATCGTCCTCTTTTCCGCGAAGCGCCTTCTCTTGGTACGAACGTATGACGTCCTTCTGTTGGGTCAGTTCAAGTAGGCTCATCCCTACCATCTCATTCTCCGCGTACCCGAGGGACGTAAGTGCGCCCCCGCGAACCAGCTGGATATTGAGCCCATCATCCATTCTGAACAGTACATCGCTCATGAATGTGAGCGCAGTTTTCATCGCGTCGTAAAGGGTGTTTATGATAATCTTGTGACGGAACACGAAATACAATGCGATCACAAGCGCGAGCAGAGATGTAAATATGTACATCTCGATACCCTTCGGGAAGAACGCAAAGAAAATCGACTCCGTAAACGGTCCCGGGAGCAGGAGGAGCAACAAGGCGAAGCCTGCGACCAGCAAGTTAGACCGCATCCCTTTGTCGCTAAATCCTTTTAGAAATGTAAAGAGAAGAGCTATGCCTATACTGAAGATTACCGACATCCAGGTGACAAGGAAGACGTATCCCACGTTCGAAAGTCCCAGGCCGGGAGAAATCGGTTTAGGGATCATGCCTAACAGCTCGAATGTGTAGCTGAAAAGTCCCGCAAAGTACACGGCGGCGATTGTCACTGGAGATTGAAGAAGCTCTTCGCGCCGCACCATTATTATCATAAAATGAAGAAAGAAGAACGGAAAGAGAGCAAACAGGAACGCGCCTATGGCGCTAAGGATGGCGCCTTCTGTGTGTGTGAGAGGAAGACGCGAGACCAAACCGCATGCCCCGAATGTCACCAGACTGGCCACAAGAAAGAGGTAAAACTTCACAGTTATGCTACGCATGGCCTTGAAGTAAATTATTAACGCGAGCAGCAGGTTTGATGCTGAATACCCGATCGCAACGTATTCATATAGCATTTTGTAGCCTCCATTATAGGGCTAACTCGGCCCCTGTCCAGAGAGACAATTATTCAGAGAAAGAAGATTCCGTCAACTTCTACCTTTTCCAGCTTTTGCTTTTTTTAGATGTCTGCAGAGTCAGTCCGCAAGCCCAATCATTCGGACGATAAAGACTCATTAGTGCGCTCAACTTCAGCCGTGGGTTCGAGCCATTGACTAGAATCGCTACATGAGCGAAGAATTCAGCGGCTCGATATTGACGCATCCAGCTTAAGCAAAAGGTTTGATTTGAATTATGACCCATATCAACATTTCTGATTTTATCCAAGATGTCACAAATCTGCTCATCTTATGTTTTTCGGCATGAATTGCCACGCGCGCCAAAGCCGTTCCGGCCACGGAAATACGCTCAAAAAATTCTGAAACGATTCACCCTTGTGCAAGCGCCATTCTGAGTCTATCTTAAAGTAATGATTGACGATTTCACTTCCATCACTATCCGTGGAGCCCGATTGGTTCTGCGTTCCGCCCGACTGGACGACGTCAACGAGCTGTTCAGGTTGATCAGCGAATCGAGAGAGAAGCTTTCCGATTGGCTCCCATGGATTGAATTTGTCCGTTCCATTGACGATGAGAGGCACATTGTGGAACAGTGGATATATGAAATGCAGTTGAAATCGGCGATACATTTGTGCGTGACATATGATTCGCAAATTGCCGGCCTCGTAGGGACGCATCAAATCGACTGGATGAACCAGCGGACCAGTGTAGGGTACTGGATGGGCAATCCATATGTAGGACGACATTTCACGACTGAGGCCACGGCAATTCTCCTGAATTATCTCTTTGAGAAGCTGAAAATACACAGGGTGTTCATACAGGCCGCAACCGAAAACGAGCCGAGCAATCGGGTGATCAAAAGACTCGGCTTCAAATGGGAAGGCCTCCTCAGAGAGAACGAGCGGATCAAGGATCGTTTCTTCGACCACAATATTTACGGAATGACTCAAAGCGACTTCGCCAGCCTGAAGGAGAGTCACTCCGTCTATTTGAGAAAATAGACTGGGCGGCCAGTGGCCGCCCAGAAACTCCACGAAGCTCTCTTTGCTTATGCATTAATTGTCTTAGTAAAGGGGCCGGGAAAACTTTTTCACAGGTCATACTTATCGGCCTCAGCCAGCCTGTCGGCGATGTTCCGCCGGATATAAGCTGCGTTGACTGGCGTGTACTTCAGAAGCCTGCGCACAGCGGTGAGGTATGTCCGTAGCATGTCACCCTCCGCGATGACGGCGAGTCCCGCCTTCGCGTGACTCTCAACCCGTTCGATGGCTCCGTAGGCGAACGCGCGCGCAAGGTCCGCATAGAAGTCGATATTCTTACCACCGGCCGCCGCCATCTTTCTTACCCGAAGGAGCACACTCTCCATGGCATAAGCCTCCATCGCGATATCGCTGATATGCCATATAACTTCCTGTTCATGTTCCAGCTTATCCATGTACTTTTGGAACGCCGTGCCTGCCACAAGAAGACCTATTTTCTTCGCATTCGAAGCAAGATTCATCTCATCGGCGAGAAGTCCTGCGTATTGCGATTCCCCCGCGGAAAATGAAATTACTTCCTCCATTAACTTCTGTGCGGCTGCCATAAGCGGAAGCTCGCCTTTCATGGCCCGCCTGATGAGCATGGAAGGAATAAGGAGCCTGTTGATTTCATTGGTGCCCTCGAAAATCCTGTTGATGCGTGAATCGCGGTAGGGACGCGCTACAGGATATTCTTCGGTGAAACCGTACCCACCGAAAACCTGCACCCCCTCGTCAACAACATAATCGAGGATCTCGGAGGCGTAGACTTTGATTATGCTGCACTCCACTGCGTATTCTTCGATGCCTTTAAGCGTTAGGACTGAGGCATCAGGCGACTTCTTGTCGACATTCTGAAGTATCGAATCGATGAGTCCGGCCGTCCTGTATACCATCGACTCACCCACGAAAGCTTTGACTGCCATCTCGCCGAGTTTGTGTCTGATCATCCCGAACGAAATAATCGGAACCTGAAACTGCTTTCTGGTCTTCGCGTATTTCACCGACTCCGTGATCACCGCCTTCGCTCCGCCGATCACGCTCGCACCGAGCTTGAACCTTCCTACGTTGAGTATATTGAGGGCGACTCTGTGGCCTTTGCCGATCTCGCCTATGACATTCTCCGCCGGTACCTCGACATTATCAAGATTAAGCGCGCGCGTCGAAGAGCCCTTTATACCCATCTTCTTCTCTTCTTTGCCGAGCGACACGCCCTTGTAATTCTTCTCCAAGATGAACGAAGTGAATCTATCGCCCCCAACCTGCGCGAACGTGATGTACACATCCGCGAATCCAGCGTTCGAGAGCCACATCTTCGTGCCGTTCAACGCGAACCTCTTACCATCGGCAGAAGGCAGAGCCACCGTCTTCGCCGAAAGCGCGTCGCTGCCCGATCCGGGCTCCGAGAGGGAGTAAGATGAGATGAGTTCGCCCGTGGCAAACTTGGGTAGATATTTTTGTTTCTGTTTTTCCGTTCCGAAGTAAACGATAGGGAGCGTTCCTATGCCGGTATGAGCACCATGGCTCACCGCGAACGCGCCCGCTTTGCCGAGATTCTCGGCAACCAGCATGGAGCTGGTTTTGTCCAGCCCGAGTCCGCCGTACTCTTCCGGTATGTCCACCGAAAGAAGACCGATCTCGCCTGCCTTTCTCAGGAGCTTTACCGAAAGGTCGTAGTTCAATTCTTCAAGCTTGTCGACATTCGGCAACACCTCGCTTTCGACAAAATCCTTCGTCGTATCGGCTATCATCCTGTGCTGCTCCGAGAAGTCTTCCGGCGTGAAAATATCTTCCGGTTTTGTGTCTTCGATTAAGAAGCTTCCGCCCTTTTTGTAGGTCAGCAACTGTTTCTGCGTAGTTTCCATTTCGCGCCTCTCAGATTAAGTTCTGAAAAATTCCCGCGGCCCCCATACCGCCGCCGATACACATAGTCACCATGCCATACTTTGCCTTCCGCCTTTTCATCTCGTGCAGAAGAGTAGCTGTCAGCTTCGCGCCTGTGCAACCGAGGGGATGACCCAAAGCAACCGCGCCTCCGTTGACATTTACTCTATCTATATCCATCCCGAGCTCCCTGATAACTGCCAGCGCCTGTGAAGCAAAAGCTTCGTTGAGCTCGATTACATCCATATCTTCTAATTTCAATCCGGCCATTTTGAGCGCCTTAGGGACCGCCTTTATCGGCCCGATCCCCATCACCTCGGGTGGAACGCCTGCCACGGCGAACGATATGAACTTCGCTATCGGCTTGAGTCCGAGCTCCTTCGCTCTCTCCGCGCTCATCACGACGGAGGCCGCGGCACCATCGCTCATCTGAGACGAGTTGCCGGCGGTAACGGTTCCACCCTGCATGAAAACAGGCTTCAGCTGTGCCAGCTTCTCTATATCGGTATCCGCTCTCGGTCCCTCGTCGGTATCGAACACCATCTCCTCAACAATGTTCTTTGCCCCCCTGCGAACCTTCCTCTTGATGCGAAGTGGAATAATTTCTTCAGCAAAATTGCCCGCGCGTAACGCCGCTACAGCTTTCTGGTGACTTCCAAGCGAGAATTTGTCCTGGTCCTCCCTGCTCACCTTGTATTCCTTTGCGACACGTTCTGCCGTAATTCCCATGTTTAGATAAGTCTCCGGTCTCGATTCCACAAGGTTTGGATTCGGAACGACTTTGAATCCACCCATCGGAACCAGGCTCATTGTCTCCGTCCCACCGGCAATGATAATATCTGCCGAGCCTACCATGATCCTTTCTGCCGCCATCGCGATCGTCTGAAGCCCGGATGAACAGAACCTGTTAATAGTCGCGGCAGGTACCGACACTGGCATACCGCCACGAAGCGCCGCGATTCTAGCCACGTTCATTCCCTGCTCGGCCTCCGGCATCGCGCAACCAATAAGAATGTCGTCGACGCTCGCCGGGTCGAGCCCGGGCGTCCGCTCAACTGCCGCTTTGATTACCTCCGCGGCCATCTCGTCGGGCCGCACATCTCTAAGAGCCCCCTTCTTGGCTTTACCTACTGCCGTACGGAGCGAAGTCACTATTACCGCGTCATGCATTTGAGATTTCTCCTGAAATATCTAGATATATCAGTTTCTTAACGGCTTGTTGTTCTTCAACATATATTGCATTCTCTCCTGGGTCTTCTTTTCTCCACAGAGACTCAGGAAAGCTTCGCGCTCGAGATCAAGGAAGTATTGTTCATCCGCTTCCTGGGCCGAGGTCAGATCGCCGCCGGTGAGGACAAAGGCGAGCTTCTTCCCGATATGAAATTCGTATTCGGTTATCTGGCCGGCTTCCCTCCAGAGATACAATCCCAGCGTGAGGGCGGAGAGAACGGGCTGGCCGAGCGCGATGATTCTCTGACGTTCGGGAGGGCGGTATCCTTCGTTCACCATAGCGAGCGCGGTCGCCTTGGCATCATACAACAGGAATTTCTCATTCATAGAAATTCCGTCAGTGATTCTCAGGAATCCGAGCGCCTTTGCTTCTTCTGCGCTTGTCGCCACCTTCGCGGCGCCGATAGTCTCCAAAACCTCTCTGACGAAAGGCATCAGATCGACGTCGGCGATCCTCGGCGCGCGAGACAGGCTTCTCATGAGCATCTCCTTAGTGCCACCGCCCGCGGGTATCAGCCCTACGCCGGGCTCAACCAGTCCGATGTAAGTCTCAGCCGACGCCCTCACCTTCGGCGCGTGGAGCGTCATCTCGCATCCTCCTCCGAGAGTCATATTGAACGGGGCGACGACAACAGGTTTCGGCGCGTATTTTATTCGCATATCCATTCCCTGGAACAGTCGCACGGCCTGGTCTATGTCGTCGAATTCTCCTTCTTGTGCCAGCATCAGGATGAGCATCAGGTTGGCGCCGGCAGAGAAATATTTCCCCTGGTTGGCGATGACAAGCGCGTCGAAATCACTTTCCAGTTTCTTCAATCCAAAATCGGTCATCTGCAGGACGTCCTCACCGATGACGTTGGCCTTTGAATGAAATTCCACGCAGGCTACCGAATCTCCAAGGTCGATAAGGGAGGCTCCCGCGTTTGATTTAATCACCTTTCCTTTTTCCGACTCGAGTCTGAGGTTTATCAGCTTCTTTGGTGATGGTATTTCTCTATAAGCCGCGATCGCAAAATCGTAATAGTACCGTAAACCGTCTTCCTCCTTGTAGAAACTCTTTGCCCCGGACATGAGCATATCGAGTACCTTCCGCGGAACATGCCTTCCCTCGGTCTTCATTCGCTCCACCGATTTATCAACGCCGATCGCGTCCCATGTCTCAAACGGACCGAGTTCCCATCCGAATCCCCATTTCATCGCGTTGTCGATACTCATTATATCGTCAGCAATTTCGGGTATCCTGTTAGCGCT
>JAJYRM010000101.1 GCA_021794075.1 Bacteroidota bacterium | reverse complement strand
TGAAGATGGTCGGCAACAGGAGTATTATCGACGCAGCCGAGGCAATAACGCCGCTTATGAATATTCCCTCGACTCCCATGTGAAATACAAGGAGGAGGATGACGTTCGCGGCGACGTTGATGACTATATTTATGACCTTGATCGCGGCGAATGTCTTGACCTTTCTCTCGAGTCTGAGCACCGCGAACGGTATCACTCCTATCGAGTCGAAGAACATTATAAGCGCCGAGTACTTAATCGTGTCGGCGAACTGCAATGGCACCTCGACTATCGGAGCGAGCCTGACGCTTTCAAAGAATATGAACCCGGATAGGAGCAGGGAAGTGATGAGAACCGAAATGAAAGGGGTCGAGAATATTTCCTTGTCGTTGCCTATTTCCTTCGTCGAAGCATATTTGAAATACGCCGACTCCATTCCATACAAATACAGAATGTTCATGAAGGCGATGTATGAATAGACCGTCGCGACGACGCCGTACTGCGATGTGGCGAGCACGTTCGTATAGAACGGGACGAGAAGGAAATTGAGAAATCGCCCGACGATCGCGCTGACGCCGTAAACGGCCGTGTCGGCTCCGAGGGTCTTTAGCTTATCTAACATTTCGGGAAGAATTCAGAGGCAACGGTTGTGTCTTGGAGGAATTGGATTGATGGATTATTGAGGTACTGGATTGATGTCCGAGGGACTCTGTCGGGATTAACAGAGAGTGGAAATGTAATTCTGGTCTCACTCGCGTCCCCGCCATGTTTGGATGTCTGCAAGCTGGTCATTCCAATTCTCCGAAGCCCTCTTTTTCTGAAGCGATTTCACTAGCGAGATGAGCTTGTTTTCAGTCTCGTAATGTAAGATATCAAACTTCTCAAATAGGTCGTTGGAGAGCTGACCCGAGTGTTTCAGTCCGATCATCCTCGTAAAAGCTTCTCCCGACGAACCCAATGCGATGTGAAGGAACTGTATGTACTCTTTCAGGGATCTTCTGCAATAGCCTTCCGCGATGTTTGCAGACACAGACTGAACGGCCCCCAGGATTTGTGACCTCAATCTGATATCAATGTGATTCGTGTTGCCAATTAGATCGTTCGTTAGTTTGAAGAGGTCGATTGCTCTGTTCCATACATCAAGCTTCATGTAACCGCGGTTCACGTTTCGGCGTTTCGTGAAATCCATAGCATACCCTTCCTTTCCTGGACTTGCTCTGCGGCCACCTTACTTCAGGCTGGGTCATGGGAAAGAGTGCTGAGCCAACCCATTCTACTGAAAGGAAAATGGACACTGGAAAGCGGCCTTCAGACTAACAGAGGTGCTGGTTGGCCGCACCCATCAATCCAGTAATCCATCGCCCCATCAATCCTTCTTCGCTCCCGTTTGCGCCGCATCTTCCACCAGCATTATCGGTATGTCGTTCTCGACCCGGTAAACGTGTCCGCATTTCTTGCAAGTGAGAGTGTTCTTCTCCGCGCTGTAATCGAGATCGCCGCGGCAATCGGGCTTCGGGCAGCAGAGTATGTCTAGCAGTTCTTTCTTAAGCATTCGTTCCTCCTATAACGGGAATTCGAAATTTAAAATTTAGAATTCAAAATTTTTCTTGAGAAGATCCAGAAACATCTTGGGCGCACGGACCGGCCTCCCCGACTTCGCTTCGATGAAACTATGAGCAGTAAATCCTTCGGTCATCTTTTCGGAACCGCGTAGTATCTCGTAGTCAATTCTCAGGCGTGCCATCGGGGCTTCCTTCAACATGGCGACAACTTCTATGACGTCATCGTAGTGGATTTGCTTTATATATTTGGCGTAAGCCTCCGTCAGCGGGAGAAGGAAACCGGCTTCCTCGAATTGCCTGTACGAGAGACCCAGCGATCTCATGAGCTCAGCCCGACCCACTTCGAAGTATTCAAAATATCGGCCGTTGTATACGCCGCGCATCTGGTCGGTCTCGGCGTAGCGGACTCTTATACTTGTCGTTAGTGAATACATCGGCGGGGACTTGTTCTTTTACTTTCCCGAGAAGGAACCCATCGCCCCGAATTTTGCTATGCGCTTCTCCACGAGCTTGTCCGGTTTGATTCTGCCGAGCGCGGCCAGCTCTTCCAGTATGATCTCCTTTAGATTCTGGGCGGTCGCGGTTGGGTCCCTATGTGCGCCTCCGAGCGGCTCCGGTATAATCCGGTCGACGATCTTCTGCTTCAAGAGGTCGACAGCTGTCAATTTAAGAGCTTCGGCCGCCTGTTCCTTGAAATCCCAACTTCGCCAGAGAATGGAAGAACACGACTCCGGCGCGATGACCGAATACCAGGCGTTCTCCATCATAAGAATCCTGTCCCCGACTCCGAGACCGAGCGCGCCGCCCGACGCACCTTCGCCGATAATGGTGACAATGATCGGGACGGTAAGCTGCGCCATCTCGAAAAGATTCCTGGCAATGGCTTCAGCTTGACCGCGTTCCTCGGCCTCGATGCCCGGATATGCGCCTGGCGTGTCGACGAGTGTAATCACCGGCTTTCGGAATTTCTCTGCCAGCTTCATCAATCTCAAAGCCTTGCGATAGCCTTCCGGATTGGGCATACCAAAGTTGCGGAATATGTTCGACTTGGTATCGCGGCCTTTCTGCTGTCCGATGACCATGACCGTCTTCCCGTCAAGCTTTCCGAAGCCGCCGACGACCGCGTGGTCGTCTCCGAAATGCCTGTCGCCGTGCAACTCGACGAAATCGGTCATCATCAGGTTGATATAATCCAACGTATAAGGCCTCTCGGGATGGCGGGCAAGCTGGACTCGCTGCCACCTGGTAAGGTTGGAATAAACGGTTGTTCGTAGCTCATTGACGCGCGACTCAAGTTTCGCGATCTCATCCGCAATATCAAGTCCATAAGGTCCGGCGGATTCATCCGAGAGCTTGCGCATCTCAGCAATCTTCTGTTCCAGCTCGAAGATCGGTTTCTCGAATTCTAGGGGTTGCTTTGGCATAGTAATTAAAAAAGTAACCCGCTGCCCCGCACAAAGTCAAGGAGAACTTGAAACCCCTCTTCGTTCGATCTATCATTGATCTGGTCCGATCTGCTGTATCCGCTGCCCCGGCGCACACAACAGACACAGTCGCCGCTTGCATTTTTCATGAAACCGCGTGGGGCGATTGAGAAACAAATTGCCGGTCAGGCTACCCTCTGGTTTCGGTTGCGGAAAGGCTTTCCTCCCTTTACTTCTGATTAGTTTTTGTCGTCACCCTGAAATCATCCACGACGAATGCCGAATACTGACTCAGATCTTTGTCGGCCAAAGACAAACGCAAGTTCCACTGAGCTTCTTCTCCCGACCTTAACGAATTAATAATTGTCATGGCAGCCCCCAATTTAGTTTCACGAGAGTGGTCCGAGTAGAATAAGCCTTCGATCCGGAACGGCGCGACAATGTCGGTACTGGACGCATTAATTAGGCCACCTTTAGACACGAGCTGCCCTGAAGACGCATCGAAATAATTTGTGTCGATGTGTACATCCCAAGATGTCAGTTCCGACACTGCGGCTGAATTGTTCGGTACTGTCTCCGGGTTCGTTCCCGTGGTCGATTGGCATGAAACAAAGAACAGAGACAGCGCGATTGCTGAAATGAGTTTGCCCTTCATCTTTTACAGCCTCCCTTAATCGTCGGACGTTAAAACAAACGCTCTTACATGTCAAGTCATTGAAACCGCGGAAGTGTTGAGGGTGAACATCCTGCGGATTGTGAAATGAAAATTCCCCGGATGCTTGAAAAGAGCAGGTAAACTCATATATTATACCTGAGTCGGGAGGAAAATGAAGAAGACTTTCGTTGCTATTATTATCGTGGCATCGGGTCTGTTTGCGACGTCTAAGTCATTCGGACAGGACTTACTTACCAATCCGCAGAACCAAAAGTATCTTTTCACCGCTGGAACCGATGAAACCCAGGCGTTCCTCTACAACCCTGCTTATCTTGGCGTGCGCGACAGGGGAGGAGTCTTTGACGGCTACTATTTCGTTCCGACGAATTCGGAACTGGACCCTTCTGAAAGATTCCATGACGTCGGACTCTTTGCCCAGGGGGGGAGGTTCGCGATAGGTTACAGGAACGCGGCGACCACCACCGAGAATCTCAACGAATATTCTATCGGACTCGGAGTGGGCAACGCGGGTGCCGCCTTAGGCGCTTCTCTTTCGTACATGGATATTTCCGGAACCGGCGCCAGATGGTTCCCGGCCGTGGGGGTGCTGTTGCGACCCGATAAGTATACGAGCTTTGGGGCGTCGTATCATAATTTCTCCGATTCTCCTTTCGGAGTTCATCAGATAGAGAAAGTGACCGACCTTGGACTAAGCATACGTCCGTTTGGCGACGAGTTTCTCACGCTCAACGGCGACTTCATTCTCCCGAATCATCATGAGGCGGGATACAAGGCGGGAGTTTCTGTGGAGCTGCTTCCTGGCCTGAAAGTCTATGGTATTTATGACCCGTCCGGGTACGGTAATCCTGGTTACGTCTTGCCGGCGCCATCCGCTGGTCCCGTCCCACTGTTGCCGCCATATTTGTGGAGTAACTCTCTGTCGTTCGGAATCAGTTTCAACTTCGGAAGTCACATCCACGTCGAGGGCGCATCGAGCTACCAGTCAGGGGTTTACTCGGCAACTTATGGAAGAGTTGAGTTGACGACAGAGCGTCTTCCTACAATCGTTCAGGGGAAACGTATTGCGGAGATAACGATCCGTGGCCCGATACATGATGGGAAACTGTCTTCCTTCCTCTTTGCGAAAACTCCGAAAGATCTCCTCGATTACGTCGACGAGATAAGAAAGTGCGGCAGAGACCCGTCGATAAGGGCGCTGATACTTAAGATCTATCCGTACTCTACAAGCGAGACCTTCTTCGCGCTGGCGGGCGAAACTCAGGAACTCGCGGACGCGGTTGAGTACGTGCGCTCCAAAGGAAAGAAAGTCTTCGCGTACCTTGCCGATGACAGTGGGGTCAATGAGCTTTACCTGGCAAGTTCAGCGAACAGGATCTACATGCCCCAGACTTCGTTCATCGCCAGCTACGGAATCGATTTCGATATTGTGCGGCTGAAAGGACTTTTTGACAAGCTTCATATTGAGTGGAACGCGAAGACCGCCGGTAAATACAAGTCGACATTTCACACCATGTACACCGATTCGGCGACCCCCGACCAGGCGAAGCTGATACAGGGACTCGTCAATGACGTGTATGCGCAGATGGTGAAGCAGATCGAAGTGAACAGGAACATGACGCTTGACGATAGTCTCAAGTCCGATCTCGCCGGGTTGATTTCGTCCGCTGCTGCAGCGCGGCTCCATCTGATCGATGGGGTGGCGTATTTCGATCGATTCGAGAAAGACGTACGCAAGGAAGTGCTCGGAACATCCGAAGGGAACGGAATAGTTGACCCGGAGCATATTCGTTACTGGGAGACCCGGTGGGGGAGGAGACCGGAGGTCGCGGTCATCGGTGTCTACGGAACGATAATTACTGGGAAGAGTTCACCTCCTTCGCCATTTCCAATACCGTTCTTGGGTGGGGACCGTCTGACCGGTTCGGAAACCGTAATCAGCCAAATCAAGGAAGCTGTCGCGAATAAGAATATCAAAGCGATAGTTCTTCGGGTGAACAGCGGAGGCGGATCGGCGCTCGCGTCCGATGAGATATACAATGCCGTCAGGGAAGCTATGGAGAAGAAGCCGGTCGTGGCATCATTCGGAAATGTCGCTGCGAGCGGGGGATATTATGTGGCGGTTGGGACGAAGAGGATTTTCGCCGAACCGGCTACGCTCACAGGAAGTATTGGTGTTTTGATTTCGTTTCCTGTCCTAACTGATTTCATCGAGAAAGATCTCGGAGGAAACGTCGAGCAGTACGAGAGCAGGGATGCATCGGGCGTGCTCAATCCTTTGCATAAGTGGGACGAGAAGGACATGAAATATGTAGACGAATTTCTGAACCAGACTTACGCGGATTTCAAGGAAAAGGTTTCTGAGGGGCGGAAACTCAGCATGGCTCGTGTCGATGAGCTGGCGCAGGGGAAAGTTTACACCGGAGAGCAGGCGAAGGACCTCCGCCTTATAGATGAGTACGGCGGTCTGGAGAAGGCGATCCAATACGCGGCGGCCATGGCCGGAATCTCCGGCGATTACCGCGTCAAGACATTCGTGGTGCCGGGGTTTGGGTTTGGTAACTTGCTGAGGTTCGGAGCTGAACTAATGGATGTTTATTCAGATTGAATAGAAGCCTCTGAATCTCTATTTTCTAATATCAACACAACAATTGGAGCAGATCTAAAATGAAGAAGAGATTATTTACGCCGGGGCCCACGCCTATTCCAGAAAGCGTGATGCTTACCATGGCAGAGCCTATAATTCATCACAGGAATCCTGAATTCGTAGAAATCCTAACGAGTGTAAACCAGAATCTCAAATACCTTTTTCAGACGAGGAACGAGGTCTTGACCCTGACGAGCTCGGGGACAGGGGCGATGGAGGCCAGCGTTGTCAATCTCCTGTCGCCCGGTGACAAGGCTATATTCGTGAACCTTGGGAAATTTGGCGAGCGCTGGGGACAGATCATGAAGGCTTATGGTGTCGAACCCATCGAGATAAAAATCGAGTGGGGAACCGCTCCATCTCCCGAAATGATACTGGAAGCCATACAGAAAAACCCAACAGTGAAGGCCGTCTTCGTTACGCACAGCGAAACGTCGACAGGAGTTTTCACGAACATAAAAGAAATTGCGGCCGCGGTGCACGCTAAATACGATATCGCCGTGGTTGTGGATGGAATAACTTCAGTCGGCGCGCACGAGATGCGTTTCGACGACTGGGGACTTGATATGATCATCACCGGCTCCCAGAAGGGACTGATGGTTCCACCGGGACTTGCGTTTGCGGCGGTCAGCGATCGCGCGAAAAAGATGATCGAGACTTCTAAACTTCCGAAGTTTTATTTCAGCTTCAAGAAGGCCTTGAAGTCACATGCCGACAACGATACGCCCTTTACTCCAGCCATCACACTTATCATCGGACTTGAGAAGGCACTCAGGATGATAAAGGAAGAGACGGTGGAGAACGTATGGTTGAAGCACAAGATTCTTTCGGAAGCGGTAAGGAACGGATGTCAGGCGATTGGTCTGAAACTGTTCGGTTCACCGGCGTCTCATGCGGTAACCGCCGTCAACGTGCCCGACGGAGTCGAGTATTCGAAGTTCAATAAGATACTCAAGCAGAAATATGGCATGACGACCGCGGGCGGACAGGACCACCTTAAGGGAAAGATATTCAGGGTATCGCATCTCGGATATTACGACGAAGTGGATATCATCGGCATCGTCGCGGCTCTCGAGTGGACACTGCAGGATTTAAATTTTAAATTTGAGCCGGGCGCCGGAGTGACCGCCGTTCAGAAGACGTTCGCGAAGTATGCCGCTCAAAATGCTTTCGAGCCTGCCGCTGGCAAACCAAAGGCGGAGGTTGCGAAATGAAGGTGCTAGTAACAGATCCCATCGAACAGGTTTGCACCGATATACTGCAGAAGGATGGAATACAGGTCGATTCCAAACCAGGCTTACCGGCTGATGAGATAAAGAAGATCATCGGCGGTTACGACGCGCTGATCGTCAGGAGCGGAACCAAAGTCACTGCCGACATTATCGCCGAAGCAAACCAGATGAAGGTCATCGGTCGCGCAGGAGCGGGAGTGGATAACATCGATGTCAGTGCCGCGACGCGTAAAGGTATCGTCGTCATGAACACGCCCGGCGGCAATACGATTTCGACGGCTGAGCACACCATGGCTCTGATGCTTTCTCTCGCCCGAAATGTTCCCCAATCGTTCCAGAGTCTGCAGAACGACAAGTGGGACAGGAAGAAATACACCGGCACGGAACTCTATGGAAAAACACTCGGAGTAATCGGCCTCGGAAAGGTTGGAAGGGAAGTGGCTGAAAGAGCGAAGGCCTTCGGGATGAGCGTGATAGGCTACGATCCGCTTCTGGCAAGCGAGATGGCTTCAAAGTATGGTCTGGAAACGGTCGCTTTGGAAGATGTGTTCAAGCGCTCCGATTTCATCACTGTGCACACCCCGCTGACGGAAGAAACCAAGGGGATCCTTGGAGAGAAGACTTTTCCACTCTGCAAGCATGGCGTGCGAGTGATCAACTGCGCGAGGGGAGGCATCATTGACGAAGAGGCTCTACTGAAGGCGCTCGAGAGCGGCCAGGTTGCAGGCGCGGCGCTCGACGTGTTCGTAAAGGAGCCGCCCGTTGGAAATCCGCTTCTCAAACATCCGAAGGTGATCGCGACATCGCACCTTGGAGCTTCGACTGAAGAAGCCCAGGAGAAGGTCGCGAAGCAGATCGGCGAACAGATCATCGACTTCTTCAAGGGAAGGGGAATCGCGGGAGCCGTCAATATCACCGACTACCAGACGGCAGTCAGCGAAGAGCTACGCGCGTACCTTGTGCTCGCCGAGAAAATCGGCTCCCTCCAGGCTCAGCTTCTCAACGGGAAGGTGAAATCCATCACCGCTTCGTACAGGGGCGCGATGCTTCAGAAGTCGTCGGAACTCCTTTCAACGGCTGTTCTGAAAGGGCTCCTAGATAAGATGATGTACGCACCTGTGAATTTCGTGAATGCTTCATTTCTCGCAAAGGAGATGGGCATCGCGGTAAGCGAGAAGAAGGAACAGGCCGGCGAACATTATTCTCAGCTGATCAGCATTACGATGCAGACCGAAAAAGAGACAAGGTCTATATCCGGCACTGTATTCGGCGAGTCCGACATGAGGATAGTTGGAATGGATAAATTCCATTTCGAGATAGTTCCGGAAGGTCACCTAGTTTTCTATTCGAACACAGACCGCCCCGGAATGCTCGCCGCAGTCGGAAGCTTATTGGCGTCCGCGAAGGTTAACATTGCCGGAATGTCTCTAGGGCGATCCGGACCCGGCGAGAAGGCGATAACGGTTATGAGCGTCGACAGCGCGATACCTGAATCTGTGATGAAAGAGATCTCAAAGATTGAGGGCGTTTTCGAAGTGAAGACCGCGAAGCTCTGATTCACGCTGTAGATAGTTATGAAGCCGGGACCTCCTTCGTGGGGCCCGGCTTCAATCATTGTTGAGTTTTTCATCTTCCAATTCCTCGCAATTTTTATTTTTTCCCTTCCGCAAAAACTCCCCTCTTCTACTTGACAAAACAAATGATGCAGGTTATATTTCAGCGAAATTCTTATCAGTCGTGCTGAACAAGAACAATCATAGGTGCGGTTTAACCGCTTGAGTTTTAAGGGAGGACCTTGAAAGGTACTCTCTTGTTTTTTTTTTGTTTGCGTAGCTCCTTGGTCGTGCGAGGAAGAAACTGTGGCTACAATTAGGAGGCAGATTGCGGGCAGGTCAGGGTTGCGGGATTCCCACTGCAATTTCTCATACACAATTCGTTAAAAACAAATACGCAGGTGATGTGTCTTCTCGCGTATTGATTCCCTCGTTTGTCATCCGGGAGGAAAAGGGAGAGTATTGTCCCAAAGGTAGTATGTGGGTCAAAAAGGAAATTCACTTTAATTCTCTTTCACCATCCAACTAATTCGATACTCAAGGAGGTATTATGAAGAGAAGGAGAACACAAAACACCAATCGCAAGGAGGCATTCAAATGAAACATCTACTTTTTGCTTCATTTCTCCTCACATGTTTCCTCTCTTTTGGTGCCGGCAAGATGATGGCACAGACCGGCACGATCAAAGGGAAAATCATCGACCAGCAGACCAAGCTGACTTTGCCTGGCGCGACGGTCGTCATCGAGGGCACTGCCTTGGGAGCAGCGGCCGACGTTGACGGGAACTACACGATCACTAACGTGCCGGCAGCCACTTACCGGTTGACCGGAAGATTCATCGGTTATCAGCCTCTGACTCGTACCGTCCAGGTTAAAGAAGGGGAAACTCTAACCGAAAACTTCGCACTCGCGCCGGTTGGATATACCACCAATCCTGTCGTCGTGACGGCCATCGGTACTGAAAAGTCCCGCGCGCAAATGGGAACTTCAGTTTCTTCAGTTTCGGGTCAGACACTGACAATGTCCGGGGCGAACGACATTTCGTCGGCTCTGGCGGGCCAGGCTCCAGGCTTGACGACAATCTCAAGCAACGGGGACCCGGGAGGAGCAACCAGGATGGTGCTTCGTGGGGCACGCTCTCTTCAAGGGGACAACCAGCCATTGATAGTTGTAAACGGAGAGCCGATTTGGAGCGGTCCTGTTTATAATCAGGTGGCCGTGAACAACAGCTTGACAAATGGTGGTCCGTCCGCCTATTCAACTCTTGACGAGATTAACCCTAATGATGTCAAATCTATTGAAGTCTATTCAGGTCCTACTGCGGCGGCTCTTTGGGGGTCAAGGGGAGCTAACGGAGTCATCGTCATAACCACGAAATCCGGATCGTTTACTCCCGGCAAGAAAATCAATATATCTATTCGTGAGAGCACTGAATCGGATGCCTTGTTAAGAGCGGAGCCATTGCAGACTGATTTTGGTCAGGGACAGAATGGATTGTATACATGGAACAACCGATTGAGTTGGGGAGATAGAATTTCTCAAAGGTCCGGTGCGCCTAACACGGTGAATGCCAATGGAACTATAACTAGCGGCACTCCAGCTAATCCGGCTGGTGGAAAGACATCCAAAGACGTTTACAATCACGCGACAGATGTTTTTCAAAGTCCCGTATTTCCCGAATATGGAGCTACCCTTAGCGGAGGTGACGCGTCGGGTAACTTCTATCTGGATGTTGACCATCTCGGCCAAATCGGAATAGTAAAAGCGAATTCGAATTTCAACAGGACCTCGATCAATGCTAACGTAAGTCGCGTGTTCAGTGATGTGCTGACACTTCGCGTGAACGCGAATTATGTTAGCGCCGTAACTGCCCGTACCCAGCAGGGATCGAACCTCGCCGGACTGATGCTCGGTTCTTATCGGACACCACCTGATTTCAACAATTTGCCTTACATGGTTACGTTTACGTCCCCTGACGGGGTTGTCACGCCCAATTCTCAACGTGGGTTCAGAAACGGTAACGGTAATCCTGCCGTCAATGGTGTTTACGATAATCCGTTCTACACCATTTACCAAAATCCCACCTCTTTCTCTGATACTCGCGTGATCGGCGGCGTGGAAATGGCCTACGATCCTCTCAACTGGCTAGACTTCACTTATAGAGCGGGCGTGGATTATCTAGGTGATAGAAACACAAGCGTATATGGTCTATTCGATTGGACCACACCAGGCGGGCAATACAGCGATAACCTGTTTTCCCAGTATCAGATAAACACAGATCTGCAGGGCAGAGCACGCCATGAATTCAGCCCCGATTTTAGCGGTTCGATACTCCTCGGCTTCCATCTCGATCATCAGGAGTACAACTACATGGCACAGATCGTTCAAACATTCTTGTTCACCGCTCCTCCTTACTACTTGTCGAATGGTGCAAGCGTCCTTCCTCCGAATCAAAACAACTGGATCGAGAGGAATGCGGCAGCTTATGGAGAAGTGGATCTGACGATGTATCAGCAACTCTTCGTCACGCTCTCCGGCAGGGATGAAAGCTCATCGACATATGGGCCAAACAGCGCGGGACTTTATTTTTATCCGGCTGCAAGCGTGGCGTGGCAATTCACGAAACTTCCACTCTTCGAAGGGAATAAGATTCTCAATTTCGGAAAGCTGAGAGCCGCCTACGGTGAGGCCGCAGTCCAGCCACCTGTCTATACCTCGGCGACATACATCCTTGCCAACCCAACATGGTACAACGGCTGGGGTGAAGGCGTAAATCCTCAGTACTGGGGCGGTGGCGCTACTTACAGTAACGTCCAGGGCAATGCCGGCATAGGTCCGGAGAGAACCTCGGAATTGGAAGGTGGTGTCGATTTGACACTGTTCGATAACAGGGTCACGCTCAGCGCGACCGAGTACAGCGATAAGACCACTGGAGCCATTACGGCTATCCAGGTTTCACCGTCACTCGGGTTTACTTATCAGCAAGCGAACGCGGTTAACATGACGAACATCGGAACCGACCTGCAAGCCACGGTTGAATGGCTCCGGGTCGGCGAATTTTCATGGTCGACACTGCTTAACTGGTCCACCAACAAGAACAAGATCACAAGCATGCCTGCCGGCACCCAGTATGTGAGCCTCAACGGATTCACCGATCCGTTCTCCGCGGCGGTCCTCGACCAGCCGTTCGGCGTGATCGTCGGAACACACTGGGAGCGGACGGGCGACAATGGTCTGATAACTCAGGGTAAGCTGGTTCTCGACGCAAATGGATTTCCTCAGAACGCGTCTTCCGATGCGGTAATCGGCAATCCGAATGCAAGGTGGCGAGCTGGTATCGGCAATACTTTCAGGTTCCAGAGATTCACTTTAAACGTCCTCTTTGATATCAAAGCTGGTGGACAGGTCTGGAACGGCACCAAGGGAGCGCTATCCTACTTTGGAAGGTACGGAAACCAGAACTGGTGGACTACTATCACTGCCAATCAGGCGCAGACTCTTAAAGATTGGAATGGTGAGACAGTGGCCCAGATAGTTGCGTCAGGAAGTTATGGAAACAGCTTTGTCAGGAATACCGACGGTACTTATTCGTTCAGAGGATATGTCACCAACTTTGATCCCTCGAACGGCGCGCCTGACGTCATTGTTGACCAATCATGGTTCACGCTCGGACCTGGTTCGAGTCTCACCGGCGGTGCATCTGAGCAGTGGGTTGAAGACGGCAGCTATGTAAGACTAAGACAGGTCTCCTTGTCATACCTGTTGCCGCTCACCGGCATAGGTTTCCAAAGTCTGCAGATCTCATTGATAGGCAATAATCTCGCGCTTTGGACGAAGTACGATGGAGCGGACCCGGAAGTGAATTTGACCGGTCCCACCAATGGCCAGGGTCTCGATTATTTCGTCAATCCCAGTGTCAGGACTTGGGTCCTCTCACTACAGGTCAACTATTAAGAAGGGAGCAGTCAATGAAAAGGGTTAGCAAATACGTAATAGCAGCCATGTTGTTCGGAGTTGTTCTCGCAGGCTGCAAGTCCTTCACCAAAGGGTACGACTCGAATCCGGATGCTTCTACTTCCGGAGCGTCGGCATCGTATCTATTCCCGGGCGCGCAGGCTTCCTTCGACTTGTTCCAGGAAGGATTCCCGTCGATGCTGTCTGCGCTCTGGGCGCAGCAAGCAACCGGCGCTGCGTCACAATTCACCGGTTATTATAACTACACAATCACAAGCCAGGACTTCCAGAACGACTGGCCGATTGCCTACGACAATGTCCTGTACAATCTTCGCGCGACGGAAAAAGTCGCTAATGCCGCCGGGGAGTCGAATCTCGAAGGCGCCGCAAAGATTGTCGAAGGGACTCTGATGGGAACGGTAGCAGATCTGTGGGGCGATGTACCATATTCACAGGCTGCTCAGCCGAGCGTTTATCTGCATCCGAAATACGATAAACAGGACAGCGTGTATACTCAGGTTCAAGCAGTCCTGGACGCCGGAATTGCAGAGATAACTTCGGACAACAACCCTCTTTCGGCAGATATCTTTTCTTCGGCAGGGGACCAGCACATTTGGCTTGCCGCAGCTCACAGCGCAAAAGCTCGATTCCTGATGCACGCGGCGCGACACGACAATTATACGCCAAGTGAAATGCAGGCTGTTATCGCGCAATGTCAGGCGGGAATCCTTGCGACAGATGGTTCGCAGGATATGATGTTTACACACGCGCAGGGGGTTTACAACGGCGACATGAACATATGGTGTTCATTCATCGACTATGACCGCGGCGGATACATGGACGCCAGTGAGACGTTCATCATCCCAATGATGCAGGCTGCCAGCCTCGATGGAAAAACGAACTATACCGGCCAGCTCGACTATTATTTCATACCGGCTGACGGAGCGTTCAATGACGGTGCGCACGGCGCTTTTTCCGAAACGTCTCCGTACCCGATCTTCAGAGCTTCCGAAACTCGTCTCCTTTGGGCGGAGGCCGCCGCAAGATCAGGTGACAACGTTACCGCTCTCGAACAGTTGAATTTTGCAAGGGAATACAACAATAAAGTGTTTGGTGATAGCTCTGTAGCCTATGCGGCTACCGATCCAGCAGTTTCCTCGGCTAACATCCTCCAAACCATCATTAACACAGAATACATTTCCCTAATGTCGCAGATTGAAGCGTTCAGTCTGGTACGAAGGGTCGGTTATAACATCCAATACACCGATTCTACCGGGGCAGTTCACAAGATGGCTCCGATTCACGGCTCTCAGTTCCCGCAGCGCTTCTTCTATCCGATCAATGAAGTCAACACCAACCCGAATATGCCCACGCAACCGTCATTGTTCACCCCGACCTGGGCAAATGGTGGGCAGTAATTCTTTGTATTCGACTAGTTCTATCAAGCGAGCCCCGTCACCGTTTCATAACGGTGACGGGGCTTGGTCTTTTATGTCGATCAGGTTTATAAGAGTAATTCTCCTTACAGGAATGTTCCTTTCCTGGAGCGGATGCTACGAAAGTGTCAGGTTAACGAAGGATCAGGTATCGGAATTAGACCGGCACCAGGCGATCACTGTCTATGTCGACAGCAGCAGGACCGCCTTGCTGTACCGTTTCTCCGGAGGACTCTTTGGTGTCGTGAATGATACGATTGTCGGCATCGGGAGCGCCATTGACAATCGCGGTGAAGAAATCCATGGGAGTTTTTCTGTTCCCGTGTCCAGGGTATCAACTATTGAAACGCAAAGGATAGATGTATTACGTACCGCCGTGCTGGGAGCTTCTGCAGTCGTCGCGACCACAGCCGTCATTTTTTCTTTGGGAGCTGGAAGCTCGGGGCAAGGCGCGTCCTCCGGTCCGTTGCAACCGCGATAATTCACCTGCAGCCTTTATTTTGTCCTTCATTCGATTCTTTATCGCCACTCTCCGTGAGCGATTCGGAAAATATTTCTTTAGCGGCTGAGGATTGCTGCCCCTTTTTTTCTTGACAAAAGGGAAAACGCAGATTATATTTCAGCGAACTTTATGCTGGCTGTGGAGCAACAGAAGGACCAATACGTGACTATGGTAAATCCGTCACCAAACCGTGATGGCCTTTCCTCCATCTCTCCCGACCGAAATCATTCATTCACTAAAGTGGAACAGGAATAATTTTGGCGTTTGAGTTACAGAAGAACCTCGATCTCGTCCAACCCGGTTTGAAGAGAGAATTCCAGGGCAACAATCTTCTTCTCTCTTCTCAGACACCGACAACCGATCTGCACTAAGCATCTTACGCGCAATGTCGTTGCTTAGTGCCATGATGGTGCTTGTTAGTTCTATTGGACGCGGTCCACGAATTCTCGACATCTTCGCGGTCTTCGAGACCGGTACCTCCTTACGCCTATTATAATTCTAACGATGCTGGCAAAAGAGATGCACACGGACCATTTCATCCCCGCTGTTCTTTCTTCACGGGGGATGCGGGCGTTTTACGGCTCACGTGTGTGGAATTGGAGTCAACTCACAAGGGGGCGACTTGCAGGTTGACACAGGCATTTCTTTGTTCTCACCTATCCGGAGGGTACTTCGGACTCACAAAATTCCATACTCAAGGAGGTATTATGAAGAGAAGGAGAACACAAATCACAAATCGCAAGGAGGCATTCAAATGAAAAGACTACCGCTTGCTTCGTTGCTTGCATTATGTTTCCTTTCTTTTGCCGCCGGTGCAGCATTTGCACAGACCGGTACCATTAAGGGAAAAGTTACTGACAAGCAGACCGGAGAAACACTGCCCGGTGCGACGGTTCA
>JAJYRM010000009.1 GCA_021794075.1 Bacteroidota bacterium | reverse complement strand
GCCTATTTCGGAATTTCCACCAATCCTCGCCCGTGTCCATCCACGGCCACTTCTGGACGTAGAGGACGTCGGCACCGATCGATGAAATGCTGTTGTTGAAAGCGCGCGTCAGCCCTTCGATCGCGGCTCCCATCAACGTCACGGAGATGATCCCGATTATGATACCCAGCATCGTCAGGACAGCTCTCGCCTTGTTCGCCTGCAGCGCGGCAAGCGAAAGCTTGAGCCCTTCCTTTAGTTCGCCCCCTAAAGTCATGCCTGCGCCTTCTCGCTTGAATGTGTCATTTTCACTTTGCCGTTCTTCTCGATCGGCAGGTCACTTTCGATTTCGCCATCCTTGATTCTGATAATTCTCCTGGAGTGTTCGGCGATATACTCCTCGTGCGTCACGAGAATAATCGTGTTACCCTTCGCGTGAAGTTCCTCGAAGAAGAGCATTATTTCATCGCCTGTTTTAGAATCAAGGTTGCCCGTCGGCTCGTCGGCAAGTATGATGGATGGATTGTTGATGAGCGCACGCGCTATCGCAACCCGTTGACGCTGCCCGCCGGAAAGTTCGTTCGGCTTATGATGGACTCTCTGCGCGAGACCGACCATCTCAAGCGTCTTCAAAGCTCTTTCCTTCCTTTCGCCAGACGGGACCCCGCTGTATATCAGCGGCAGTTCGACGTTATGCAGCGCGTCGGAGCGAGGGATGAGGTTGAAGGTTTGGAAGACGAAGCCAATTCCCTGGTTGCGTATCCTGGCGAGTTCATTATCGTCCATGTCACTCACGTTCACGCCGTCAAATAGATAGAGGCCGCTTGTAGGTGTATCGAGACAGCCCAGGATATTCATAAGCGTAGTCTTGCCAGATCCCGACGGTCCCATGATAGCGACGTACTCGCCCCTCTCAATGGATAGAGAGATATCCTTCAGGGCGTTGACCTGAACCTCAGCGCCCATGTCGTAGACCTTGTTGACCTTTACGAGTTCGATGACTTTCATGATCCGCCTCCTACAGCCTGCATCGCCATCATCTTGTTATTCTCTATTCTCACTTTGGATCCATCGTTCAACTCTCTGCTGATAGCGACGAAGCTTCCGCTCACTACCTCTTCGCCCTCTTTCAATCCGGAAGTGATCTCGACGTAATTATCATCACTTATGCCTCTCTTCACCTGTACGGTGTGAGCGACTCCGTTGTTCACCACGAAGACGACCTCCTGGGCCTTCTCACGCATTCCCTGTCCCTTCATATTATGGGCAACTTGACCTTCGCCTTTCGGCACTTTTGGAGTCCTGATCGTTACGCTCTGAATCGGAACTGAAAGAACGTTGCGATGCGTGGCAGTTTGGATATCCGCGGTGACTGACATCCCCGGTTTCAGATTGTACTGGGTCGGATCGATAATCTTAATCTTTACCAGAAAATTTGTGACCTGGTCCTGAGTCCCCGCGCCCGTCGTCGTTCCGGAAGTCGCGATCTGGTAAACAATTCCCTTGATCTTCTTGTTTGGAAACGCATCTACTGAAAGAATAGAAGTATCCCCGACCGCAACCAGCACCACGTCGTTCTCGTCGACGTTTACCTGGGCTTCCATTGAGTTCATGTTCGCAATATCCATGATTTCAGTACCTGTCGTGAAGCTCGTTCCAAGGACCGTCTCGCCGAGTTTCGAATTCAAAACCGTAACCACGCCATCCATGGGAGAACGAATCGTCGTTTTGTTTAGCGCGTCCTGGTTCACTCCGACCTG
Organism: Bacteroidota bacterium; assembly: GCA_021794075.1. Taxonomy (GTDB): domain Bacteria; phylum Bacteroidota; class Ignavibacteria; order Kryptoniales; family JAKASW01; genus JAKASW01. The sequence goes on along the minus strand of JAJYRM010000009.1, from coordinate 65,047 downwards.
CGCCTTTGCCTGGTCAACATTAGCCTTGGAAGACTCGTAAGTAGCCTTATCGACTTCGTAAGTTGTCTTCGCCGATTGCAGATCCTGCACGCTCGTGAGGTTCTTCTCATAAAGTGCCTGCGCTCGCTTGTACAGGGATTCCGCGTTGGTGAGATTAGCCTTTGCAAGCTTCTCCTGGCTCATTGCCGCCTGTAATTGGGCCTCGCTCTGTTGCAACTGAGCGATGTACTGGTCCGGCCGGATTTTCACGATAACCTGGCCCTTATCGACCCTCTGCCCTTCTACGACTGGCAGATCGACGATTTGACCCGACACCTCCGGGTTGATTGCCACCAGATCCTTCGGCTCGACTTGGCCCGATGCCGTCACGACTTGAGTGATAGTACGGCGCGCGACTTTCTCGGTCTGCACGGTTATCACCGGTTCCTTCTTGCCGCCGATCACTATGGCCGCCACGAGAATCACCACGAGCAATCCTGCCCCAGAGAGTATGAATATTTTCTTATTCTTTTTCTTTGTCGCCATTATTTTCCTCAGTATTTGATTGTTCCGGTGGCGTATTCCACCTGCATCTTAGCCTGAATATATGTGTAGGCAGCCACGACCTGGTTCGATTCGTCCTGCGTGTAAAGAGCGTTAGCGGTGAGCACATCCAGCAGCGTGCCGCTCCCGACCTTATACTTCTCTTGAGCGGTTTCAAGGTTGATCTTTGCATAGACCAGAGCGTTTACCGCTGATTCATACCCTTTCTCAGCGGAATAAAGATTCAGAAGCGCTTTATAGATATCTAACTGCACCTGCTGCTTCGTCGCATCCAGTGTTTGTCTGGCAGCTTTCAGGTTTACATCGGCTACTTGAATATTCGTTTGAGTTTGGAAACCATTGAAAATAGGAAGGGTGAGCTGCAAGCCGCCGTAAAAGCTTTTGTTCTGACTAATGGTGCTTGTGCCGGGTCCGTTTATGCCATAATTGGCAAACGCGCTTATCGTAGGAGAGTAAGCCGCGTTTGCTATCGCAACCTGAGACTTGCTAGCGTTGACGTTCTCTAAAGCCGCTTTGTAGTCGGGCCTAGCTTCGAGAGCCCTTTGGACCAATACCGGTACATCGCTGTACTTGCCATTCAGTTCCGAGAATTGGGTCGTATCTAAAGTGCTGCTTACGCTCGGGTCAGCAAACTGAACATCATCAGAAACCGGAATACTCAGAAAATATTTCAAGTTTGCCTGGGCTTGTTCGTAGGCGTTCTTGGCCTGAACCAATGAATACTCATCTCCGCTTACTACGGCCTGCTGCTGATAGACATCGGCAAGCGAAGCTGAACCGACGCTGTTCGATTCTTTGATCTGATCCAACTGCCCCTGGTCTCTTTTAAGATTATTCTCACTTATCTTGAGCTGGTCGCGCGCATTAAATACCGCAAGGTAATTCTGTATAGTTTGGTAGACCCCGGTCTGCTTCGCCCTGTCAAAACCAAGTTTGGCGGACGCACTTTGTGACCTTACCATGTTCAGCCCTGCAAAGTTAGCCATTCCATCGAAAAGCGTGTAGTTCGCTCCGATACCGGCAGTGTATCGTCTCGATATCGAAGTAGCCGTCAGCGGGATAATAACTCCTCCAACCTGTACACCGCTTTTTATTTGATTGTATTGGTACGAGAACTCGCCATCAGCACTTACGCTGGGCAAGAGTGCTCCATAAGCGGTCAACAACTTTGCCCCTTGACTCTCCGATTGAAACTCTGACTGAAGTACGCTTGTGTTTCTGTGCAGCGCGATGTTTATACAGTCCTGGAGGGTCAATTGCTTCACGGCACTTCCCTGCTGCCCAAATGCCATCGGTGTAAATACAAAGATAACACCCAGAGTCATCAGTTTCTTGATCATTGAACAACTCCTCAGAATATGAATAGATTCAGACTTTTAATTGCCTCTTTTACTTAGACGGATTAGATAAGTGACTGTTTCATCATTTTGAGAGAATTTTTTCCCCGTTTTCCCTGAGGAACAAAAGAGCGGCGTCATGATCATTGGCTATTCGCCCGTCAAGTACCGCACTCTCGACTGCCTTTTTCAGCAGCCCTACCTCTTTTCCAGGTTTAAGACCAAAGATTTGCATTATTTCTTCGCCGTTTATTGGTGGACGCCAGTTCCGGATCTTATCCTTTTCTTCGACGACTTTTGCTCTCTCTTCAACGAGGTCATAATTGCTCGAGTATTCCTCAATCAGTCTCTTGTTCTTGCTGGTTATGTCTGCCCGACAAAGCTTCATAAGGTCCTCGAAATCGTCACCTGCTTCAAATAGAAGGCGGCGTACCGCGGAATCGGTCACCCCTTCTACCGCAAGAGCCATCGGACGGAGATGCAGTCTGACCAACTTCTCGACATATGGAAGCTTGTCGCCGGGTAAACGGAGCCGCTGGAACAGCTTCTTCATCCGGCGAGCGCCAATTTCGTCATGCCCGTGAAAAGTCCATCCAATGCCTTCGATGAACTTCTTGGTGTCAGGTTTTGCAATATCATGGACAAGTCCGGCGAAGCGAAGCCAAACGTTGTCTGTAACTTGGGCAAGATGATCCACGACGCTCAATGTGTGGAGGAAGACATCTTTATGGTGGTGGTCGTTTCTTTGTTCGACTCCCGGCATTTCGCTTATCTCCGGGAAAACCATCTTCATGATGCCGGTGTCCTGCATCAGCTTCAGGCCAACCGATGGCCGCGCCGCGAAGAGGATTTTCATGAACTCATCTGTGATCCGCTCCTGCGAGACGATAGCCAGCCTATCTCTCATCGAGACAATCGCCTCCATGACGCGAGGAGCGAGCTTGAACTCAAACCTGCAGGCGAATCTTAACGCGCGAAGCATTCGAAGCGGATCTTCATTGAAAGTTTCCCTGGGATCGAGCGGCGTGTCAATGATTTTCTCCGAAAGAGCTACGATCCCGCCAAAGATATCCACGACCTCACCTGAGATTTCTCCCTGGCTCGATGAGGAGCGCACGCTTTCGATGTCACCTCGATATGCCGACCTGTTGATGCGAATAGCCATTGCATTTATCGTGAAGTCACGTCTCGATAGGTCTTCTTCAAGCGTCCCCTCTTGAACTCTCGGCTTCCTTGAGTCCGAATCATACGCCTCTCTCCTGGCGCCTACGATTTCAACTTTCGTGTCTCCCGCTGCCATCTGGGCCGTTCGAAACTTTTCGAATACCACCACATTTGTGGCTTTAAGCCGCTCAGCCGCCTTGCTGGCGAACCGAAGTGGATCGCCGACGACCATGACATCGATATCTTTGCTCTCTTTCCCGATAATCAGATCCCTGACGTAACCTCCAACGACGTACGCTTGCAAATTGAGGTCATCGGCCAGCGCGCCGAGTTCAGCGAGAATAGGCTCATTTATCTTAAATGTTTTCTTGTTCGTCATACTACAATTTTAAGAGTTTCTTCGATTCCTCTATTTGTTTGACAATGGAATCCGCCACAATCATGACGTTGAGCGCATCCTTCGGCCCGACTGCGGTCGGCATGTTGTCGATAATGCTCTGTATGAAAAGCTCGAGCTCCATCTTAAGTGAATTCACCTGCGGAGCCTCCGGTTGCTCGTACGTAATGATACGAGTAGCGTCACCAATCCCGATCGTCCCAAGGCTGAGTCCCGTCGGCATAGCGGAGTCTGCTTTTGTAGCCCGATAGACTTCGGCTATTCCTTCGGCAAAATCTATCGAAATGTAACCGTCACGCTGAAACATCCGCATCTTCCTCATTGGATGCTGCGAAATCCTGCTCGAAGTAAGGTTGGCTACCGCGCCGTTCGCGAACTTAATTCTTGCATTGGCGATGTCGACCGTGTCCGATATTACTCCGACGCCGCTCGCGTCTATGCTCGTGACCGGACTCTTGACGAAATTTAAAATCAGGTCGATATCGTGGACCATAAGGTCGAGCACGACTGCTACGTCGATCCCTCGCGGTTTGAACTGCGCCAGCCGGTGGCACTCGACAAACATCGGCTCGATCTTGAGATGCGATAGCGCAAGGACAGCTGGATTGAATCTCTCCACATGACCGACCTGAACCTTGACCTTCTTCTCGTCGGCAAGAGCGCATATTTTTTCCGCTTCTTCGACCGTCACAGTAACAGGTTTCTCAATGAAGCAATGCTTGCCCTCGCCCATCAAACGGGTGGCAAGCTCGTAGTGGTAGCTGGTTGGCGCCACAATCGAGACCGCATCGACCGAGGCGGCCAGCTCATCAACCGACGTGAAAGCCCTCACGCCAAGTTCGCCAGCTAGCGCGTCTGCCTTCGTTTTGTCCGTGTCATGGATCCCCACAAGTTCCGCTGCAGCAACCTGTTTGAGCAGACGCGCGTGCGTTTGCCCCAGGTGCCCAACTCCGATTACACCGATCTTGATCTTTTCACTCATCTTTTGCCTTACATTCAACTACCTGAACGAAATATGATTTGTTATTTTGGACCAGCCTCGTATCCAATAAAGGCCTGCATCCGGTAATCAGCGAGTCGACTTGCGAATCTCGTTTGGCCACATATACTACGGAAGGCGAGCTCCCTGTAAAATTGCCAACCGGTAGAATCCCATCTCCAACTTCATAGACTTTCCTTCCAAGCTTCACGGATAACTCAGCCGGCACGAAGTTGCTGACGATACTAGTTGGCCCGGCCTTGCGTGCGATCGCATTAACCACATCGCTGACGGCTTCGTTCTTTTCGAAAGAGTTTTCGAGCGCGATACCTTTCAGGAAAACATTGTTCGAGTACAAATCCCCGAACAAAAACAAGATTGCAAAGAGGAACACGAACGTATCGGGTGAAACCAGCTTGATTTTCCAAAGTGAATTGAAACCTTGAACAAAGAACATGGCAAGTATGACAGAGACCGTTAACGCGACGAGGAGATTCGCGGTGGTCGGCTGGGCCGCGCAAAGCGCCAACGAAGCGACCCACATCATCAGAGTTTGAAAGTGAGTCCTGTAAGCATCGTAACGCCGTTTCACTATGATGTAGATAACTCCCGCCACGTTCAACACATTGGCAATCAGAAGCGGAACTGCCCCGTTAAGAAACCACGTAAGATCGTGCTCACTAACCGGAACTGAAAACACCTTCGCGCTTCCACTGTATACGGAGTAGAAATAGGCGAGGGCTAGCACCACTATGAATCCCGCCGCAGAGGACAGGAGCTTCGGCATAAGCCGTTTCTTGTCCTGCAAATTCTGAAGCAAGTCAAGAACAGTTATAAGGAACATGATAAGTCCTGGGAGGTTGGCTGCGAAACAAATTCCCGACAAGACTCCCGCGTACACGTACTGATTGCGATATAGCGCCATGAGAAAAAGGAGCACAAGTGCTACAGCGGAAGCGGCTGATCCTCCGGAAACTGCAGCCACGATGGCGAACGGGGATAGGGCCGCGAGGAAAACGCCAAGGAATCCCCAGAATTTCTGACCGAGTATATATTCTACAACTGCTGATATTAGGTAAAAGTCGAGGATCAGAATAACAAGCCCGGAGTATCTCAGAAGCCTTACAGAGTGCGGCGTGACGAACCGGTCTATCAAGCCGAAGAAATCCCAGACTATCGACCTGGAGACCGCGACACTCTGAAGGAGGGCTGAATGAATAACGTCGCCTTGTGCCACATAAGCATATACGGCAGAAAGATCCAGCTCTCGAAAACGCCAATAGGTCAGGAGAGCTATGAGTAAAGCCGCCCCTTTCAGATACCAGGCATACCTGTCAAACAGCGAGTACTTCAATTCTCCCCCATCCCGTCGCCGCCATGAAACATCAGGCGCGAGAGTTCATTGACTGACCCTGCCTTAACGCAATCAATCCCGTCGAACCTGTGCTTCGAAATTGTGTCGTAAGTAACAGCAATAAAACTAGTCCCGGCGGCGTGAGCAGCCTTATAATCTGACGGGGAGTCGCCGATGACGATTGTATCGTCAGCGTTAACACCCAATTTCCTGAGCGCGATATCGATACCTTCCGGATCGGGTTTATGGTTCTTCACATGAGAGCCCGTCACGATAATGTCGAAAGCCTTTTTCAGACCGTGGTATTCCAGAGTCAGCTCCGCGGTTTTCGAACCTTTAGCGGTAAAAACTCCAACAAGCTTTCCGTTTGACTTCAGCCCGGAAATAAGCTCCTTCACCCCACCAAAAACCGTAGTCTCATTGAGATGTGAAGAGTAGTACTCGATGAAATCTTCCCATACTGACTCGAAATTGTCCGATCCCATCATATTGACTATGCATACCTCTTCTGGCGGACCGAAATACGAAAGTATCTCATGCGGAGTCATCTCAACAGATTTGTACTTGCGAAGTATGAAATTGAAGCTGTTGAATATGAGCTGGTGAGTATCGGCGAGAGTGCCGTCAAGATCAAACAGCGCCAGGGAAAATTCTCGGGTTCGGTCCACAGTGTCAGCCGGCTTTCGCGGCGGAAGACTTCTGAAGATTTTCTTCGAAAATCCTGACTATGCGTTGGGACGCTTTTCCGTCGCCATAAGGGTTGTGTGCCCTGCTCATGGAAGAATACTCGCCTGCGTCGTCAAGAAGCTTCGTAACGCCACCAACTATTTTTTTCCTATCGGTCCCAACGAGGCGCACAGTCCCCGCTTTCAAAGCTTCGGGCCGCTCAGTGGTATCACGCATCACAAGAACCGGCTTTCCGAGCGAAGGAGCCTCTTCCTGCACGCCTCCCGAGTCCGTCAAGATTATATGTGATCTATCCATCGCGTAAACAAATGGTTCGTAATCTAGCGGCTCAATTATATGAACGTTTGTTATACCGTTCAGAATCTTGTTTACCGGACCACGAACGTTGGGATTGAAATGAACGGGATAAACAAATTCAACGTCCGGCTTATTCTGTGCGAGCTCTCGTATGGCTTCACATATGTTAATGAAACCTTCTCCAAAATTCTCTCTTCGATGTCCGGTTATAAGCACCATCCTTTTGTTGAAATCAATTCCATCAAACAGCCTTTCAAAATGAGGATTCGATTTTCTCAGCCCATCGACGACATAGAATAGCGCGTCAATCACCGTATTGCCCGTGACATATACGGTAGAAGGATCGACCCCTTCTTTGAGGAGATTGTCGCGCGCCCATTCCGTCGGAGGGAGGTGAATATCTGTTATAACGCTGGTCAATCTTCTGTTTATCTCTTCAGGGAACGGTGCGAACTTGTTGCCGGTACGCAACCCTGCCTCCACATGTGCTACACTGGTGCGGGTATAGTAAGCGGCGAGCGCGCCAGCGAACGTTGTCGTCGTATCGCCCTGGACCACCACGAGTGCGGGTTTCTCATCGGCTAATATCTTCTGAAGCCCAGACACGACTCTGGAAGTTATGTCAAAAAGACTCTGGTTACTCGTCATTATGTCGAGGTCGTAGTCAGGTTCGATGTTGAAAATTCGTAAGACCTGATCTAGCATTTGACGGTGTTGCGCCGTCACGCATACCCTTGCCTGAAGCCCGGCCGATTTCTCGACCTCCTTTATCAGAGGTGCCATTTTTATGGCCTCCGGACGCGTACCAAATATGAAAAGCACCTTATGCGGCATCAGTCATCCTAAATGGTTCATTTTTGTACTATAATTTAGCCCTTTTCGAGGAGAGTTCCCTGCCAGCAGGAATAATTTCTACATCTATTCGGCTTGTTCGCCCCGACTATTCCTGGAAATCTCGGATACCATCCATCCTCTCAACCCTTCAGAGAGTGCAGCGCCTCAGTCAACTTTCTGTAAGTCTGGTCGAGTCCCTCAGAGATAACCTTTGCGTCCGCGAGAACAGGCATGAAATTGACATCACCATTCCATCTAGGCACTACATGGAAGTGAACATGCTCGGCGATTCCCGCGCCGCTGACTCTTCCCAGGTTAGCGCCGAAATTGAAGCCATCGGGGTGAGATGTCATCCGGAGAAGCTGAATTGCCAAACGGGTCTCGCTCATGACATCCAGATGCTCTTCTTCAGTCAGGTCCTCAAATACTCCCTTGTGAGCAAAGGGTACGATCATCACGTGACCGCTGTTGTAGGGATAAATGTTCATGATTATCGCGCACTTTGAGCTTCTGCGCACGATGAGGTTTTTTTCGTCATCATTCTCGGAAAGCTTGTCGCAGAAGACACACGAGCCTTCTTTCACTTCATGCTTTTCCGAAAACGATTGGATGTATTTCGATCGCCAGGGCGACCACAATCTTTCCATAGTTGCTCTTTCATAAGATCATCAACGACCCAAACATAATTTACCCCGCGATCCTTTCCAGGCCCCGCCCATCTTTCTTCGACAAGATGGAACCAATCCTTTTTATCCAGGGCTTCGCGAATCCCGGATGTGCAGGTTACGGGTTTGAGATTGAGTCGGATGGTTATTCTTGTTCGACTTTTTCCTTTTGAGCTTCGGCTATAATCTTGTCCGCGACTTCCTTCGGCACTTCTTCGTAATGAGAAAATTTCTGCTTGAAGACGCCGCGTCCCTGAGTCATGCTTCGAAGAATGTTGGCATACTTGTAAAGCTCTTTCAAAGGCACCTGTGCCTTTATTTTCTGATTAGCACCCTCAGCTTCCATTCCAAGAATTTTTCCGCGCCGCCCGGAGATATCGCCCATTATGTCGCCCATGTGTTCATCAGGGACCAGCACCTCTACCTCGTAAATCGGTTCTAGCAAGATTGGCTTGGCTTCCTTGAAACCTTTTCTGAAAGACATAGACGCGGCAATCTTAAAAGATATTTCGTCCGAGTCTACCGGGTGTGATGAGCCGTCAAACAAAGTTACTCGAACATCCACCACTTTGTGTCCCGATACTACTCCGCGTTCCAACGAATCCACCACGCCTTTTTCGACCGCGGGGATGAATCTCCCAGGCACCACGCCTCCAACAACCGCGTCCACAAACTCAAATCCCTTTCCACGCGGAAGTGGTTCAAGTTTCAAATGGACATGACCATATTGCCCACGTCCGCCTGACTGCTTCTTATGTTTGTACTCTGAATCGGCGGCAACGCCTCTGATGGTTTCGCGATAAGGGATATCCGGCTCAACCATTTCCACCTCCACGCCGTACCTTTCCTTCAATCGCCTTGTCACGACCTGGAGATGCATCTCGCCCTGTCCGCTCAAAACGGTCTGCTTCAGTTCAGGGTCGACCTCGACAAGGAAAGTGGGATCCTCCTCGTGCAGCGCGTGGAGACCGGAAGCGACTTTGTCTTCGTCATGCCTATTCTTAGACACGATAGCGACCCTCATGATTGGATCGGGAAAATCGATCTTCTTCATCGCGACCGGATGACTTTTCCCGCTCAGGGTGTTGTTTGTGTGAGTATCCTTCAGCTTCACCACTGCCGCGATATCACCCGCGGCGACCTTCGGTGTCTCCTTCCTGTCCTTGCCGTTGAGGAGGTACAAAGTGCCGAGCCGTTCCGATTTGCCGTTCACCTGATTTACAAGGTCCATCCCGGGCATGACGATGCCCGAATACACTCTGAACAGCGATAGTTCACCTATGTTTCTTTCTGATATCGTCTTGAAGATGAACAACACCGGATCGGCGCCGGGATCACAAGAGATTCCGATTTCTTCTTTTGCACCATCGGTCTTGTAGCCGACCGCGGGCGGCGTAGAGTCAGGCGAAGGTGCGTAACTTCCGATGAAATCAAGAATCGACGCGACACCTGTCAAGCGCCCTGCTGCGGTGGCGAAAACAGGGAACAACTTCCTCCCGGCAATTGCTGTTTTCAACCCTGCGGTGATCTGCTCGTCAGTTAGTTTCCCGCTTTCCAGAAAAGCGTTCAGCAATTTCTCGTCGGTCTCAGAAAGCTGCTCGATCAGCTCCGCGCGGTACTTCTCTGCCGTCTCCTTGAGTGGACCTGGTATATCTTCCTCGGCATACTTTCCCTTGCCTTCGGCGCTGAACTTTAGGAGACGCATTCTGACAACATCAATTGCGCTGTCAAACCCCGTCCCTTCATTGACGGGAATCTGCACGGCGACGGCATCATGAGTCAGCTTGTCCTTGATATCCTGAAGCCGCGCATCGAAGCGGGAGTTCTCAGAATCTGTTTTGTTAACCACGAAGAATGCGGGGACTTTGTATTCTTTGCAGAAGCCCCAATCTATTTCCGTGCCCACCTCAATGCCTTCAACAGCTTTTACAAGAACCAAGGCTGTATCGGAGACACGCATCGCGGCTTTGACTTCTCCGAGGAAATCAGGATAACCGGGGGGATCGAGTATATTCAACTTCTTGTCGCCCCACTCTGCATGGAGGAGAGACGTGCTAACGGAGAATTTTCGTTCGATCTCGTCGTGATTATAGTCTGAGACGGTGTTCCCTTCCGCAACCGTTCCCATTCTCGATGTGATTCCAGCGGCAAACAGTGCAGCTTCCGCAAAAGTGGTCTTCCCACTCCCGCCATGACCAATTAGTACTACGTTCCTCAGACTGGATGGAAGATATTCCTTCATTTTATCTCCTTTTCCCTGACGGGAAATCTAGGAAAGTCGTACCGGATGAAGATATATATTCCGGACAGGCTTAGATTAGCTCTTCAAGACTCGCAGAAAAGTCTTAACGCCCTTTGTAATGGCGGCAAGATATCCTGCCGTGTCCATAATTGGATCTTCAACTTTTGACCTGACTCTTCGCTCAAAGTCGACAACGTCTTCGACGGCGCCTATCAATGAATCCACAGCCCCTTTGACGCTTAGGACCTCCCCATCTACATTCTCGGCTATTTCCCTGATCTTCCCGGTAATGACTCCGGAATTCTCAAGCACAGGGCGGGAAGTTTCGGAGATTTCCCTGACAGAAATCTCCAATTGATTCAGCACTTTCTTGGCGTCCTTCATCAGCATTATCGAGTAAACACTCGCTGCCGCGATTGCCAGGAGAGCAATCGAGGCCACTATCAAAAATACGGTCGCCACTTTATATCCCTTCTAGCTATTCTTCGCTCTCTCTTCTTTAAACGCGTCGGTCCCGGCCTTTAAGGCCGATTTCAATTTGCCACCCTCGCCTTTTGCCTGGTCGATCGCCTTCTCGGCGTCGGACAGCAAAACATCCGCTCTTCGCTTCGCCTGGCTTATAATTTCTTCTGAGCGCTTCCTTCCATCCTTAACCAGGCCATCCGCTTTTTCCCTGGCCTGACGGAGTTGGGTCTGCGCAGCTTCCCGGAGCTCATCCGACTTACTCTTCAAGTCTTTCCGCAATTCTTCACCGGACTTTGGCGCGAGGAGCAACGCCGTGACCGCGCCTATAACGCTTCCTGCTATAAACCCAATGAACAACCCGCTTGTCAACCCATCATTATCGTGTGCCATGATACACCTCCCTAGTTTAAACTCATTTTGAAGTTATCAATGCCTTTAGTAAAAATCAAGAAAAGGAGATATAGATAACGAGTTAGAGCGAGCTCAGGATTCGAAAGACTGGTGCCTCAACTGGTTCAAATATCTCTGCAGTTCCTCTTCGTCAACCGTGCTGTCAGCAAGTTTTCCTTCCAGGTAATCGTCGTATGCGCTCATGTCGAAGTAACCATGTCCGGAAAGATTGAACACTATCACTTCTTTCTTCCCGTCTGACTTAGCGCGGAGCGCTTCGTCGATAGCAGCCCTGATGGCGTGCGACGATTCCGGCGCGGGGACGATCCCTTCGCTCCTGGCGAATTTCAGCGCTGCGTCGAAAACTTCGTTCTGCGTATACGCGACGGGCTGGATTATTCCAAGATTGACAAGAGACGATATCAGGGGAGCCACGCCGTGATATCTTAATCCGCCAGAGTGAATCGCAGGCGGAACATAGTCATGTCCGAGAGAGTGCATTGCAAGGAGCGGAGTCAATCCGGCGGTATCGCCATAATCGTACGTGAAAACGCCTCTGGTCAGCGTGGGACACGCCGACGGCTCAACCGCTATGACCCGCATCTTCTTGGCGCGCGGCCTTTGCTCAAGAATTTCACGAACAAATGGGAATGCAAAACCGCCGAAGTTCGAGCCACCACCGACACAGCCTATGATCGTGTCAGGGAATTCTTCAACCTTGTCCAGTTGCTTGATCGCTTCCTCTCCAATAATGGTCTGATGGAGAAGCACATGGTTCAGCACACTGCCGAGGGCATATTTAGTGTCGTTATCGCTCGCAGCCACTTCAACAGCCTCGCTTATGGCCATACCGAGCGTTCCAGGGGAATCGGGGTGTTGTTCCAGGATTGCTCTACCGGCGTTCGTCTCTTCGCTTGGGCTTGCCGATACTTCGGCGCCCCACATATGCATCATGGCTCGCCTGTAAGGCTTCTGGTTGTACGACGACTTGACCATGAAGACCTTGCAGCCGAGTTCAAAGGTCCTCGATGCCATTGCCAGAGCGCTGCCCCATTGGCCGGCGCCCGTCTCCGTTACAAGTCTTTGAACACCCTCCAGCTTGTTATAATAGGCCTGGGCCAAAGCAGTGTTTAGTTTGTGGCTTCCCGCCGGACTTACACTTTCATTCTTGAAGTAGATATGTGCCGGGGTCTCCAAAAGCTCCTCAAGCCCGCGCGCTCGGACCAGTGGAGTCGGGCGCCACTTAGCGTAGGCCTTCAAAAGTTCATCGGGGATCTTTATGAACCTTTGAGCCGACACTTCCTGCTCAATCAAATTTTGCGGAAATATAACACTTAACTTGTCGGGCGAGATCGGTTGATGAGTTTGAGGATCAAGTGGCGGACGCGGCTTCTCTTCCAGGTCGGCGGTCAAATTATACCACTTCTTCGGTATTTCCCTTTCGCTCAGTAAAATGCGGTTTGGAGATAGCTTACTTTTCATTGTTCCCTTCTTCCCAGAATCTCGGTTTGCCGGCATTCACCCATGCGGTGTACCAATAAGAAGCAACCGCTCTCGTCGCCTCACGCATCTGGCTTTCATCCATGCCGTTTAGTTGGTCGTTAAATTTCTTGTAGTATTCGTCGGAATAGATATATTCCTTCTTCCCGTCTCTCACCTCAACTTTATAGAGCTCGTCTTTAGGAATACCTGCTTTCGCTATGCTGTCAGACCGAAAGACTTTGTTTAACAGAGAGTAGCTGTGAGTGAGAATCTTAAGCGCGTGCTCGACGGGGTCCTTTATGTAAAACGCTTTTCCTATACCGTTGAAACTATAATCCTTACCGTACCGGTCGGGAATCCCCGTCTCCCAACGGTAGTGCACACCGATGTTCCCGGTAAATTGACCGTTGTAATTTTTCGTGGCATGCAGCGGCACGTGCATGTCTGCCACGTAGTGCCCGAGGTCTGCGGACAGATGAAGTACTAGCGGAATGTCGTGAGCTCTCATGGCCTCCGTGAGACTATCGACGTCAATGCCGACTCGCCAGGCGACCATTCCGTCCTTCACGACGGCCTTCTCGCCATATTTCTCAACCGCTTCCTTGTAGGTTGGCGGGACATTGAACTTGGGATAAGTCCCGTAATCGTCCATGTCCATATAATGGTAATTTCCCTCGTCCTTCCATTCGCCCCTGCGCATGTCGGGGTCGCTGGCGTGAGCGCTGATATAGTCGACGTGAGCCTCATAGAAATTCTCTAGCGGCTCGGGAAGAAGAGTAACAGCATACTTGTTAATCGTTCTATGCGACCAGAAACCCCAACCGAACGCGACCTGGGAAACAAGCGTGAATGCTACAGCCGTAAATAGATATAGTCCGACCCGCCTTACTGCGTTCATCCTGAAAACTCCCTGCTGGTATGAAATAATTCATCCCGATCCGCCCTAAGTGCGAGCGGATCGGGACCGATTCAGAAAGACTTAACGAATCTTCTTCTTGTGGCGCATCTTGCGGAGCCGCTTCTTCCTCTTGTGCGTGGCCATTTTATGGCGTTTTCTCTTCTTACCACTCGGCATTCTAATTCACCTCCTGCGATGTAATGTTTTGATGTTCTTGCAAAATTTGTTCAGCTTTCTTTCCTACTTCACTGTTGGGATTCACCTTCGCACATTTCTTGAACGCGGCATTCGCCTTCTCGATCTGTCCCGTGTTAAGGTAAATTATTCCCAGGTTGAAAAGACCTTTTTGATGTGTCGGGTCGGTTTTTAGAGCTTCTTTGATCTGCGATATTCCGTCTTGAGCATTGCCTGCCTGGAATAGTGTCACGCCGTAGTCGACTCTCGCGTCAACGTTGCGGGGAACCTTGGCAAGGTATCGCTTATAGTAAACGGTTGACTGATTATAGAAGCCGTTGTCCTCAAGCATGTTGGCCAACTCCAGAAGCGAACTAAGGTTGTCAGGTTCTTTGCCGACAACTTCTCGCAGCCTGTTGATTTCGTGGAGCACGTTCGCGCTCGGTTGTCCGCCAGATGAAGTCTGCTGAGAAGGCATGCCTCCGCCGCCTGACGGCTGGGTGTGCGTCCTTGACGTCATAAGCCCGTAGATGAAAATCGCTCCCAAAAGAAGCGCGGCGACGATGGCAACGGACTGATATGTTTCGAGATGAAATTTCTTCGGCTGAGGAGTTTTATTTTCAGCAGCTCGTTTGGAAGATCTCTTAACATCTTTCTTTGGAACGACCTGCTTCCGTGAGGCTTCTTTCGGAGCGGATGTATGTTCGGCACGCGGTGCTGCGTGAGAAACATCCACTTGTTCGGCGCTTCCGCCGCCCAAGAACGAACCGCAAGAATCACACGCCCTTGTTCCCATTGGGTTTTCAAAACCACAGATAGGACATCTGACAGTGCCCCCCTCCGACTTCTGCTCGCCCGATTTTCTTTTGATTACTCTGCCGTCCGGCGCGCTTTCCGGAAGCTTACTGCCGCAGTTCGGACAAAATTTAAACTCGCCGGTTGTCTCAGCGCCGCATTCGGGACAAAACTTACCCGTCATCCCTGGGCAGCCTCCTCAACGTTTCCCTTTTCCCCCTGCACTTCTTTGCCAAGATGCTCATCAACAAAAGCCTTGAACTCCTTTGATACCTTGAAGTATGGGACATACTGCTCTTTCACCGGATAAGCCTGGCCTGTCTTCGGATTACGCGCCATCCGACCTTTTCTTTTTCGAATCTTGAAACTACCGAACCCTCTTATTTCGATCGCCTTTCCTTCCGCGAGAGCATTTCTAACGGAAGCCAGAAAACCTTCAACCACAGCCTGCGTTTCAATTTTTGTCAGGCCGGTCTGCAGTGCAATTTCTTCAACAATGTCTGCTTTAGTAACGCTCATTATCTCCCCTTTCTATTGCGCGAATCTGTATTGAAGTATCGGTTGCTCGATAAAGTCTCTCTCGAAGAAATGAAACTTCTCGGCAAAATCACCCAGGATCATGTCTACGAGGCTCTTACGATTTCTCGGCTCCACGACTACTGGCTTTCCATTGATGCCACCGAGTCTTGCCGCAATAGATATGGCGTCGTCAAGCGAGCCGAGTGTGTCGACAAGTCCGAGCTTCAGCGCTTGTTCGCCCGTGAACACACGACCGTCAGCAAACTTTCTCAACTTGTCGATCGGAAGTTTCCTCTCTTTGGCAACCGTGCCCAGAAACTGGTCGAAACTGTTTTCTACCACACCCTGGAAATATTTCTTGTCTGATTTAGTCATCGCTCTGAAAGGAGAGCCTGAATCCTTGTACTTTCCACTTTTGATAACGTCCATCTGGAGCCCGAGCTTCTCCATTAATTTCGCGTAATTCGGAAACATCGCGATAACGCCTATGCTTCCGGTGATCGTTCCAGGGTTCGCGACGATCCTTGTCGCGCCACAGCTAACATAATATCCACCGCTCGCCGCTATGGATCCCATCGAGACCACAATCGGCTTGATAGTGTCACGGATGGATCTTACTTCTTCGAAAAGTTCCTGGCTTGCCGCAACGCCGCCGCCGGGTGAATCCACTCTGAGAACTATCGCTTTCACGCTGCTGTTTTCTGCGTAAGCTTGCAGCGTCGAAACAATGTCTCTCGATGACATTATCGTTCCCCTCAGGCTTACAACTGCTACTTTTGCCCCCGATCCGGATAGGTCATAATCGTTCTCGCCGCCGCCGGTCGCAAGCACGATCACCGCTATCACGACACTGGCGCCGAGAACTAAGCCGATCACCCAAAGGAAAATTTTTGTAGATTCTTTCATCAGTGTAAGTCTTAATGACTCAAGATTTTACAACATCCGGACTTCAAAATCAATTTAGATGTTTACCCCGAAATCCCTCTCCCCACAAAAGCCTGACAATCAGCCAACGCTTATCTTGAAGACACTCCCAACAATCACGCTCACGAGTATAATCAGGAATACTATTGTGGTAACCCCGACGTATTTGTAGTCCTTTTCCCTTCGAAAGGCAAAGATCGAAATAATGACCCGACTTACCGGCGTAAGGATCAACGTGATTGTTCCAAGATACAAGAACGCCCGAGCATGAAGAGAAAACAACGCCGCGAAAAAATCACCAAAGGAGTGGAAATACTGCTGCGAAAGCCTTGGGATCGGAGTTCCCCTCGCGAAAACCAGTATCAACCCGAATATGTAGAAGAACATCGTCGTGTACATTCCTGTCGCAAGTATTATCGACACAATCTTGTTGATATCCTGAATCTCTGCTTCGAGATGTTTTTCGTCAATGGCCATTACATTAGTCCCGGTAAATTAATGTTATATCCCATAGACAACCCCTTGGCAATCATTTCGTACCCGAGGTAAATCATCAGGAGAAAGAAGATCATTTTTATCACCTTACTGTGGAGCTTGTTCATGACTATGCTTCCGCCGGTTGCACCGAGCATCGTACCCAAAGCTACAGGCGCGACGACGAACACGTTAATACCTCCGGCAATGAAATAGACCACCGCGCTCGTCGCAGCGGTGACACCAATCATGAACTTGCTCGTGGCGACAGAGGCCTTCATCGGTATGCTCATCATTGTATTCATCGCGGCGACTTTGATAACGCCGCCGCCTATTCCAAGCAGTCCTGAACCGACTCCGGCAAGCGAAGCCACGAGGCTTCCCGCTATTGGTTTCGTAGCATTGTACTTGACATCGCGGCCGAGAGCCACGTCGTGGTAAGTGCCTTCGAGTTGAAGTTTTTTTGCGACGCCATCAAGTTGCATCGCATCATAAGCGCCGGAATCGATCATCTTCTCTTCCTTGTTTCTGCTCCGATAAGACATTATGGCCATGTAGAAGATTAGAGCGCCAAAGATGAGGCTGAGTACGTAACCGTGCATGAGCACGCCGATTAGCGCACCGATCAGCGCGCCTCCGGTCGTAGAAATTTCAAGGAACATTCCAAGGCGAACATTCGTGATCTGCTGATCTACATATGATCGCGCGCCCGCTATCGAAGTGGCTATTACGGAAACTATGCTGGCCGCAATTGCCATGTGTATAGGAAGATGGAACAAGAGAGTTAACGCTGGGACTATGATTACGCCACCTCCGATTCCGACGAGGGCGCCGAAAAAGCCTGCGAAGATGGCGACGAGGAACAAGAATATGAATTCAGTAAGCATTTATTAATATATTTTCCTATGGTGGAATTAACAATGTCAGAAAGAATGCCGAAAACGTCGACCACTCGTTCCATGGGACGACACGCGAGATGGTTTCTACACAGGTACTCTTTGAACACAAAATTTGTTTCGCAATGTCGCCTTTGACTAAATTGAGTTCACTGACCTAATGACGATGGCATGAAGCGAATTAAAGACTACATCAGACTGATGAGACCCTACCAGTGGGTGAAGAACGCTTTCGTCTTTGTTCCTCTCATCTTTTCAAAGAATCTCCTTGTTATCGGCTTATTTTATAGATCGATGCTCGCGTTCGCAGCCTTCTCTCTCGCGGCCTCCGCGGTCTACGTCCTAAATGACATCGCGGACAAAGAGTTCGACAAAATACATCCCATTAAGCGCAGTCGTCCGATTGCCGCCGAGAGGGTCGGGATAACAGAGGGGTGGGCGCTTTCTATTCTATTATTCGCCCTGTCACTATTCTTCCTTGCTCTCATCAGCTCCGCTCTAGCGGTCAGCTTTGTCATATTAGGTTACGTTGCTATTAACATTCTGTACTCTTTCGGGCTGAAGCGTATCGTGCTGATAGATCTTTTTGTAATAGCGTCAGGTTTCATCCTCAGGATACTCGCGGGCGGTTACGCTATTGATGTGAACGTATCGAGCTGGCTTATCATGACAACGCTCTTTCTATCCATATTCCTTGCCGTGGCAAAGCGCAGGAGCGAGTTTGTTCTCGTGACAAAGGGCATCGATGAGACGACTAGGAAGGTACTCTCGGATTACGACCTTGGACTCATTGACCAGATACTTTCCATATCAGCCGCGAGCGTTATAATAGCATACGCTCTTTACACTGTTTCCGAGCGGACGGTTCACGCGTTTCATACCGAAGCCATGATCTTTACGACGATCTTCGTGACTTACGGCGTATTCAGGTATCTCTACCTTGTTCATAAGACCGGGCTCGGAGAGAATCCGACAAAAGCGCTGCTTACCGACAAAGCCATGATTGTGAATACCATCTTGTTCGTCGTTTTTGTGATAGCAATCCTCTATAAATCTGAATTGATTCGATTATTCAAAGGATATGTCACGCTCTCATAAAGCCGAGCTCATACTTCTTTCCATCACGCTCATCTGGGGAGGAACTTTCGCTGTCGTGAAGTTCGCCCTAACGGACGCATCTCCCCTGACCTTTCTCGCGCTCCGCTTCGGCATCGCCGCGATCATCTTTCCGCTTATTTACAGAAGAGATTACCTGTCAATGGACAAGGGGACCTTCAAGGTCGGACTATTCCTTGGCTTTTTACTGATGATCGGATTCGCGTTCCAAACCGTCGGGCTAAAATACACCACAGCTTCCAAATCGGCATTTATCACAGGTCTACTCGTCGCCTTCACCCCAATCGCCCAGGCCGTGATAGAGAAGCGAATGCCGTCGAGGGCCAACATGATCGGAGTCGCGCTGGTAGCCGTAGGTCTTTATCTACTCACGTCACCGGGAGGACAGGGCTTCAACATCGGGGACCTGCTTACATTCTTCTGCGCAATCTCATACGCGATCTACATCGTCTATCTCGACATCTTCTCGAAAAAATACGATGTGTCAAAGTTGACACTACTTCAGCTTGCCTTTACCGCGATGCTCGCAATTACAGTAGCCCCATATTTCGAGACGATGCAGGTTCACCTCACGACAGGACTCTTATGGGCGCTTCTTTACACATCGATACTCGCAACTGTCTTCGCCACTTATCTCCAGACAAAATATCAGCGCGACACCACTCCTGTCAGGGCCGCGATAATTTATTCGATGGAGCCCGTCCTCGCAAACGTGATAGCGTATTTCGCGTTCGGGGAATTCGTCGGCTGGGTCGGCGCCGTAGGAGGCGCGCTGATATTGGCCGGACTCCTCGCGTCCGAACTTCTCGACCGATAACCTCCCCGCCGAGCGAAGCCCAAAAATTAGCGCCAGCCATCATCGATACTATGGGAGGAAACATTGGCTGGAAAGCTGTAACTAACGGAGGTGGTCGATCAAAACGCCCTATTCAAACACGAGATTCCATTTCTCATAAAAATCCTGCGGCACCACATCGATGAACCTGCTCGGTTTAGTGAATATCCTTCCGCTCTCGCGGTCGTAAGTATTCATCGGATATGTGATGTAGAGGTTGTCCTTCGCGCGCGTGCAGGCGACGTACATCAACCTCCTTTCCTCTTCGATCGCGTCGTCGTCGTCGGTGGCATACATCGACGGGAACTTCCCGTCGAGCGCCCAGATGACGAAAACGCTGTTCCATTCCAGACCCTTAGCGGAGTGAATTGTCGAGATTGTAATCTGTTCTTCCTTCTTGTCTTTTTCGCCGAGATCCACAACGCTCTCTGTCGGTGGTTCCAGCGCCAGATCCGAGAGGAAGCTCTGCAGCGATTTGTACCTCTCCGCAATCGACGCGAACATCTCAAGGTCTTTCTGCCGCTTGGAGTAGTCGTCGTATTTACTCTGCATGAGAGGCTGATAATAGCGCAGCACCGATTCAACATATTCCACAGGCTGTGACTTCCTTCTCCCCTCTTCTGAAATGAAGCCGATGAGTTCCTCCGCGCTTGAAGGTATCTTCGCTTCATGCTCCTCCGGGGCTGGAATGTTTTCCGCTCTCTGGCTCGTCAGGTTATCCAATATCTTTTCGGCTATTCTCGGGCCGACGCCGGGATGCAGAAGAAGTATCCTGTGCCATCCGACAGCGTCGCGCGGATTCTCGATCACCCGCAGGAATGAGATTATGTCCTTGATGTGTGCCGCGTCGACAAGCTTCATGCCTCCGAATTTCACGTATGGGATGTTGGCCCGCGTCAGTTCTATCTCAAGGTCAAAGGAGAGATACGAAGACCGGAAGAGGACGGCGATATCGTTCAAGGTAATGCCCGCCTCCCGGAGTTCCAGAATGCGCTGCACGACAAACTTCGACTGCACATTTTCCGTTTCCGCAGCAACGATGACGGGCTTGTCGCCCGCCTTCTTTCTGGAGTACAACTCTTTATCGAATTTCTCTTTTGCCGCTTCGATCACCTTGTTCGTGAAATTGAGTATGCCTTGCGTGGAACGGTAATTCTCAGTCAGTTTGATCACCTTGCAGCCCGGGAAGTAGTTAGGAAATTCAAAAATGTTTCTGAAGTTTGCCCCGCGAAAGGAGTAGATACTCTGCGCGTCGTCCCCCACAACCATGACGTTTTCTTTATCCATCCCGAGGAGCCTGACGATTTCTCCCTGAACCTTGTTGGTATCCTGAAACTCATCGACCATGACGTAGTTGAATTTTCCGGCGACCGTTTTCCGTAGTGATTCGTTTTGAGAGAGGAGCTCCTTGAGGTTCTTCAGGAGATCGTCGTAATCCATGAGGTTGTACTTGCGCTTGTATTCATCGAACTGCCGCTTCAGTTTGAGTATATCTTCCATTTGTTCTATGAACCGAGGGTACTCCTTGAAGACGATTTCCTCGATCGGTGTGAGCGTGTTCTCGGACTTGCTGTATAGATCGATCAAAGTCTCCTTCTTCGGGAAACGCTGCGATTTCTTTTCCGGACGTAGCCTGGTCCTCAGTAGATTCACGACATCCGCAGCGTCCGAGTCGTCCAGGATGGTGAATTGCTCGCCGTATCCGAGCACCTTTGCATGCTGCCGGAGTGTCATATTCGCAAACGAATGGAATGTCCCGCCGGCGACCTGTTCTGCAGAAGCTGACTTAAGGAGCGAAGCCGCTCTTTTCAGCATCTCATCCGCCGCTTTTCTCGTGAACGTCAGGAGAAGTATCGAACGTGGATTTCCCCCGAGCTCCACGAGGTAAGCGACGCGATATATGAGTGTCTTTGTCTTGCCTGTGCCGGCTCCGGCGATGACCAGAACCGGGCAGTCTATGGTCCTGACGACTTCGAGCTGATCCGGGTTAAGATCCCGCTCGTAGTTTATCTTGAAGACGCGCCGTTCAGCTTCGCCGACTACGCTTTTCTTAATAGTGTATTTCTTTGATTCCATTATTGAGGCAACGTGAAATAAAATTTTGATCCTTTTCCAACTTCGCTCTCCGCCCAAACCCTTCCCCCGTGAAGCTCAACAAGTCTGCGCGTAAGAGCCAATCCGAGCCCGACCCCGCGGTACTTTTTCGCGTATGGATTTTGGGTCAGCTGTTCGAAAGGCGTGAAAAGTCTGTCGATGTCTTCTTTCTTAATGCCCATCCCAAAATCTTCTACGCAGAAATGGAGCGAACTCGAATTCCGCCAAACCTTCAGATTGATCGTACCGTCCTGATGGCTGAACTTCACCGCATTTGAAAGAAGATTGATTACTATTTGTCGTAGTTTCTGCGGATCGGCGTAAACTTCGGAGATCGAATCTTCGACCGCGGTATCGAACTGAATGCTCTTTTCAAGCCCCATGGGCTCAACTATTTTCACAGCTTGCAGGAGTTCCTCCTTCAACTGGAAGTGCGACTTTTCGAGCCTCATCCTTCCGATTTCGAGTCTCGATAGGTCAAGAAGATCATTTACAAGTTCGAGCAGATGCCTCCCGCTCCTGTTTATATTCTCCGTAAACTGTCGCGCCATTTCGGGCGGCATTTCCGACATGTCGGTTTGAAGTATTTCACTGAAACCAATTATCGCATTAAGCGGCGTGCGAAGTTCGTGGCTCATATTCGCAAGAAACTCCGTCTTAGATCTGTTTGCGTTTTCCGCCTTCCGTCTCTGAATCTCGAGAGCGATAGTATTTTGCTGCATCTCATCGAACAGCCTAGCGTTCCTGAGCGCGAGCGAGCATTGGTGCGCGAAAAGCTCGAGAAGCGCGCTGGAGTAATCAGCCGATTTGAATAAATAGCAGAGGAGTCCGTCAGGAACACCGTCGACTTGCAGCGGCACGAGCACGTATCTCTGCAGATCCCACTTCCTTATCGATGCCGGTACTTCCCTTTCGCCTACGTAAAAGGTAAGAAGCTCATCGATGTCGGTCCCAAAGTACGGCTTCCCTCCTCGCGCAATGTTTCTCAAGAAGTCGATCTTCTCGGCAGGAAGTTCAATATTCCTCAGGTCAATATCCAGAATATCGACTACCTTCTGAAGGACATCACTCCCGTTCCCCGCATAGTAACTAGAATTCAGAGTATCGGTGCGCGGATTGAAAAGCAGCAACGCGGAAAAATATGCTCCGGTCACCTCCTGCGCGTTAGACACTATTCTTTGGAGAACATCCTGGACGCTTCCGGGCGACGCGAGCGCCATGCTGTTCTCCTGGAGTTTCAGCAGGTGCTTCGTGAATATCTTATTCTGGTCCATGATCTTCTTGTCCGCAAGACTTGCGATGTAAGCGTCCATCGCGGGTATCACACGGATAGTGCCGAATCCGACCAGAGCTACGCCTGGGAGGTACATCCCGTAATTCTGAACGATCTCAAACGCAAGATCCCACCCGCCGTTCACGGCGATCAGCGAGTGGATTGCCTCCATAGCCATACCCCCGGTCACAAAAAAAAGCCCGATAGGTATGAACTTCCACCCCGGCAGCACCAGGTAGCCGCCGCGCTTCTGACGGTAATAGGTGTAGCCCGTAACTACAAACATTATGAAAAAGACTGAGAGGAGGTAGAAGACTTTAAGCATTTACGCTCAAATCGTCCTATCGTACTCCGAAGTGTCCAGCTTCCAGACCGGAACGCCGCAGTACCGCTTCCCTTCAGGGCAGAATGGTTTTGTCCCCGCGAGAAGCCTTATGCTGCAAGGCGGCAAGAGATAGCTTCCCAAGCCAGGATGAATCTTCTTGATCTGCTCCACCTCATCAAGCGACGCTCTCCAGATCTCTTCCTGCGCATTGTAGCAGAGCCGCATCTCGATTTTGTGATGAAGGTTCAAAAGATCCGCTGACTCAGTGAATCTAATCGGAAAGGCGTTTGGCAAGAGATACGCCGCGGACTCCTTGTCCACTCCAAGCGAGACAAGTTTGTTTATGGAATCCCAGGTGAATTTCATGGTCTCTGAGTAAAGGCTCTCCGCCTCGTTCTCCATGCGGACCAGGGCCGGCATGATATAATCCGGATCTTCGCGCAGGTGTTCCGCGATAATGGGCCTCGACGCCGGAGTCATCCTGTGGCGCTGGTCCTGCGAGTCCGCCGTGTGGCTGAGCTTTTTCTTGAATGTGTAAGATGCATGATACAGGACGCGGGAAATCTTATCGTGTGTCGTCAGCACTATAGAGTTTCCCAATACTTTATTCCTCGCGGGATTGATGGCGATGTCTATCGCTTCCGAATCGGATAGCTCGGCGGAAGTGACGCCCAATACCTCCCTGACCGCATCCGCGATTACTTTCTGAGAATTGCTCTTGTAATCGACGAGCCTTGAAGTATGTCCTTCCAGGTCCTTGTCGAACTCCTCGATGAATTTCGAACCGACTCCAGAATTCCTGTACTCGTACTCAACGAAGGACTTTTCATCAAGAGGCTCCTCAAGAACTATTCTATAGTTCGGATCAAATTTGAGAAGCTCGTCTACCATCATGCTGACTACCCGCCTCTGCTCGGGAGAGGTATCGCCTGCGTTTTGCATCTTCGCGTACCGAAGGAGGGTTAAGCCGCTAACGGTATGATACAGGTAAGAAAAGGTAGCAACCGGTAGGACGT
This sequence comes from Bacteroidota bacterium, assembly GCA_021794075.1. Taxonomy (GTDB): domain Bacteria; phylum Bacteroidota; class Ignavibacteria; order Kryptoniales; family JAKASW01; genus JAKASW01. The sequence continues at coordinate 40,872 of JAJYRM010000009.1, read as the reverse complement.
ATCTTGCTATTTCCTGCGCCTTTTTCTTGATCTCTCCGGAAAAGCGTTTATCGCCTATCCTCCGCGGAAATCTCTTGAAATACTCGTCTGCCGCGGGCTTTGCAAGGAGGTCAACCAGTTGTCTGTATGCCTCGTGCTGTCTTGCCACAGCCTTCAGATAAATGTCCAAGGCCTCACCCTTTAGCGAAGGGATGAAGAAATTTCCTTCTTTAACTTCCACGTACCTCTGGCTGACTTGCTCAGAATTGTAGAAAGGGTGTGAGTGAAGAAATGACCAGAGGAACTGTCTCGACACATTTGACAGCTCGAATTGAAATGCGGCATGCTGAAAAGTGGTGTGGTGACCGGCATCGTAAATACTTCTTGCCAGGTCGGCATATTTCTCCACGTCGACAGTTTCATCTTCGATAATACCTTTAGATGAATAACACGTCCGGGCTGTTGCGATTACGTTTTTGAAAGCGTTCGAGAACGCCTTCACCAGTTTCACGCCCGGCGCGTGAGCCGGATCGACGATATATTTATCTTGAAGCCGAACTGCCTCCTCAGACATCGGACCTCCTATGCCATTCTCTTTATCACGACTATCGTCTTATCGTCCGCATAAGCCGAAGACGCGGAAAACCGCTGGACTGAGTCGAGTATTTCGTAACACATTCTCTTCGGTTCGAGGCTTGCCACTTCCGAGAGTTTTTTCTTCAACTTTTCTTCGCCGTACAGGGTGAAATTGCTGTCGCTCGCTTCGGACACGCCGTCGGTGTAAAGTAGTAACACGTCGTCCTTCTCGAAATTGACGTTTCCAATGCTGTACTTGGCGTTCGGCGCGATGCCGAGAGCCGGTCCCGTCGTAATTAACTGCGTAACCTCTCCTGTAGATTTCCGATAAAACATCGGAGGATTATGTCCGGCATTTACGTAGAGAAAGAGTCCGCTCTTGCTGTCGGTGAACTCGCCGTAGAAGAGGGTAACAAAACGGGAATCGGAGAAAGTCGAGTTCACGAGATTATTAATCTTCCGGACGAGTGAGGACATATTTGTTTGGAGCTCTACGCCCATTTTCAGGGCGCCGGAGACGTACAATGCTTCGACGGCGGCACTGAGTCCTTTGCTGGCCGCGTCTCCAACGGCCACTCCAAGCCATTCTCCTTCCTCGCCGGCAGTAATGTAGTCGAAGAAATCTCCTCCGACCACTCGTTCCGGCAGCGACACGCCGAAAAGTTGAAACGCGCCGTACTTATACTCATGCTCAGGCAAGATGCTTCGCTGAATCTCTCGCGCTTGATCCATATCCTGTTCAAGCTGCTTCGTGCGCGCGAGCGCGTGTCTTCCGCGCAGCACCGCCGTTACGGCGCTTCCGATGACGTTTAGAGTATCGAAAAGCCCCTGGTCCTCTTCCTCGGTATTGAAAGAGAGAATGTACTGGTACAGCGGTATCCCCTTAACCTTGGTTTTGTCGCCGACGCCCGTGGCGGAGTATTTCATTATGCCTCCCTTCCGGAGGTCGGCATTCTTCTCGAGACTCAGAAGCGTCTTCTCGTTCCCGATCCTAATAAAATCCGGATAGTCCGAGACTTTTATCATATAATTTTCTTCCAACGGCTTCATCTTGCCAAGCTGGCGCACGAGAATATAGGCATTCTTTCGGGGAATAAGCTTCCATATCCTTCCCCCCTTAATCCGTATCTGATCCGAATTTGCTATCTCTCGTACGACACTCTCAAGTAACTCTTCGTCTGACCTGTAATCTTTCGAAGCGACATGTTCGATGGCGTGAAATAATTGTCTTTGATTCATTTAGTAACTAATCTTTCTCCAACGTTCTACTACATTGTCAAGATCCACCGCGGGAGGGAGGATACTCCACTTGGTGTAGAAGTCAACGTCCTTGCTTTTGGGAAACGGATCGGGAGCATCAAGTTTTGTACGGACCGGAAGGATGCACGCGTCCCCAATCAGGAGCGCCTCTCCCTGTTTGAGTGCGGGAATGATGTCCAACAGGTCCACCATGGATTCAGGCACGAGCTTCCCGATGTACGCCTGGTCATCGGGGTTCGACAAGCGCATCACAACAAAGTTCGTGCATTGCGACATTATCGATTCGGCTATGTCCAGAGGGCGCTGACTGACTATCATTACGCTCACGCCGTACTTTCTTCCTTCTTTGACAACGCGTTCGATGGTCCGCCGCGCGGTCTGCGATGAATTTCTCGTGTTCAAATAGTTATGGGCCTCTTCGAGAACAAGCAGTATGGGAAGGTTCGCGCGATATTTGTTCCACATGTTAAAATCGAAGACAAGTCTGGAAAGAAGCGAAGCTATCGCGTTGATTACTTCCGGAGGCACGTTGCTTAGATTCAGCACGACCAGCGATTTGCCAGACTTCAACCCGAAAAGGAGCTCCAGGAATTGGGAAAACGTTTCCGTGGTCTTGAACTTCTTCGGCTTGAACAGAAACTCGAACCTCTTGTCGTTCACTTTCGTATCGAACTTAAAAAGGAACCTCGTGAAACTTCCGTAGAAGGGTCCTTCCTTCCCGTTCGGCAGTCTCTCGGTATCGAGCGCCTGCATCTTTACCTTGATATCCGACAAATCGAAATATACCGGCGAATCAATCGTAAGGCTGTCTTTGTACGCGACGTTCTTCGATCGTTTGCTGTTTAACAGAATTTCAGACATGACGACCGCTTCGCTCTTCGCCGCCGGGTCATCCGGATCAATAAAAGTCTCCACGAGCTCGTCGAAGTTCATCGTCCAGTATGGAAGCTCGAAGTCGCCGATATTCACCTTCTCGGCCAGATCTCCGAACGCTTCGCTGTACTCATCGTGCAGATCGAGAAGGATGATTCTCGCGCCCGGGAGTTTTGCGACTTTCTGAAGTATCGTGGCCACCGCGCACGATTTGCCGGACCCCGTAGCTCCAACGACGGATACATGTCTGCTGAAGAACCGGTCAGGGTCCATGTAATTTCTTTTCCCCTTCAAGAGAGAAATTTCACCCAACGCGAAGTCGTATCTCCTGTGCGTGTTGAATATCAAGTCGAGCTCGCTGTCTTCCGGAACCTCAATGGGGGCGCCTGGATAGGGGAGTTCCTCCGTCCCGCGCGAGTACCTTCCACCGCTGAACTTTCCGAAGAGGTTGGCGGTGAATCTGATTCGTTCTTCGCTCGCGAGTTCCAGTGACGTTATCACACCGAGAAGCTTGCTCTCCTCCAAGATGACTGAGACGTAGGAACCGACACTGAAGGTCTGCGCGGAGTTTGTCTCTCCGACGATGGTGGCTCCGTGAATCGACACGACTTTGCCCGTTGGTTCCATTTTTACTCCTTCGCTATGATCTTTTTGAACTCGGCGATCTTATTGAGCGCTTCAACTGGCGTAAGATTGTTGAGATCCACGCCTTCAATTTTTTTTCTGAGCTCCTCATCTCCGATGGAGAATAGCTCTATCTGCATTTCGCCTTCCCTGCTTTTCGGCACAACCCTTCGCGGTTTCGGCATCCTCACTGGCTGCTGCGCCGAAGCCGCGGCCGATTCAGTCGCGGATAACTCAAATGATTCGAGATTTTTCAGGATTTCCTTTGCCCTTGACGTCACGGCTTTCGGAAGTCCCGCCATCTCCGCGACATGTATGCCGTAGCTGTGGTCGGCGCTCCCTTCAGCGATCTTGTGAAGGAAGATCACCTTGCCCCCGTACTCCCTGACGTCTGCCTTTAGGTTTTTGACGCGAGGGTACAACTCGGAAAGTTCGTTCAACTCGTGGTAATGCGTGGCAAAAAGAGTTCGCGCCGCCCTGGCGGGATTCTGGTGTAAGTACTCAACTATGGACCACGCGATAGATACCCCGTCGAACGTGCTTGTTCCTCTTCCTATCTCATCCAGGAGAACAATACTTCTTGTGGTCGAGTTGTTCAATATGTTCGCGGCCTCCTGCATTTCCACCATGAAAGTGCTTTCGCCCGCGCTTATGTTATCGGAAGCTCCGACCCTCGTGAATATTTTATCGACGACGCCCATCCTCGCCCGCTTCGCCGGGACGAAAGAGCCCGCCTGCGCCATGAGCACGATTACCGCCACCTGTCTTATGTAAACACTTTTGCCTGCCATATTCGGACCGGTTATCAACGCGATCTGAGCTTCCCCCTCCTTCAAAGTGATGTCATTCGGGACGAAAGTTTCACCGCTCGGAAGAAGTTTCTCGACCACGGGATGGCGGCCCGCCTCAATTTCCAGATCGAGTGATTCATCGACAATCGGTCTGACGTAATTGTTCTCCGCGGCTCCCTTGGCAAATGCAATGAGCATGTCGGAGAGCGCAATCGCTCGCGATGTCGCCAGGAGAGACGAAGAATGACAGGCGACCTCATCTCGAAGCTCTTCAAAAAGCTGGAGCTCCAGCTTCTGTATTCTCTCCTCGGCGTGGAGTACCTTCTCTTCATACTCCTTCAGTTCCTGAGTGATGAAGCGCTCCGCGTTGACAAGCGTCTGCTTCCGAATATAGTTTTCCGGGACTCGGGAAAGGTTAGACTTAGTAACTTCGATATAGTAGCCAAACACGGAATTGTAATCGACTTTAAGCGATGAGATCCCTGTGCGTTCACGCTCGGTCACCTGCATTCGGGCGATCCAATCCTTTGCATTGAACGCCAGACCGCGCAGCTCGTCAAGTTCGGCGTTGTATCCCTTTCTTATCACACCGCCGTCGGACGCCTGAACCGGGAGGTCATCCGCCAGCGAGTCCTTCAGGCGCTTAAGAAGTGACTCTTCAAGATTTATAGCCGAACTCGCAGATTGCCACTCAGGTAATTTGAAATTTTCAACCAAGGTCTTAATACCAGGGAGCCTCTCAAGCATAACGCGAAGCGATCCGATGTCTCGTGGATTCGCGCGCTTGGTGGAGACTCTTGCGACGAGTCTTTCAAGGTCGCCAAATCCGGAGAGGAGTTCGCCTAACTCATTGGAAGTCAAGTGGTTCTTGATTGCCTCCTCGACCGCATCGAGCCTGGCGTTTATTGACGCAACCTCCTTCATCGGCTGGAGGAGCGTACGCCTGAGAAGTCTCGCCCCCATGGGCGTTGATGTAAGATCCAGCACACTCAGAAGCGTGGAACCGCCGTCGGAAGTCGAATCGACAATTTCTAGATGCCTTCGGCTCGTCCAGTTAAGCTCAAGAAAACCGGAGACGCTAAACTCAGACAGAGAAACGATGTGCGACAGGTTTCCGTTCTGTGTCTCAGAAAGATAGTCCAGCGCTGCGCCCGAGGCACGCACGGCAAGCTCTCTCGATTCGAGCCCGAATCCCTTGAGGCTCTGGACATTAAAGTGATGGATGAGCTTGTCGTACGCGTAATCGAAGTTGAATATATAATCGTCGCGCCTGGTAATTACCGTTCTTTTCAGTGCGCGTTGAACGAGAGGCTCAAGTTCATCGGACACTTCGCGAGGAAGGACGACTTCAAGAGGCTCTATCTTAGTCAAGTAAGTTTCGAGTACCGAGAGTTCTCCCTGTGCAAAGCCGAACTCACCGGTCGTCGCGTCGCAAAAACCGAGCCCGAATTCCTGACCGTCGGAGATGAGAGAGGCAAAATAATTGTTCGTCTTCGCGGAGTCGCTCGAAAAATTCACGCCCGGTGTAACGACTTCCACAATGTCTCGCTTTACTATTCCCTTGGCAAGTTTCGGGTCTTCGAGCTGCTCGCAGACGGCGACACGGTAACCTGCTTTGACAAGCTTCGGTAGGTATTGGTTAATCGCATGATGAGGAAATCCTGCGAGCGGGACATCGGACGCGGCGCCGTTGGAACGCCTTGTCAATGTCAGCGAAAGGACGCTGCTCGCAATCCTCGCATCGTCTTCGAATGTCTCATAAAAATCACCCATCCTGAAAAGGACGATTGCGTCGGGATATCGGTCTTTGACCTTCCGATATTGCGTCATCAACGGCGTAGCTGAAGCGCCTTTACTCATTCACTTCCGTAAGGTTCTCGTTTTGAGATTTGGTTTAACACGACTTCTCCGGCAGATCGAGGTATGAAGACTTCCCCACCCTCCCACGGCAATCGCTGTCACAGGAGGGAAAGCTAAGTCCAAACTTTTCCTCTCTCTTTCTCACGTGTGTTTAGAATATACTTGAGGGGGAAAAGTTTATCAAGAAGGAGTGGAGGTGGTATTACTGGAAAAGCCGCGCATTGGAATGTTGTGATACAGAGTCAAGGAAACATCTGAACTGACATGACCTCAAGCTATAAACAAGATTACCGTGAAATTAAGAAGGGGCACCCAGAGAAATGCCACCCCACGGAAATAGTCTTTTGAGCGTAAAGAGCGGGGTGAATCCTACCCTGAAGAAGAATCCTCCGTCGGGCGGCTGAAGCCCGTACCCAATCGTCCATTAAGAGTGTCAGCCCTTCCGCTTCCCGGAAAGCTGGGCGTCGTCTTAACGCTACTTCCTAAAGAGTTTGTGAAACAGTTCTTCACCCAGCTTGGCTCCCTCCGGGGAAAAGATGACCGATTTAGACTTGCTTTTCGGATCGCTTATCAGCCCCTTCTCATGTAGGCGATTGAGCGCTTCCCAATCGTGACTCTTCCAAGCGCGGGTTGCTCCGTACTCTTCGAAGCTTGTCAGGTAAAGAAGCGCGAGAACCGCTTCGTCTATCTTCTCGGCATTGACTTCCATTTCCCAATTCCTCAAATACTTGATACAGCTCCTCAAGGTTTGAAGTTCACCTGAACGGCTCACTCAACCTTCTTCTCAAAGATTTTGTCAGGGAGATTGGTGTTGATCCTGTAATTAGAGTAAAAGATGTCTACGTTCCCGTTCAACTGATCCAGGCGCCCATGTTCGGGTCCAAGCATGCGCCCTTCTCCTTTTAGGTTCCTGACATCAAGATGGACCTTCACTTCCACGGGCATCTGAAATCCATCAAACATCCCGTACTTGATCTTCGCGCTCGCTTCTCTTCCCGGCGAAGGCGACGTCGCGATTTGAACTATAATCCAGTCCTTCATATCGATCGTCAGGAATATGTTCTTGTTCCCGCTCTCGTCGCTCTTCGGAACGAGTGACAGCTGCGCCGCGGGATTCCCGTTATATGTGAGAGTGTCTATCAGCGCGATCTCAAATTTATTTGGATTGAAATTACGCGGATTGATCACGCCAACATCTTTCGGCATGAAGAACAGCCCTTTCGAATTTATCTTAATCTTATCGGGTTCCTTGAAATACACCTTCGCCTCCATGTCAGGCATCTGGACCCCCTTCATATCCATGTGCACCTTCACGTCGACAACGTAATCTTTTATCCCGTCGAATTTGTGAATCGCCTTCTCAAGATAGGCTATCCCCTTTTCCCTTGAAGACGCTGCCCTAGCTCGATTAAACGCCCCGAAGATAATTAATGCTCCAAACACGAGAGGTATCACCAAGCCGCAAAGAGTCATGATCTTTCCAATTGCTCCCCGGTGACGCACGCAACGCGTCGGGTTGAACTCCGGCCCGGTAGTCCCTTGTCTGCACATCCATCGATTCGTGTTCATCAGCTCTTTATATCCTTTCTCACAAAAACATAATAAGCTACCATGAAAAATACAGTATCGTAACCAAGCAGGGCGAGCGCGTATTTGAGGACCATAGGCCAATCGACGGGATTGTCAAGGAGGAGTTGCCATATTCCCATATATGTAGTGAACAAATAAGGGCGAAGCGATTCAGTGAATTCGAAAGGAAGATTGCCGAGTATGAATGAAATGATTACAACTGCTATCGAACCTATTATCGGGCCAATCGAATTGTCGACGAGGGTGGAGAAAAGAAACGCCAGCGCGCCTACCACTGACATGGAGATTATCGCGGCGATGAAAGCCAAACCGGTCTGTGAAGCGGCAAGACGCGCAGGGAGGACGACGATATGCGGCATACCCGGCTGGACCTTTATCAGCTCCCCTCCGCCAAATAACATGAGGCCGATGCCAACACAAAGTATACCAAAAAAAATAATAAGCGTTGCCGTATAGAAAAGCATCGCGAGAAATTTGGCCGATATTATTTTGGATCGTGATGGAGGGCGAATCAGCATGAAGCGAAGCGTGCCCGATGTGGCTTCCGAAGATACCATGTCACCGGCGACAAGCGCTATCAGAAACGGGACATGGATATAAAGTGAATTCATGACAAAAGCAGTAATAACCCATGCATTCAGGATATGCCCCGAGATGATGAAATCCGCACTTAATCCGCCCGAGAAGGCGCGGGCCATCTGAGGTTCATTAAGCTTGATTATCACTTCCAGCAGAATTACGGCGACGAGTATGACAGCGAAGCCGATGTAGGTCCGCCAACGGAGGTACGTCTTTTCAATTTCTATCGCGAAGAGACTCATGCCTCTGACGCTCCTTCCGTAATTTTCAGGAAGTAATCCTCGAGGGTGCGCTTGGCTGCGAACGCCGACACGTCTATCCCGGAAGTTACAAGGAGTCTGTTCAGTTCGGCGGCCCTCCGCGAGTCGATGCGAACGTCGATGCCGTTCCCTGTAGCGACAACCTCAACCCAATCCACATTTCGTAACATTTCCAACGCCTTGTCCACCGGCGACGCTGAAATAGTAAAGTAAGATGAGCCGTCGTTCATAAGCTCAGAGACGGCTCCCTGGGCTATCAGCGAGCCGTGATTCAGTACCGCCATTCTCTGCGCGACCGCTTCGACTTCAGTAAGGAGATGCGACGACAGGAAAACCGTCGTGCCATGTTCCCGCGAGAGCCTGAGGATGAGTTCGCGGACCTCCTTCATCCCCTGAGGGTCAAGGCCGGATGTGGGCTCATCTAGTATAACGAGGTCAGGCCTGGTCAGGATCGCCTGCGCGATCCCAAGTCTCTGCTTCATACCGTGCGAGAAAGTCTTAACCTTATCTCCGGCCCTTGCCTTCAGTCCGACTATCTCAAGCGCCTCGAATATCTCATCTCGCGTCACTTTCCTCGAGAGTGAGCCGAGCAGCTCAAGGTTCTTATATGCCGAAAGGAATAAATAGAAATCAGGCTTCTCGACTATTCCACAGACCCTTGAGAGTATTTCCGCCCTGGCCCGGCGAATTTCTTTGCCGAAAAGTTTCACGCTGCCTGAAGTCGGAAGGAGGAGAGTGAGTATCATCCTGATGGTCGTGCTTTTCCCCGCGCCGTTTGGCCCGAGAAATCCGAAAATCTCTCCTGCACGAACATCCAGGTTGAGATCCTTCACGGCCCACCTGTTGCCGAACCTTTTGCTCAATCCCTCTGTCATGAGAATGGTTTCAGACATTCGTCTCCTCTGTGGCTTCTCCGGCAATTGTGATAAGCATTATCTCACCTTATCAACGAAATCGATTTCCCGTCTACTTGCTGCCACTTTCAAAGTCCACCGATTTCACTTCACTGCAAATGGCGTTGATATGTATCAGTACCTTCTGGTGCTCCGGATGAGCGGCGTAGCGTTTAACGGACTCCAGGTCATCGAAAGATGAGATCAGGGCAAAATCGAATGACCTTTCTGACTTGACCAAGTCACTTCCGAACTCGTACGCTCTTATTTCAGGTATCAATGCCGGAAGCCCGCCAAGCCCTTCCTGCAGCTTCGCGATTTGTGATTCCGTGGTTCCAGCCTTAAACTTGAAAAATATTACGTGTCGAATCATTAGTCTCACTCCAGAAAGAAAGTTTCTCTTACATCGCTCACAAGGAAGTACCCTGCAGTCAATACGGCGCCGGAACACGCGACTATTCCACAGGCTAAGACCGTCGTTGAAACGGGTGCCGCCAGTTGCATATTGCCGATATGGTTGAAGATCCAGTTCCAATCGTGAATAGCTGAATCCGAAATCAGCGGGAGTCTACGGTAAGGCGCATCTGCAATATATACCGAGACGTTTATGAGATTATGGCCGAGCCAGTAGAGCGTTCCTATCAATGACCTGAATCCCGACTTAAGAAAAACCCAGATCGCCAGCGAAGGCAGGACAACCTGCATCAAAGAACCTCCCATGAAATATATCATTCGTCCCATGAATCCGAAGAAGAAATGTCCCCCTTCGTGAATGAAAAGATCGATAGTATCGACTACCCAGAGCACGAAAGGAATATGCGCCCTTCCCGAAAATGTCTGGTAATCCGTCGCCATGTACCATGAGAAGTAAGCCACCACAGCAAGTACGACAAGATCTACTAAAACGATCGACTTGTTCATTTCTCTTCCCTGATGTTGGAATTAAGATAAGGATGAATTCTCTTAAATCAATTGATATCAATCCTGCGGCCCTCTTCATTCGTTGCGGGCTACGCTGCAAAGCCATGCACTTCTAAGCGAGCGACTCCGCTCCATAAGGTTCAAAGCTAGCGGAGAAATCGTTTGTCCTCCTGCTTTAAGTTCGCTATTGACATTTCCCATGAAAGCTTCCTTGGTTCTGATACCCTGAATACGTTATCGTTACAGACGCCCTGTCAGAATCAACCCATTAAGACTTCGACTTCGTGTTTGCTTCCAGCACGAAACAAGGGCACTACATTACCGGCTAATATATTTCCATCGACCGATAGTCGCTTCACTCCCCTGGACACTCTGTCGGGATTGGATACGACGATCCTGTACTCCGACCCCCGGAACTCGCGCGTTACAGTAAAGCCTTCCCATTCTTTTGGGATGCATGGATCGACGATCAGACCGTCGTAACCGGGCCTGATCCCAAGTATGAACTGTGAGATTGCATAGAACACCCATGACGCGGTCCCGGAGAGCCAAGAATTCTTTGCTTCACCCGGGACGAAGGCGTCCTTGCCTGCGATCATCTGCGGATATACGTAAGGTTCCATCTTATGTAACTCACTGATGTCTTCTAAGTAACATGGCGCTATCTTCCTGTAATATTCGAATGCTTGATCACCGTTCCCCAACATTGTCTCGGCGATCATTATCCACGGGTTGTTATGGCAGAAGATGCCGGCGTTCTCTTTATAACCGGCGGGGTAAGTGGAAATCTCACCATACTCGATGTGGTATTTTGTAAAAGCTGGATTGAGGAGTACGATGCCGTAGTCGCAATCGAGTCTTTTCTTCACCGACTGAAGCGCCTTTTTTGCTCGCCCATCATTCAAACCAACCCCCGCCATGACGCACATCCCCTGAGGCTCGATGAAGATCTGACCCTCCTCGTTCTCATTGCTCCCGACCTTCTTCCCGAAGTAATCATACGCGCGAACGAACCACTCGCCATCCCAGCCTGCCGCATCGATCGCGCTCTTCATATTTTGAATGAACCTTTCAGCTTCATCGGCCTCAGCGTCCCGATTGAGCTTCCTGAGAATCGAAACATACTCACCCCCATAAAGTATGAACATTCCACCTATGAATACCGACTCCGCCGTGCCGCCCTTTCTGTTTTCCGTAGTCTGGAAAGATTCGTCGGGATTATTGGAAAAGCAGTTGAGATTGAGGCAATCGTTCCAGTCCGCGCGGCCTATCAGCGGGAGGCTGTGAGGGCCGAGATTATTCGCGACATGGAAGAACGACCGCCCCAGGTGTTCGAGCAGAGGCCGGGCTGTCGAAGGATCATTGTCGAATGGGACTCTCTCATCGAGGATACTCCAGTCGCCGGTTTCCTTGATATATGCAGAAGTCGAAAGTATGAGCCATAAGGGATCGTCGTTGAAATTTCCACCTATCTCGTTATTACCCTTCTTCGTCAGTGGTTGATACTGATGATAAGCGCCTCCATCCTCCAGTTGCGTCGCCGCGATATCGAGGATTCTTTCCTTCGCCTTTTCGGGAATTTGATGAACAAAACCGATTATATCCTGGTTTGAGTCCCGGAACCCCATCCCCCGACCTATGCCAGATTCGAAGTACGATGCGCTTCTCGACATGCAGAACGTAACCATGCATTGATACTGATTCCAGATGTTGACCATCCTATCGAGTCGCTCGTCCCTGCTCTCCACCCTGAATATCAAAAGCAAATTATCCCAGTACGAACGGAGATCCGCGAACATCCTTTCGACTTTCTCGGAAGTGGCAACGGCGTCCATCATATCGCGGGCGATCTTCTTATTGATAACGCCTTTAGATTCGAATTTCTCCTCCTGCGCATTCTCCACGTACCCGAGAAGAAACACGAATTCCTTTTCTTCGCCTGGTCTTAGTTCCACTTGTACATAATGGGAGGCGACGGGTGACCATCCGTGCGCAACAGAATTTCTCGACTTTCCATCCGTCACGGCCTCGGGATTTTCGAATCCGTTATAGATCCCGATGAAGGAGTCCCTGTCAGTGTCGAATCCGGAGATTGGCGCGTTCACTGAATAAAACGCGTAGTGATTTCTCCGCTCTTTGTATTCAGTTTTGTGATAGATTGCGGAGCCTTCGATCTCGACTTCCCCGGTGGAAAGATTGCGCTGAAAATTTGTCATATCATCAAGAGCGTTCCAGAGGCTCCATTCGACGAACGAAAACAACTTAAATGTCTTTGCCAACTTTCCGTGATTTCTTAGGCTTAACTTCTGAACCTCGCCGCGGAAATCAACGGGTACAAAATAGAGCGCGTCCGCTTCAAGATCGTTCTTCCTCCCGACCAATCTTGTATAACCAAGACCATGATGACACTCGTAAGAATCGAGGTCGGTCTTAACCGGCTTCCATCCGGGTGACCAGATCGTGTCTCTGTCCCTGATGTAAAAGTATTTCCCCCCCATATCAAGCGGAACGTTATTGTATCTGAAACGCGTGATGCGTCTCAATCTCGCGTCCCTGAAGAAGCTGTAACCACCGGCGGTGTTCGAAATAATTGTGAAAAATTCCTGACTTCCCAGGTAATTGATCCACGGAAAGGGTGTCCGCGGGTTCGTGATTACATATTCTCTTGCTTTGTCGTCGAAAAAGCCATACTTCATTTTCATTTCTCCATAAGTTGACAATGCACAGTTGATATGTCTTCATGACAGGGGCGACAGGCTTCATCCTCGAACACGGCGATCATCTTTTTCTCGGATAAGAGACCGGAAAGGATGTCACGCCGGAAGCATCGTATAAGAAGATAGGTTCATAACTCGAATCACATCCAACACCTGACCGACCATCTTCATCGCCGCCTCATGGGAGGCGGCGATGATAACTACTAACGCACAAACTTGTATGACGAATTTGCTCAGCGATATTATTTGAGCAACAACATCTTCATTGTCTTCATATAGCCGCCCGCCACAAGTCGGTAGAAGTATACTCCACTGGCCAGGCTCGAGCCGTTGAAGCTTACGATATGGGTCCCGGGTGTCATCTTTTGATTCAGCAGCACCCGCACCTTCTGTCCGAGCACATCGTAAATGATCAGGCTGACCCGCTGCTCTGATGGAAGCGAGAATTCTATTTTCGTCGTCGGATTGAATGGGTTAGGATAATTCTGGCTGAGCGAGTAGCTCGTCGCGATGGTCGGGCCCTGCAAAACCGGAGTGATCAGTTCAGTCGGTACGCCTAAGTACGCCAGATACATCCATCCCCAGGACATTTGAACCTGCACAGTATTAGTGCCACTTAACAGCGGGACAGATATAGTTTCACTCTGCCAGGCTGAAGTGGACCCCTGAAATACAACTGTGTCGACCCTTGCGCCGTTCACATTGATAAACTGTGTCTTCGGCGTCGCGTAGTGAAGTTGATAGCCGAACGATATCGGGTAAACTCCGGCGGCGCCAATGTTCTTGAAAGTCCATGTCACCCTCGCAGCCGAGTCGTTTGTTGCGATGTCATAATACGACCCTCCCTGCACGGTAGCGTCGCTCTTGAGTGTAATGTTGGAATTATTGGCGACAGCTTTGCTCGCCGGAATATATGTCATGGGCGGGACGCCGACAGTGAAACTGACCGCCGCTGAAGAATCCGATTGCCCCTGCTTATTCACCGCCACAGCCGTTACACCGTAGTTTCCGGAGGATAGATCTTTCCATTCGTAAGAATAGAATAATGTATCGGCGGAAGTATCTGACGGGATCGTCACGGTGGCCAGAAGAGAGTCCGACCCATAAAACTTGACATAACTTACTGTGTCGGCCGTATCCACGACTGCGGCTGTAAGAGTCATCTGCGTGCTGTCCGGGTACGAACCGTTGTTGACTGGATTAACCATTGAAACGACGGGCCAATCCGCGCCAAAGACGTCGATGGACTGCTTGTACGAATTCCACAGTTGCAGTAATGATGCCCAGGTGTCGGTAGCCGCGTAAGCCGGATTATTCGGGGTCTTCGGAAAATCAGTCCATGACCAGACCAGCGCCCCCGCGTAACCGTTCTGATACAGTGTCTGAAGTAGCGAAGTAGCGGGGACTCCGTCGGTGCTCTGCATATAGAACTCGGCCACCACGACGGGCTTGTTCAACTGCCAATATGAAAAATTGTGAGTAAAAGGAGATAGTGAAACACCGCCGTAATAATGCTCGCAATAGAAGTCTAGAGTCCCGAGCGAATCACCTCCGGCCGCGATCAAATTTCTGTCGGAAAAATAGTTGCTGTCAGGCAGCGAAGCTATCCTCTCGAGATAATTCTGCATCTCTTGTGTGGTCAGATTCAGTCTATGCGCCACATTGAAGTTTTCAGTCATCACCTGCAACTGCTCCGGCGGCATCGAACTTACCATCTTAAGGTCGGATTTCCTCGCGGCGGCGGGAGGATTGACGTCGGTGATAATACTGAAGTTGCCCGCTCCTATTGTGACAAGCGCGCCGGGGTCTGCCCTGTGGATGCCGCCGGCAATCAAATTCGTGAACTGCTGCACCGATGACATCGGGACGGTTGGGTCCTGCGTGTAATATTCCATGCCGGTTACCATGCCGTTCGGTTCGTTGCAAACTTCCCAGGCGATGATCGCCGGGCTGCTCTTCACTGAATCTACCAGTGGAGTGAGCGCGTTACGGACGAAAGCCATAGTATACGCGGTATCTGTCAACATCTTCTGGTTATTACTGAGTAGAGTCGAATTGAGTCCCTCATGCTTCCCCAGCATGTCGAACGACCAAAGACAGAGAATTAGTCCAACCCGGTATTGATGTGCCACGGAAAGAATCTCGCGAAGATTCTGTATCGCGACCGGCCCCGGCCCCGTGACGTATCCCTGCGAGTTGTATGTCGGGGCATTCGCGCCGGTTGTGTATAGCCAAAGCCTGAGGGCGTTTCCCCCGCTGTTTCTCACTTGCTGAAATATCGTTCTAAAGGCGGACAAATTTGCGGGATTCGGTCCTAGATCAGCGGAATAACTTACCCATGCGACATTGATTCCGCTAAGGAAAACGTCTTTCCCATCGTACCTGACTCTGTCAAGTGTCTGTGTCGCGCCGCGCGCGTGGATCACCAGAAGGACCGCAAAAATCTGGAATCCCAAATATAATCCGCGCCATTTCGACCTAGTATCAACTGTTGGCATATTGCTTCTCCCTAAGTTGAATTGTGCTTTTGAACCTATGACTTTTCACAAAGTTACAAGAATAGACCTCGCGAGCTGTTCGAAATAAACACCATCTTAAACATCCGCGTCGTGTTCAATTGAGTTTTCTTTCCTTAAAAACAGCTATCCGGTTAATTGCCTTTATGAGCTCGGCGGCCATCTTCCTGTGCGTAGCCACAGTGGGATGTCCATCCGCAACGTATCCGCCGGGGAACCTGTCAAAGTGGGCATAGTAGACCTTCTTGAACCCCTCCGCCCTTTCTTTGGCGACTATCTCCCTTTCATTCCGGCGCGCCCAGGTGGGGTAAGGTGCCCACACAAGTATCGGAGCATCTGGATAGGCCTCTCGAACCATTGACAGGAGTTTCATGTAACCATTCCGGAATATTTTAGAATTCTTCGCAGAGACTTTGCCGTTCTTTGCAGCCAGCCCGGAGTGATCGTTCAATCCGAGACAAATAACCACGAGGTTCGGCACCCACTTTTTGAAATCCCACTTTGGTTCAGGAGCCTCCATCAGCGTCCTGTCGAAATAGTGCAGCATTGACGTTTTGAAATGCCCCCGCCAATCACAGACAGCTCCGATTCCTGATCTTGCCGTAATGTGGTACTGCGCATCGAAATGCCGCGCGGTCATTGCAGCGAATCCGCTGTCGATATCCGTAACCGGAAACTTCGCTGTCCACGGCATAATCTTCTGAGTTGCTTCGTTGCCCTCGGCAGCGGTATACGAATCACCGATGAACTCAATCTTTCTTTCTGGAGGTGAAGGCGGCGGATAAAGCCTCGCGCCGTTCTGAAGTATCAAGCCCGAGAAGGTATAGATGCCGAACGAAATATTCCGCTGGCTAAGACGGAGAGTGTGAATTGTATCAGGGAGATTAGAGGCAAGGACATAGTCGGCGTCGCCAGGCTTATCCCCGTGAAATATTCCGTGGAGCTTGCCATCAATGTAGACGTCATAATAGTTGACGGTGTCCTGCATTCTGACACCGATGCTGTCTCCATCAAACACCACCGTGATATAAATTCCCGGCCATGAATGCCTCGGATTTAACGAATCCGAGAAGTCCCATCTACCAGAGTACTGAATGTAAGGGTTGTCCGCCGGCACAAACGTCTCAGCTTTTAGCTTACTTGTATATCCGAACGAAAACATTAGGACCGTACTAAGCAGGAACCGAGTCACCGTAGTTCTCCTTCTCTCCGATACTAACTCCGCATAGCTAAAATTATGTTTCTGACTCCACAAGCACAATAAGGGATCGATGGATAATTCATCGGCCTCAATGGGTCCTGATGTCTACCGTCCCTCCAGTAAAATCGGCGGGGAGCATGATGGCTCCCTCCCTCGTTGGACGGATCACCTTCCCATCAACAATAGCTTCCCGCACCGGACCGGCGTTTTCAATATTGAGCCTGATGCTGCTCTCGTGATATCTGAGGTTGGCCTTGACCTCGCCTGTGCCAGGATAAAGATTCGGCTTAATGACAACCCGGCCGTTCGCGAAACCAACGCCTAACCAGGACCTGACGACGAAAAGAGCCACTTCAGCGGAGGGCCACGGGAGAATCCCATCCTTGAATTCCTGATGCCGATTCAGAGGTATCTCTTCGAAATACGCGCCGGTGTGGCCGCCCTGCACGTTGTATAAATACTCCAGCGTCTTCCTGCTGCGCCGATACATGTCTGCAGCCTGTTGCGCGCGCAATATGAACCCCGTCGCGAACGACCACGGCCCCGGCTGATCCGGCTCCGAACTTGTATTATACCGGTCGTAGCCGCCAAATGACCATCTGAAATCCCAAAGCGACTGGAGTTCGTTCAACGTGTTCCTCGCGATCGCCGACTTCGGGCTGACGAGTCCAAGGTCAATTGGAAGCACCATCGACGCGTCGGGCATCAGCCTCTGCATCGACTCCGTGAGCGCAGGCGAATCGACGATATAACCTTTGTACCTTAGTGTATCCACAATCTGTCCGTCTATGGACCTTCTCTTAATGAATGCGCCGTCGTGAACGAGTCCCATTTTGGGATTGTACATCATAGTATTGAACATCTTAGTCTCAATCTCCTTCCAACGCGGGACGTATTTTTCCGCCCCGACAACATGAGCAAGTTCGATAGCATCACGGAGCCCCTCGATGACGTAAACCTGGTACGCCAGCTCATAGCCATCCCCGAGAAACCGCTCCCAGTATTCTCGCTTATCGTGCACCATTCCGGTTGAATTCAGGAACTGCTGCTGCAAAGGAAAGTTCGTCATCGCTATAAGTTTCTTCGCGTTCTTCTGCAGAAGAGACGCGTCTCCCGTCCAATAATAGTACTGTTTCATGGCATCCCAGAATTCGCCCATCTGATCGAATTCCTCATCCTCCGGATTCACGAAACTGCTCGATATCATCGTCGCGCCGTTGTTGCCGATCATGTTGTCGGCCATATACGAAAGGAGATTATGCGCGAGCTGGAATTGTCCTATCTGGAGGAGCCCAATGGTTGTGTTGGAAGCGTCTCTTATCCACTGACCACCGTACTCGAACACTCCCGCATCCATTATTCCAACCTCGGACACGTATCCGGGAAGCGTGAAGCGTACATTGTTGAAGAGATTACCAACCACATCGTCTCCCGTCGTCACGGTAGTCGTCTTCGCCCAATCCTCGCGAGTCCTGTCGAGGAACTGGTTGCCGGTGCTCACGCGTCCCATTCGCGACAGCATATTTTCCGGAGTACCCGTCGGGATTTGGGTGACCACAAAAGTATTGAAGGTCTGGCGTTGTCCAGGTGCCAGGGAATCTGAAATTTCAAGATAATTCCCATCTATGTCGGTATGCATGTCAGACTGCGGCACAACGATCGCGATTCTCCCCTTCTCCCCTGAATAGAGTATAGCGTTCGGAAACTTCTCGATATTCCCGTCCGGCACTCCCAGGCGGATCTTTATGTTTTCGCCACCGATAATCGAAGCGCCGTCAAGCGTGATAGACCTGACAAAAGTATTCATCCCTGCGACCGCGAATATTTTCTCGGTAACCTTGATGCCTCCCGCCCACCAGACTGCCTCGACCTTTGGGATGCCGTCTTCGTAGACCCAACGCGCGGTCGCATTTTGTCCAAGCGCGACGAACGGATATCCCCCCATTTCCACTTCGAGCGCGCTGCTTTCGAAACCCGACTGCGGATTAAAATTGCACGCACTGTCTTTCCTGGCGCTCTGCTGTGCGTTCTCCCCATCAAACAGTAGATAAGTGAAAGCCGAGCCAAGGTCGACTTTGTCCCATTGTATGAACATCTGCGTCCTCCCACTCCGGAGCACGAAATACTGCCTGCCGTAAAGGAAGGAATAATCATTCAGATGAACTAGTGTGGAATCGCTTTTAGCCATACCGCTCGTGGAAATACCGAGGAGTATGACCAGCGCCGAAAGTATCTGGATTTTTTTCATTTGTAGTCCTGTATTTGATAGGCAAGTCAGAAAACCTTTTCCGAAGGCGTTCTTGGAAAAACTATTAGCGCTCGCCCTGCGCTTGACTTTCCCAGGAAGCTTAGTGGCCGGACGATGAGCGCCGTCTCCGTTAATTATCAAGCATATTATAGCATTCGGGCAACTTGCAGATGAACGCATGACAAAGATACTCAAATCTACACCTTTGATGCCAGCGGATTATTGAGTAACCAGATTTAAACCGCGTCCGCTCTATCGTTGTCAAAGAGATAGATTTACAAACAAGGAGAAATGAAAAATGAGAACAAAATTGTTGGCAACGGCTCTAGTCCTAGTCATTGCGAGCACAACTGCGTTCGCGCAGCCCGCCGCCCGAATGGGCCAGACTTGGATGGACCACCATGCTCCCTTCCTGACTGCTCTTAAGCTCACGGATCAGCAGAAGACCGAAGTACGCAATGTCTGGTTCAATATGATGCAGAAACAAATCGACGTTCGCGCGAACTTGCAGCACGCCCGTCTGGATTACCATGAGCTCGCAACAGCCACAGCTCCGGACCAGAAAGCATTGAACGCCTCCATAAAGAAGATGGCTGATCTCAGGGCCCAACTTCAGCAGAACAAGCTGGACGCATGGTTCGAAGTCAACAAGTTGCTGACCCCGGAACAGCAGAAGGTATGGCAGAAGCTACTCGAACATCCCATGTTCTTTGAAAGAAGAGCCGGGATGATGATGAAAGGCAGAATGCAAGGAAAAGGTATGATGATGGGACGGCCAGGAATGATGCGCGGATCGGGTCCCTGGCAAAATCGAATGATGCAACAGGCTCCTCAGCCGCAAGACCCGAACAACTAATCTCGCGCTTTAGGACGGGAGCTCGGTAACCATTTCGGCTCCCGTTTTCCTTTCAGCTACATTTCGTTCTCTCCACCAACGCTTGCAACTTAGCCACCACACAAATATCTTCGCATATGAAAGTCATAAACGATTTCTTTTATTGCTTCCTTCCTTTGTTCGTGGCTATAGACGTGATCGGCGTCTTACCGATATTCTTATCTCTTACTTCAGGCCTGGAAACCCGCAAGAGGAGGACGCTCGTTATCGAGGCGTCTTTCACAGCGCTTGCCGTCTCCATTCTCTTCATCGTCGCAGGCAAGGGTATATTCAACTTCCTTGGGATAACCCTGAGCGATTTCAGAATCGGGGGAGGGATAATTCTTCTCGTCCTTTCGGTGAACGACCTGATATTTGCCCATGAGCAACAACGCAGGGATCCGGGCGGATCCATAGGAGTTGTTCCGATAGGCATCCCACTCATTATGGGCCCCGCCGCGCTGACCACGATACTTATACTCGTCAATTCTTACGGCTATGTGCTGACGACACTCGCACTTGCGGCTAACCTGACAATCGTATACATAATCTTCAATTATAGCGATCTCGTGAACCGCCTGATGGGAGCGGCCGGCGCGAGAGCATTCAGTAAGGTCGCGTCGCTTTTTCTTGCCGCCATAGCAGTGATGATGATACGAGTTGGAATTACTGACGCTATTTCAAAACACTAGGAGAAATGGATGGACTTAGGATTGAAAGGCAAGGTTGCCCTGGTAGCAGCCTCGACAAAGGGACTCGGAAAAGCAACCGCAGCTGCCCTCGCGTCAGAGGGTGCTGAAGTGATTATTAATGGGCGCGACAGACAGAACATCAATGATGCCGCCGAGGAAATAAAATCTCGGACGGGACAATCTCCTTTTACTGTTCAGGCCGACGTGACAAAAGCGGAGGACATCGACAGAATGTTTGACGAAATCGCCGCGCGATTCGGTACCGTCCAAATTCTAGTTACGAACGCGGGTGGCCCGCCCGCCGGTGGCTTCGATGATTTCACCGATGATCAATGGATGAGCGCGGTTGAGTTGAATCTGATGAGCACGGTTCGGCTAATCAGGAAGGCGGCACCATTCATGAAAAAGGAGAGATGGGGAAGGATTGTGAACATAGTGTCGCTTACCGTGAAGCAGCCGATCGACAACCTTCTACTCTCCAACTCAGTCCGTACTTCGATTATCGGTCTCGCGAAATCGATTTCAAAAGATCTCGCGCGGGATAACGTCCTCGTTAACAACATTGCCCCGTATTACGTCTCGACAAAAAGGATAGACTACCTTATGGAGCAGCCAGCGACCAGGTTGGGAATTACTAAGGAAGTTGCCATGAAAAACATTGTGAACGAGATACCTTTGGGCAGGCTAGGTACGCCCGAAGAATTCGGGAACTTGGTAACCTTCTTATGCTCCGACAAGAACAGTTATCTTACCGGCTCGACGATCCAGTTCGACGGCGGAGCTTACAAAGGGATATTCTAATAACCTATCTTGCCTGTCGGCTTCTTTACATTTGCCGAGGTCGGTGAAGTGTGGACATTGCAGACCGGCGGCAGGTATTTCGCGTTGAATACTTCCGTCACCTTGTCCGGGCAAAATTGAGTCGCCAGCATACCCGTCTGAGCGCATATCGTCGCAGTGACGACTCCCTGCGGCTGCACAAATGAAGTTATGGGGAGACCTATCGACTTATCGTCATAAACGTCTCTCATAAAAATTGCCCAAATAGGCGCCGCGGCCGTTCCGCCCTGGCCGTACCAGTTTGTGAAATGCACTCTCTCGTCGTCGAAGCCGACCCAGACGCCTGCGACAAGCTGGGGTGTGTACCCTTCGAACCAGGCGTCTGCAAAGTTGTTCGTTGTGCCTGTCTTGCCAGCGCAATCTAAATAAAAGTAATTCCTGACCCTCTGCCCCGTCCCGCCGTTGATTACTCCTTCCAGCATATTGGTCATCAAGTAGGCGGTCTGCTTGCTAAGAACTTCGGTGGACTGAGTGTGACTCTGCCAAATAACATTCCCGTCCTTGTCTTCGATTTTCAATATCCCGACCGGTTTCGTAAGGACTCCCTGATTCGCGAAGACACCGTAAGCCGTTGCCAGTTGTAGTGGAACGACAAGGCTTGTTCCCATGGCGATCGACGCGTATGGAGGAATATAAGTCTGGATACCCATTCTGTGCGCGTAGTCGATTACCTGCTGAACCGGGGCGATCTCCTGTATGGCACGCACCGCCACGACGTTGATCGAGTATTTCAGCGCGTCGCGTAGTGTGACTTCTCCTCCGAACTCTCCATCAGCGTTTCTTGGTGACCACCTCTTGCCGTCCGGCATAACGATGGTGACCGGTTGGTTCAGCAGTTTATACGAAGGGGCATAACCGTTATCGACGGCGACAGTGTACACGAACGGTTTGAATGCCGATCCGCACTGCCGGGCTATTTGAGTGACGTGGTTCAAACCGTATCTGAAATGTCTGAAGTTCGAAGATCCGACCATCGCTTTTATGTGTCCGTCCTGCGGATTAATGCATACAAACCCTACCTGTATCCTTTGCTCTGCCTTCTTCACTGAGTCTATGAATGCCGGGTTATTATAGAGCTGTTTGTAAATCGCGTTCTTCTCCGCGTCGGTCGAGGCATCACGGTATTCAGGAAGGTCCTTGATCGCCTTGTCAAGGGCCGCTTGGAGAGTTGCCTGGTTCTCACTCCAGTGCCAGTGCTCGTCAAATATCTGCTGGTACTTTCGCAGGTGGTCCGCCACAGCGCTGTCCGCGTACGCCTGCATCCTCGAATCTAGCGTGGTGTACACGGTCAGCCCATCGCGGTAAATGTCGAAGCCATATTTCTCTGCTTTCTTCTCGAGCTCCTGCCTCACCATCTCAACAAAGCTCGGGGCCAGACCAGTTGAAGGGCCATGGTACTTAAGATTGATCGGTGCCTTCATCTCCTTGTCCATCGTGGCCTCGGAAATGTTGCCGTCTTCATGCAGGTTCCTCAAAACGACATTCTTGATCATGTTTGCGCGCGCCGGGTGTGTGACGGGATCGAATCTCCCGGGCGACCTCAACATCCCTATCAGAAGGGCGGCCTGCGGCATAGTTAGGTCTGAAGAAGGCTCGTCAAAGTATAGCTGGGAAGCAGACTCAATCCCATACGCGCCTCTGCCGAAATAGACGTCGTTCAGGTACATATCAAGTATTTCCTGCTTCGTGTATGTGCGTTCGATCTGAACAGCGGTGATGGCCTCCCTGATCTTCCGTGTCAAAGTGACTTCCTGGTTCAGATACAGGTTCCTCGCGAGTTGCTGCGTGATCGTACTGGCTCCTTCCATGATCCGCATGTGGACAAGGTCGGTTACAAACGCGCTGAGTATGCGAATAGGGTCGAGGCCCCAATGGCTGTAGAATTTCTTGTCCTCCGTCGCGATGAGCGCCTGAATTACATATGGTGGGAGAGTCTTGACATCGGCGACTGCGCGATTCTTAAGATAAAACTGGTCGATCACCTGCCCGTCGGCGGATAGCACCCTAGTCGCGAGCTCAGGCTTGGGGTTTTCAAGTTCCTCCAATGAAGGAAGTCCATGAATGATATACATGCCGTAAAATATCAGACCGACAATAATCGCGGTCCAAATACCGAGCTTGAATGCGAGTTTCTGGGCGTTGATCTTCTTCATACCTCTTCCACCGGCTGATTTCCTGAATTCGGGATCGTTAAAATACCTGTCCATCTCTTCCTTTGAATAACGCGATTTCATTTCTCAAATTCCCATTTCAGTAGCTGCAGTTCATCGCCATCATAAACACCGTATGTGAAATTAGCGAGCCAATCGCCCAAATTCATATAAATTCCTTTCCCGAAGCGCTCAAATTTCGGCAGATGATTGTGTCCCATTATCACGTAATCATATCCCTCATTCAACTTCTTCTCTGCAAAGAGAAGCATTCCGTCGGTCTCGCCAAAATCCTTGCTGGTCGTATATTCCCTGCTCTTCTTGGAAAAGGCATGAGCCAACCAAAATCCTACGTCCGGGTGAACCCATCTAATCAATCTCTGAACGAAACTGTTCCGCAAGATCTTCTTCAGGATCCTATAGCCGGTGTCTTTCAAGGCGAGTCCGTCTCCGTGGATGACAAGGAATTTTCTGCCGCCGATCTCTTCAGAGAATCCATCCTGATGCACCCTCAGTCCTATGGAATTCCTGAAGAATTCTCCCTGATAAAAATCATGATTGCCCGCGATATAATCGATCGGAATCCCGCGATCAGTCATCTCTTTGAGTTTAGCGTATAGCCAGAAGAATTTCTTCGGGACAACGTGCTTATACTCATACCAAAAGTCAAAAAGGTCGCCCACAATGACCATCCGACTTCCTGTTTCTTCAACCTTTCCAAAAAATCTGAGAAGCTCATCTTTCCTCTTCTCCTCAAAATCCGAACTGAGCGACGGCGCACCGAGGTGTATGTCAGACACAAAATAGACAGGCTTCAATTACTTGACTACTTCGATTTCGATGGAAGAGGAATCCTTGCCAAGCCTGCACCATCCTTCGTTGTCGTTGCAGTAAGTAAAGCCGACGGCGAAATCGGCTCGGTACTCGCCGGGAGCCAATCCGACTGTCTTGCAACTAATCTCGATCGCCTTTTCAAGGTCGAGATACTCTCCCGATTTCGAAATCTCCTTGATGGAAAGCTCCACCCCTTTCGTTTGAGACTCGATTGTGATAGAGGGTCGCGTATTCACGTGTATTCCCTCACCAGCCTGCAACCGGAGATCAAACACGTCACTACTTCCGACTTGAATCTTCAAAGCCTCAGGCTTAACGAACACTTTGACCTGTTGAGACGGCGCAAATAGGCTATTCATCATTATCATAAGCAACAAAAGGATATTCATTTTAATTCTCCAGCGTGGCTTGAGTTCTGCTCTCCCACTGGACCTTCACTTGTTGAAGGAATATAAGTCCGAGGACAAAAAATATCAGCACTGAAAGGACCGCGATCCTCTGACTCCCCGTGAAACTGGAAATTGCGCCGAAGGTCAACGGGCCCATAATCGCCGACGCGTTTCCGGCTATCCCGTCGTAAAAACCGAAAAACTCTGCCGCGTGCTCGGGGGGCGTAAGGAGCGCCATCAGACTTCGGCTCGACGACTGCGATGAGCCTATCGCCGCGCCCGCGAAGAGACCGATGACGTAGAACTCCGTTTTTGACTTAATGAAAAAGGCTCCCAGCACCACGGCTATCCAAACGATCAGCGTGATATTAATGCTCTTTTTTGGTCCCCAGTGGTCGGTTAAAACACCAAAGACTATCGATCCAAGGATCGCAGTCGTCTGTGCCACGATGAAGAAGATGATCACATCGACCGGGGTGAACCCAAGCGTACCGCGCGCGTAGAGCGCTGAAAAGAAAATCACGGTGTTTACCCCATCGATATAAAGAAAAAACGAGAGGAGAAATCTCGACAAGGCCTTGTACTGGCCAAGTCTTCTGAATGTTCTTACCGCGCGCCTTAAACCGAGACGGAAGTATGGAACCTTCCGGTGAGAGACGCCGGTGTGATCGCGCAGCACGAGGAAGGCCGGCACTGAAAAGACGGCGAAAAATCCCGCGGCGAGGAGGAAGCTTAATCTGAAATTATGAATATTCGACGGGGAAAATCCGCCTTCGATCAAGGGATAAGATAAAGCAAGAATCGAAAGTGCGCCTAGATACCCCATGCCGAATCCATATCCCGACACGCGCCCATAGATATGCTTCGGAGCAATCTCGGGAAGAAAAGCATCGTAGAACGTATATCCTCCCTGGAAGCCGACATTGGACGCAATGAAGACAAGCATGCCGGGGAGTATCATACCCTTTTCAATCCAGTAGAGAGCCGCTGTTCCTGTTATACAAAGAGCGGAAAACGCGAGAAGGAATCTCTTCCGCTTATGTGAGTAGTCGCTGGCCGCCCCCAGCACAGGTGAAAGCCCCGCGGCAATTATCATGGAAAGGCTGTCTGCCAACCCCCAAAAAAAATCTCCCCGGCCGGTACTTCCGGCTACGATAGCCTGAAAGTAAAGCGCGAAACCGACAGTCTTGACCATTACCGAGAAAGATGTGCGCGCGTAATCGAAAAGTGTCCAGGAGAAAATCGTGCCGCGCGAATACTTCTCGGGTATCATTGCTTCTTTTTGGTCGAAGTGTTTATAAGTCCTCGCCCGCTTTTCTGAATCTTCCCGTCGTTGGCCAGCTCTTTCAGTGAGGCATCAAGTATCCCATTCACGAATTTCGGGCTCTCCTCTGTGCTGTAACGTTTTGCCAGCTCAATGATCTCGTTGATAGTGACCTTTGTTGGAATCTCCTCCGAGTAAAGGATCTCCGCGATCCCCATCCTGAGCAGGCTCCTGTCGATAGGATTCACCCGGGTTATGTCCCAATGCTCAAGGTGACCCTGGAGTATCACGTCGAGCGAGCCTAGGTTTTCAAGCGTGTCGCGGAAAAGTTTCTTTGCGAACTCCATCGGCGCGCCTTCCTCGAGGTCCTTGAAAATGTCGTTGCTCAGGAAGTCTGGTGCCGACTTTGAAAGGTCGTATGCGTAGAGCGCCTGAAGAACGCGCTCCCTGGCGAGTCTTCGCTGAGAAGTCATATAGAACTCCGCCCGTGATTATTTATTTCACTTTTCATGAAGAAATTCTCAAGCTCCAAATAACATATATGCCTGCAATCCGGCAGATTCACGGAACCGATTGAACAGCTCCGACTGAAACGACATCTTGTACTTGCTCGCATAACCTTCCGCTTTAACATTCAGCCATTTGCACATCAGGAGCGCCCTCGGCAGGTGCCAGCCATCGCTGACGATCACTATTCTCTTCATCTTCAACTTGCCAATCAAATGTCTCTTGGCATAAATCACCTGCTCGATGGTATTCTCTGTTTTGTCTTCTGTGATAATTGCCGAGACGGGAATGCCGATATGTTCAAGGTATCTCGCCCCGATTTCGGACTCAAATGTGCCGAACCGTCTCGTGCCGCCGGTGACTGCTATCTTCTTCGCCTCATCTTTATCGTAAAGCTCGGCGGCCGCGTCCAGCCTCCCTTTAAGGTCTGGGCTAGGTGTGTAAGGACCGATAACGCTGCTCCCCAAAACCACCGCTGCATCGGCCTCCGGCTTGCCATCAAACCTGCCGCTATTTGAAAATGTGTTTATGAATCCGGCAATCGTAGCTATCCCTGAAATCAATACGAGAACTACCAGAATGTTTGCTACTCTTACATTTGAAGAGAACGGTACAATCAGCGCCGTCGAAACCAAGAACAGAAGTGCGAGGTACGCGATCACGATGGCGACTTCGTGAGAATGGCCCTTAGGGGGAAGGTAGAAAGAAGCGGCAAAAAAGGCGAAGGCTGAACCAACCACGAGGATATACGGAAATATCGGAAGCCTCCTATTGAACAGTTCTATCAGGACAACTGCAAGAAGAACCACAGCCCCGAGAGGGATGTTTCGGAAAGTTAGTATACCCGTCTCGGAATCGTGGGCGATTGCCCTTTGCGCGAAGATCTTCAACATGGCGATAAGCGCGACTAGCACGGCTATGTGCAAAAGAACTTTAGATCTCAAGTTTCGATAAAGTGTTGGTTGTCTCTGTTTTTACGAGACAGAATTTAAGTCACGGTGGTGGGATTTAAAAGGAAGAGAAATTGGAAGAGAAGGAATTGGCCCGACATTCATGCATGTCAGGCTTAGAATTCAGCCCGCGAAAGTCTCAACTATCTCATTCGATTAAGGTGGTCTTCCACGCTGATATTAGAGATTATCCGAGTCCGTGGCGTTCAGGCTATTTAAGGAACCTTTCGGGAGAACGTGATCGACCCTTCTCATACATTCGCGAGGGTTCGCTTCACACTGACATTTGGCATTATCTCCTTGAGATCAGCGACCCGGTCCCTCCATGCGATGACGCATCATCATGCCCCGAATTCTCTCACGTATTTCCCTGTCGAATCTCTGCTCGAAGACCATATAGCGCGCGACCTCGGTCGGCGATAAGATTCCACCCAGAGCGCTAATAAATTTAGCGTGTGTCGAAGCGAGTTCATCATCATAGTCGAGTATGCGTTTAATTTGAACATTAATCTCAGCGTCTCCGACGTTGTCGCGCATCGAAGAATCCAATGCGTTTATGGCTTTCACTCTTTCGGTAGTTATGGTCCTCATCTCTTCTGTATACTTGTTATAAAGCGGGAAGAATTTTTCAGCCTTATCAGTTGGGAGATTCATCTCCTTCGTCATTTGCCATATCTTGATCTGTTCGAGCTGTCTTCTAATCTCCGAATCTTTCCTCATCCTCCCCTGAAAGGGCCTCGGACCTTTCTGAGCGTAGCCGGGAGGATCTCCAGCGTTTTGTTGAAACGCATCCATCGCGAGCGTTTGTGCCCGCCCGGATGAAATCGGAATGAGTGCCGCAACGGCCATGAGCAGTATGACATTATTCATTTCTTACCTTTCAATTGGAATAACCGCTGACTGAATTGTAAGCCGCGTCGAGCGCGCCGGCGGAGTCGCTCATAGAGTTCCAAAGCTCGTTCACGACCGC
The DNA here is from genome assembly GCA_021794075.1 of Bacteroidota bacterium. Lineage (GTDB taxonomy): Bacteria > Bacteroidota > Ignavibacteria > Kryptoniales > JAKASW01 > JAKASW01. The sequence goes on along the minus strand of JAJYRM010000009.1, from coordinate 12,514 downwards.
TTCCTGCAGAGAATCATCCACAGCGTCCATTTCGTCGAGAACACTGGCCTGCGAAGATACGGCATCCACATAATTAACGTTCATGCTTGGAAGCGCGACCGCCTCTTCGGGCGATAACTTTGTCGCGAGCGCCGCAATGCTCCGCGGCTGTGAAGCGGGCCGGTGCGCCAACTCGAACACGCCAACGCCCACGATCAACAGGAGGGCGGCAAGCGCTCCAGCAAACGCAGGCATCTTCCACCTCTCCGGCGGCGCCTGTTCCTCAACTTTTGCCATTATAGAAGAATGAAGCTCCTGCCAGAAAGTTTCGGGATACTCTTCATGACCGACCTCACCCAGCACCTTGATCGGATCCTTCATCTCTTCAAGTTCGGCGCTGCATCCTGCGCACACTTCGAGATGGGCTTCGATGCATCTCATGAGATTCGGTTCAACCTTGTCCAGGAGATAATCCGGCAAATTGACCTTAACATCATCGCATCGCATTTTTCAGATGGTCTCCTATTTTCTTCATCGCATGGAAATAATTTGCTTTCATGGCCCCCATAGATCGGTGCATAATCTGCGCGATCTCCTCATACGAAAGCTCTTCGTAAAATCTCAAAATGAAGACTTGTTTCTGCTGAGCCGGCAGCGCTGCCACCGCCTCCGATACCAACTTCCTCAACTCACCCTGATCTGATTCTCGCTGAGGATCGTTTCCGCCCGTCAACATGTTAGAAACCATTTCATCCAGCCTTACAACTGCTCTTACTTTCCTCTTCCTTAAATAACTAATTGCTACGTTTGTTGCGATCCGGTAAATGTACGTGTAAAGATTCGCGTCACCTCTGAACTTCTTCAAAGACTCATGCAGCTTGATGAATACCTCCTGCGTGGCATCCGAGGATTCATCATCGTCATTTAGCATCCTCTTGACAACGAAGAACACACGTTGTTCGTACCGCTTGACAATCTCAGCGTACGCTCTCGTATTACCTGAGTTAACCTTCTCTACAAGCTCAATATCGGAAGGGCTTTGCATTCAAAGGGCTCTGGTTGATCTGCTGCGAAACATCGTCAGGAAGTTTTCCAAGCTCTGCAATATTCTCTCGTACAAATAATGGTAGTTCATTCACCGCATTCACTGAAAAATTGTCCGATTCTAAGACGCATTTTTTCAAAAACGGTTTAAATCAGCCCTCGATTACCACGACAGCGGTGACGTAATCGCCTGAATGAGAAAGCGAAAGGAATATTCTTTTATGCCCAAAAGTGCGAAGAGTCAGCCCGCTGAGCCTCAGAACCGGTTTCCCGCTTGCCTCGTTGATCACCTCAACCTCCTGCCAGGAGAAATTGTCATCCCAGCCGGTCCCGGTGGCTTTGCTGAACGCCTCCTTTGCGGCAAATCTTGCCGCGAAGTGCTGGTACGGCGACGGTTTTTCGACACAATACGCCTTCTCGGCTTCGGTGAACACTTTGCCCGTGAAGAGCTCCCCGTAATCCTCAATGCTCTTCCTTATTCTGCTGACTTCTGCTATGTCTATCCCGACGCCTTCAACCATTGGCGTTTTCTTTTCTAACGATGTCAACAAGCTCCTGAATATCATTAGCCTCATAATCCCCGCCGGAGGTTGCGGTCTGAAAAGTGTCGCCGTATTTTGCGAAAACTGTCTTCATTCCAACCTGCTTTGCCCCAATTATATCGCGCTCTGCCCAATCGCCAACCATCAGCGCCTCGTCCGGTCTGACGCCGAGCCTGTTAAGCGCGAGAGTAAACGGAGCCGGATGCGGCTTTCGTTCGCTCGTGTCTTCAAACGTCACTACGACATCGAAGATATGATGCATGTTGAGATACGTGAGACGGAGCCATGCTTCCTTAGTGGGCGCGTCAGAAACCACCGCTAGTTTCATCCCCATCTTTAGGAGCTCGTACAGAGTAATGTAAACGTGGGGATATGGGACAAGCGCCGCCTCGCGCGCGCGTCTGTAGGCGACAACGCCAGCGGCAAGGATCTTATGATTGACCTTATCGAAAATATCGGATAGGAGGGAATCGAAAACATATTGGAACTCTATTCCCTTTTCCTTGTAGATGGCGTCGATGCGGTTCTTAACCTCGTCATGCGAGAGTTCAAGACCTGCGTCGAGCATGGCTCTGATTGCCGCATCGATCGCCTCAGCCTTCATCTTCATGAAATCGACGAGGGTGTTGTCGAGATCGAAGATTACCGCTTTTATCATTACTTGGCCTTCTCGAGAAAAGTGAAAACGGCGGCGAAGTAAGAAAATTTCCCAAAGCCGGTTATGGTGCCTTTGCAAACTTCCGAAATGACACTCGTCTTCCTAAACTCCTCACGCGCGAAAACCTGAGACATGTGCACTTCTACAACCGGCGTATTTATCGATGCGATGGCATCCCGGAGCGAGTAGCTGTAATGAGTCAATGCGCCGGCATTCAACACGACTCCGTCGAAACGTTCCTTATCAACTACCTGCATCTTATCTATGAGGTCGCCCTCCCCGTTTGTCTGAAAAAACTCGAAGGTAACATCCGGGAAGCGACTCTTCAACTGTGAATTGATTATCGCGAGAGTGTCGCCGCCGTAGACTTGCGGCTCACGAGTTCCCGTCAGATTGAGATTCGGACCGTTCGCTACCAGTAGTTTCATCGTTTGTCTCCGTCCCTTTCGAGGGATCATTGTTTTCTGCCTCGGTTTGTTCCTCAATATAGCTTCTTACTGCCGGCTTGAGGAAGAGGTTCTCAATACCTACTTCGGAAAGGCTTCTCGCGAGAGTTGAAGCGCGGTGCTTTTGGTCGAAACGTTTGTTAACCACGATCAACTTCTCTTCTTTGAGGATGCAATATCCTCCGCCGAAGTCTCCCTTCTCATATATCACTTTGAGCCCGAGTTGGGACGCGGCCTCTTCAAGCTCAGCTATCAGTGCTTCTGTCTTCAGCTTCGGCATTTTCTTCTGATATCTCTTCTGTCTTCTTGCGTTTGATGGGGCGGAACACGATTGCGCCAATCGCGCTGTAGTACGAAAGAATCGCAATAACGGACAGTCCTCCGAGCCCGCTGACGCGTTCCACGAATAGCCTGCGCATCTCGTTCCTCAAGGGTCCGGGATCCGCCCCAAGGAATAATTGTAGTTGAAAGTCAATGAACGACACGAAAAACTTCAAGTCAAGATACGACGTGTAGAACTCGACCGGTATGAACATGGAGAACAGGATTACAGCCATCATGATATTCGGATGGGTCTTCATCCTAATTCTGGACTTAAAAAGGAAAGTGACGAAACCGACCAGGGCCAGAAAGTAACCGAAGACAATAAGGAGAGAAGTCTGCGCCAGGAGATTATAAATTTCTTTCTCCGCATCGAATGGGATATCCCTCCTGAACCGCAGCGTCCCTATTTCGACAAGGTCGTTCCCGATGATCGCTCTCGCAGCCGATCCACCAAGATAGAGAATCCCGCCGACGATCATGATGAAGAGCGCGACTCGCGCCCCAGTGGTCATCCGGACGTTCTCGCTGATATCTTCGGGGAACGACAGAGTTGTCGTCTGGTGCGATTCCATGTCGGACTTAGAGTTTCTCCGGCGTGTCGATAAACTCGGCGACACATCTCGCTGGGAGGAGTGAGCGCTCATACGCCATATCCAGGAAAAGCTGAATTGCCTCCTTCCCTTTCTCGCCGTAGTCGAGTGTCCAGTCGTTCACGTACATTCCCACAAACTTGTCCGCAAGGTTTGTGTTCATGCCCCTGGCGAAGCCGAGAGCGTAATCGAGCGCCTGCTTTCGGTTATCCAGCGAGTAGGCAATGCTTTTCCTGAGAAAGTAAGCCGCCTTCCTCTTTACGTCTTCCGGCAAGTCGCGCCGAATAACATTTCCGCCCAGGGGAAGGGGCAATTTGAATTTCCCTTTGAACCAGGCTCCGAGATCGATAATGTTGTGAAGCCCGCTTTTTCCGTACGTGAGTTGGCCCTCATGAATAATAAGGCCAGCCTCGAATTCGCCGGCAACGACTTTTTCAATGATCTGGTCGAATGGTACAGCCTCGTACTCAAATGTTCCCGCGAAGATGCTAAGGGCCAGGAATGCGGATGTCCTTTTCCCGGGGATCGCGATCTTGAGCTTGTTGATGTCCTCGACTTTATAAGGTTTCGTGCTGACAAGCATCGGCCCGTATCCGTCACCCATGCTCGCGCCGCTGCTTAGCATCTGATATTTGTCCGAGATGTAGGGATAGGCGTGAATTGAGACCGCGCTTACTTCGTACTCTCCATTCATCGCCTTTTGGTTGAGCGTCTCTATATCGCTGAGGATATTTTCAAATTCCAGATTGCCTGTGTCGAACTTGTTGTTCGCAAGAGCATAAAACATGAAAGCATCGTCTGAATCGGGACTGTGTGCAACTCTTATTTTCAAACTAAGTTCCTTTCTTCTTTTTCGGTTTTCCCTTTGCAGACACGTTGAATGCCGAAGGGCACAAATCGTTTACAACGCAAACTTCGCATTTTGGGAGCCTGGCCGCGCACACCTTTCTTCCGTGCGCCATCAACAAATGACATAAGTTTGTCCAGTTTTCCTTTGGGAAGAGCTCCGAAAGCGCGTACTCAATTTTTCCCGGATCGCTTTCATCGGTGAATCCGAGACGCTGGGCCAGTCTGCTCACGTGAGTATCCACCGCTATTCCCGGAATACCGAAAGCATTACCGAGAAGAACGTTGGCTGTTTTGCGCCCAACGCCGTCGAGTGTGAGTAGCTCATCCATAGTATGAGGCACTTCTCCGCCGAACTTTTCGACCAGCGAACGGCTCGAACTTATCAGAGCCTTCGTTTTCTGTCGGTAAAAGCCGGTAGACTTCACATCCTTCTCAAGCTCATCCGGGTCCGCTGACATAAAACTGGCAGGCGCCGGATATTTTCTGATGAGACCGGGGGTAATCATGTTGACCCGCGCGTCTGTACATTGCGCGGACAAAATCGTCGCCACCAGAAGTTCAAAAGGACTGCTGAAATTCAGAGCGGGTTTTACTCCTGGATATTCACGGACCAGCAAAGCATAAACCTTACTCGCGCGCGCCTTCTCAGCCGCAATCACAGTGTTTCCGTTTCTTCTGTGGGTAGATCTTACGGTCTTCAACTTTTCAGATAGCGTTTGTGTATGCCAATTTAGCTAACGCCCAGTGCTTTGGCAAACAGAACGTCAACGCACGACGAGATAAGCGACAACATCCGTGTTGATTTCATCTCAAAAGTAATGGCCCCTTTATCAAGATCGTCCTCCCGTGGTTTTCTCCTGTCGCGCGACAAATGAAAGCGCGCCGCGCTCACCCTTCGCTGCTCTTTGAGTTTCCTCTTTCAAGCGCCGGGTAACGCATCGTATCGGGCCTGTACCTTGGATCATTCAGCAGCAGCCGCTCGACCACTTCACCATTAACTATATGCTTTTCAATTATTTCGACAACATCGTCGCTCTTCACGTGGCTGTACCAGACACCTTCCGGATAAATGACGACATTCGGCCCATATTCGCACACATCGAGGCAGCCGGCTTTGTTCGCCCTCACTTTCGTTTTGAGTCCGCGAGCGTGAAGCTCCTTCTTGAACAAATCCCTAATTTCTTCGCTTCCCTTCTGCGCGCACGACCCTTTGGGATCGTCTTCTTTCCGTTTGTTGGTGCATATGAAAATATGTCTGACGTATCTCATCTCAACGGATTCTCATTCCTGATCTTTAGTTCTTGAATTGGCTATTTCTGCTCAAACGGCGTTCCTTTGTTAGAGCTCTTTCCACCTTAAGTCTTCACCGCAGTTATTTTCCGAATGAGAATTTACGACCTAAAAACTCTCACTCTTACCAATAACCTGTCGAGATGCTTACATCCCCGAAGACGCGCGTGCTGCACGCGACTCTTTCGTGCGTTTCATAATTACCGCTCTTCATCAATTTCTTCTCGCATTCTTCGGGTTGTGAGAGATTTTCCATCCCCTCGACTATTTCCACCTTGCACCAACCGCAGACGCAATCTCCCCTGCACGAGCTGCCCAGCGGAATTCCGTTCACGCGCGCGGCTTTGAAAAGCGTTTCTCCGTTCTTGATCTCGACAACCCTATTGAGCGGGACAAATTTAACCTTTGGCATTCTTCAGGAACTTCGTTACCTCTTCGACATTCATCGTGTTTAGCAAATCATCTTTCGTCAGCCACCCCTTACGCGCGATAGAGACACCATACTTGTAATCAGCCAGCCCTTCCTTCGAATGAGCATCTGGATTGATTGAGAATCTTATGCCTGCTTCTTTAGCCTTCCTGATAAGTCTCCAATCCATGTCGAGTCGATGCGGATTCGCATTTATCTCGATTATCTTCTTGTTCCGAGCGGCGGTCTTAATTATCTCATCCACATCAAGCTCATACCCGCTCCGCCCGAGGAGAAGCCGGCCTGTCATATGTCCGAGGAAGGTCATATACGGATTCTTCAACGCGGCGGTCAGACGTTTAGTTGCTTCGTCCTTCTTCATGCCGAGCTTGCTGTGGACCGACCCCACGCTGAAGTCAAGTGTTTTGAGAACGGCGTCGCTGAAGTCAAGTTTCCCATCGGCCAGTATATCAACTTCGCTACCTTTGAAGACGAAAAAATCGCTCATAGCTTTATTGGTTTCATCGACAAGCTTGCCCTGCTCCTTGAGTCTTTTTTCATCGAGACCATTCGCGTAAAAAGCGCTCTTGCTGTGATCGCTAAGTCCGAAATAGCGGAGGCCAAGCTTACGGGCCGCCGCTATCATCTGATCGAGGGGCTCTGCTCCGTCGCTCCAGTTCGTATGGACGTGAAATATTCCCTGGATATCCTCCTCTGTGACGAGTTCGGGGATATTCCCCTTGGCCGCCGCAACGACTGCGTCCCCATCCTCGCGGAGCTCAGGCGGTATGTACTGCAGCCCGAGTTCACCGAATATCTCCTCCTCAGAATCGAAACTGATCTTGTCGCGTCCGCGCTTCATCTCCCGCATTGCGAGCGTGTAGCCGCGAGTCGACGCGTACTCTTTTAGACGAGCGAAGAATTCCTTGCTCCCGCTCGAGTGGAGCACCGCCAACGGATATTCCGACTTGTTGACGATAATGAATTCGACCGGTACCCCATTTTCCCAGATCACCGAGACAAGGTCGTTCTGCGTCTCCTTAATTTCCTTGACCCCCTTCAGCTTTCCGAGCGCCGCGAAAAGCTTGTCCCTCTCTCCTGATTTGAACTTTATAACGCAGTCGATATCGTGAATTACCTCACGCCGCCGGCGATAACTTCCTGTGAATTCATAACGTTCGACACCTGACACTTTTTCAAGCAGCGCAGAGATAGAAACGGCGGTCTCATGGATGACGTCGAGCAGCCTATACTCGCTATTCACTTTGAATCGTGCGATCTCGTCAATCACCTTATCCTGCGTCTTCTGTCCGAACCCCTTCAACGAAACGAGCCTGTTTTCCTTGCAGGCGTATTCAAGTTCTGCGATTGATTTCACGTCCAGCTGTTCGTAAAGCGTCCTGATTTTGTTTGGACCAAGCCCGTGAATCCGGAATAGCTCGGGGAGGCCTTCCGGCAGGGAGCTGCGCAGTTCATCGAGATAGGTCAGCTTTCCTGTCTCGACAAGCTCGGTCAGCTTCTTTGAGAGCGCCTCACCGACTCCTGCAATCTTCTTTGCTTCGCCTCCCTTTATCAGGGTAACCACGTCTGCAGTAGACTGAGAGATCGATCTCGCCGCCCTGGAATAGGCGCTTATCTTGAACTTATCCTCTCCCTTCAGTTCAAGGAGAGACGAAATCTCTTCAAGCGCCGAGACAATTTCTTTTTTGTCCATCAATGGGCTCCAGCGATCTTATAAAACGCTTCCACCTGGACGCCGGTAAGGAAAATTCCAAGAAGCGCCCCGGCCGTGACCTGAGCTTTGGTATGAGCTTTCAACTCAATCCTTGCCCAGGCTACTATAATAACGAGCAGGAATAAGGGGAGCATATCCCTGCCGAAGGTAATCGCGAGCGCGGTCAGCGGTCCGGAAGCTCCCATGGCGTGCGCGCTTATCTTCCAACGCGTGTTGATTGCGGAAACAACCAGCGTGCTTGTCGCATAACTAAACATGAGGGCGTAAACTGGCACTGAAGCCCCGACAGAAATGAGGGCCACGAAGCCGGCCGCGTAAATTAATACGGAGATCAGATACGGTATTGTTCTCTGTTCGCGAAGCGGAACATCCAAACGCGTAACCTTATCCCTATGGAGCAAATAGAACAGGTAAACTAGAGGAAGTATGGCGCCGAACAGGACAGACAGAGTAGCTATCAGGAGTGTGTTCGCGCCTTGACCTGTCATGAATGCTAAGCAAAGAAATGTTGCCAGAGCGAAGGAAGTCGGCATGAACATGTAGGATATCGTCAGGGCTGCTCTCTGTTTCACAGACTAATTTAGTTCGAACTTGACTTAATTCACAAACCGGAGGCTATATTGTTCTTCAAGCCGCCGGTGTACCATGGAATCTAAGAAACATCATTAGGAAACCGTTTCAATCAGCTTGTTGCGCGAGTTCGCCCCTCGTAAGAGCCGAACCTTCGAACGAGGTACCTTCAAATAATCGCTCACCAGTTCTAGTACCGCCTCATTCGCTTTCCCGTCCACTGGCTTGGCGCGAACGAATATTTCGAATGTGTCATCGCTCTTCCTCAGGACTTTGTCGGCCTTGGAATTCGGATGAACTTTGATTTTGAGATACACTGGTGTGCCTTCTTACTCGAAAGGATGTATACCCGAAACATCTTTTGTCGGGGCGGTGGGATTCGAACCCACGACCTCTTGGTCCCGAACCAAGCGCTCTAACCGGGCTGAGCCACGCCCCGAATTCGAATTAATATAATCGATTGTAGCGTCAAGGAAAAGAAATTTCGCCAATAATCATAATACTCTGGACAAGGGAACCGCATCTGAAAATCGCAGCCTGAATGACTTTCTTCTATCTCAAATCAGAGGAAGCACACGCCTTTGGTAATGTAAAGTAGAACTTCGCTCCGCTTCCCGGCTCACTCTCAACTCCTACTTCCCCTCCAAGTTTCGACACAATCCTACCGGCGATGAAAAGTCCGAGTCCATGTCCGGGCTCATTCTCCTCGCTCGAAAGGCGCGAGAATTCTCTAAAGAGTTTATGCTGCTCACCTTCCTTGAGACCCGGTCCGTTATCCTTCACCCAAAACTTTATCTGGCGACCGACTTCATCGCATCCGAGATAAACATTCGGAGATGGGCCTCCATACTTCAACGCATTGCTTAGATAATTCACCCAGACTTCTTCAATCCATGGAGCATAGCCGAGCGCGACGGGCCAATTGTCAGGATAATAAACTTTCCCTTTCTTCTCTTGCGCGAGCCTTTCCAGCCTAAGGACGGAGCTCCGAACGATCTTCGCCATGTCGATCGAAGTGAAGGCGACACCCTGTTCCCTTCTCACGCGTGCAAGTATCAGCAGCTCGTCAACAATATCTATCATCTTCGCGGAGTAAGTTCGGATCACGTTTACAGCCTCGTCCCTCTCCTCCGGCGTGAGTTGATCCGAGGAGAGTAGGTCTGAATAACCGGTGAGAAGAGAAAGTGGAGTTTTTAGATCGTGAGCCACCGAGTGGGCAAACGTATCGATCTCGTCGAGCGCGTTGCGCAAATCAGTGACGTCGTAAAGGACGAGGATGCCTCCTACCGGTTCACCGTTCGAGTCATTCATCGGAGAAAGAGTGACGGAATATATTCTCTTCTCTTTCCCAAGCTGGAGTTCCTTGCGTTCTTCCGGATCCTCCAGAACGTCGGCAAGTCCGGCGCATTCGACGCACACATCTTTTAATTTCTTCCCGACTGCCCAGCCGGAAGTGCATGAAAGGATGCTTTCAGCGCCAGGGTTCATATCAAGGATTTGCTCCCTCCCGTCTATCACTATGATTCCGCTGTTAACACTTTTGAAAACCTGCCTATACGCCGTCGGCACGACGTCAAGGAACCTGTATTTCACAATGACAAAGCTGAATATTATTCCGGCAAAGGCAAAGGATACCGGAGTCGGATCGTAGATTCCGAATATCTTCGTCTTCATGACGTATAGAAAATTGGGGACGAGAATAATAAGAATGGCCACGCCTATGAGGACAAATTGGTTCCGGTATCGATCTGGCATCTGGTAAACGGAATGCAGAAGGAGGAAAGCTCCGCCGGCCACAAGAAGATATGCGTAGATTGCCTCGACATAGAAGCCGGCGCCATATGTTTTCCGCAATGTTACAAAGTCGCCCACCTTCCAAAGCCCGTAATGGGAATAGAAAATGTGCTGATGCGTAATTGTCAACACAAGCACAAATGACACTAAGGGAATTATGGCCAGCGCCGCTAGCGTTCTTCTCTTCCTCAGAAATTCATTGTCCACGTATGTCGCGATAAAGACAAGCCAGAAATAACTCGATGAAATTATTCCGGCGTATTCGATTCGGAGGAAGATCAGCTTCCACGAAAGATCGGAATTGAAAAATCCCAAGAGATAGCCCAGGCACCAAACGGCAACTGACGACGAGAGGATCGCGAATTCCCGGGCTCCACGAACGGCGCGCATCCTCCAGGCTTCCATTGACACAGCTAGAGCTACGAGGATGGAGATGACGTAAAGCCACGATACCACGTCAAACTGCCATGAATTCAATTAAACTTTTCCGTGCTGCGGAGAAAATGTAAGGGGTATCGTACCATCGTCAATAAATAAGATAGCACTTGACAGGCTATCCTCAAACGACAACGCTCGGCTCCTTTAACCAATCGCACGACGAGGCGGCAGTCATTCGCCAGAACGGATTCAGCACCCGACGTTTATAGACTCCCAAACGCTCTCCGCGCTTCAATTTACGGGAGCGAACTATTGAACTTCTTTCTTCTATTACGAATGTAATCCACGAATATATACTCACCAAGCTTATTGAGCGAAGAGTAGTATGCACGCCCCTTGTTAGCTCTTGTTAGCTCCTCAACGAAGTTGATGAGATAAGGATCCCTCGCGACCATGAAAGTACTTATCACAATTTTCTCCCTCCGGCACGCAACCGCCTCATCGAGAGTCTTGTTGACGATCCTCGGATCCAGGCCGAACGAGTTTCTATACAGCCGGCCGGAATCGTCGAATATCGCCGAAGGTTTGCCGTCTGTCACGAGAAACACTTGCTTGTTGACGTTTCCCTTCCGGCGCAAGATGCTTCTCGCGAGCCGCAGCGCGGCAAGCGTGTTAGTGTGGTACGGACCAACCGTGACGAAAGGAAGCTCAGCCAGGGTAATCTCCTTCGCGTCGTCTCCGAAGACAACAATGTTCATGTGATCCTTCGGGAACTTCGTCCTAATCAACTCCGCCAGCGCGAGCGAGACCTGTTTAGCCGGCGTGATCCTGTCTTCTCCGTAAAGGATCATGGAATGGCTGATGTCCAGAAGAACAACTGTAGCGCAATTCGTCAGGTGCTCAGTCTCGTAAACTTCAATGTCATCCTCGTGCAGCTGGAACTTCTCAATGCTATCATGAAGCAGCGCGTTCTTCAGAGTCGAGGTCAGGTCGATATTTGTTGGCTGGTCGCCAAACGTGTACTTCTTCGTCTCGCTTAGCCGGTCGACTCCCTGCCCCGTGTGCGGAGATTCATGCGAACCCTCGGGACTTTTCTTCAAATTCGTGAAGACTTCTCTGAGCGCGTCTTCCCTAATCCTCTGAACTCCCTTCGATGTCAGCACAATGACATCCTTGGCGTCGTCTATGTAGCCTAGCTCTTTGAGTTTCTCAATGAAGTCATCGATGGTCATGTCCTTGTCAAAGAGGTCGTACTCCTGGCCCAACTGACGCATCCACTCGAGGGCCTCCTCCGCGTCACCACTCGTTTGGAGAAGCAGATAGCTGAACAGCGATACCATGTTCTGGAGACGCTGCTCGTCCGTCATCGAGTTTTCAGTCCACTTCGAATATCTGAATTTCATACGTCGCCTCGCATCCGTCCACCAATCACCTTCTCGCGATTCACCTTCTGCCATTCATTCATGATCATTCTCAACTTAAGCTTTCGAATTCCCGGCGAGCATACTTTGCACGAAGGGATTCGTCATCTTTTCTCTTCCGAGAGTGCTGTCACTGCCATGTCCCGGATAAATCTTCACCTCAACGGGCAAGGTCATGAGTCTGTGCTGGATACTCTTCGAGATTTCCTTCATCGAGCCAGTCGGCAAATCCACTCTGCCGATTGAACCCGCGAAGAGCGTATCCCCTGTGAACAGGACTCGCTCGTCTTCTTCGTACAGGCAAATCGAGCCTGTAGAATGCCCTGGAGTCTGTATCACTTTGAATTTCGGCCCCACGGAACCGACGGTTGCTCCGTCAGACAGCGCCAGATCTATCAAAACCGGTTCAATCGGTTCAGGCGGCGCTATTACCATCCCGTTCGGGTCGCTCATCATCCATGCGTCTCCCTCATTAGCACACACGT
>JAJYRM010000100.1 GCA_021794075.1 Bacteroidota bacterium | reverse complement strand
AGGCCCGTTCGTAAGCGTTAAGCCCCCCGTCACGATAGGTCCCAATGGAGTCAGCGGCGTGCCTCGCATGGCGACTCTTAAGTGGGCTTCGGCACCGGCCGCGACAGGCTACCATGTGGAGATATCTGCCGACAACACGTTTGGTTCACTGGTATTCGATACAACCACAACCGCCGCGCAGGATACGTCGATTCAACTTTCGACGCCATTGAGCGCCACCACGGAATACTACTGGCGCGTTCTCGCAATGGACACGCTTTTCACGAGTTCATATTCAACGGCCGATTCGTTCACGACAGGCGCCGGGTTATTGTCCGTGCATCAGCCAATCGGGGTGCCTGAAAGATTCGCTCTCGCACAGAACTATCCGAATCCATTCAACCCTTCGACTGAAATCGATATCAGTCTCGACCATTCCGGTAACATGAGTCTTGAGATATATAATGTCCTCGGGCAACTGGTCGACGTCGTAGCAGATGGATTCAAGCCTGCGGGTCAGTACGCTTTCAGCGTGAACATGGACCAGTTTGCAAGCGGCGTTTATTTCTACACGCTGCGTCAGGGAGCGAAAGTAATTACGAGGAAAATGCTCCTCCTCAAGTAACGACGCGGAAATTTGGTAATTGGGGTCGCATGTGTATCTCGCGGCCTTTCTCATTTTGACAGACAACTTTGGATTTAAGGGCATGGGATCGGCACGAACGAGACAAAATCCTGTCATGGGGTAAGCTTTCATTTGTCATTGGGCGCTGACAATTATGCGTTCTGATAATACCAGCCAATCAAATAGCACATCACTTCGTTCAAGATCAATCAGGTTTTGCTAGAAATCCACCGTCGGCACGGTTTGCCGAAAAAGACCGACGTGGTAATCCCGGCTACAAACCAATCAATCCGAGATGCGGCAGACTCCGCGCGCCGGGCGCGGCTTGTCCAGTCACATCGTCAATCTCAAAAAGAGGAGAAGAAATGGAAAGCTTTATGACTTCTTCCGGGAATCTATTGAAAAGAGCGCAGGTCAAGCCGAAGTCATTGCTTACGCTCTTAGCAATGACACTCTTCCTGGCCATGTCAAGCGCAGTCACAAACGCGCAGGAGGTTGTATCGAGCCCCGTGGCGTATTCTTCGTGCTACATTACATCCGGCGGCACGCTATATGTCTGGGGCAACGATAATTACCTTCAACCGGTAATCACCAGCAACACAACGCCGCAGGACTCGGTACCTGTAGCCGTGAAAATGCCTGCTGGCGTGACAAGCTGGAAAGCAGTTGCGACCGGTCAAAGCCACATCGTGGCCCTTGGAAGCGACGGGAACCTCTACGCATGGGGGCTAAACAACTACGGCCAGCTGGGCGACAGCTCGACGGCCAACGACTCGATTCCAGTAATGGTTAAGAAACCAGCGGGAGTCACGAGCTGGACTGCCGTGGCTGCCGGCGCTTTCTACAGCATGGCCATCGCGAACAATGGTGATGTTTATGCCTGGGGTTTCAACAACTTCGGGCAGCTCGGAAACGGGACTACGACCAACGAGAGCGGCCCGACGCTGGTTAAGCTTCCCTCAGGAGTGACCGCAACCAAGATCGCTGCAGGAACCAATTTCGGACTGGCTGTTGGCAGCAACGATTCGCTTTATACGTGGGGACGCAATGTAAACGGTGAACTCGGCGTGGGCAGCACTGTAGACCAGCACTCTCCGGTGGGGATACCATTCCCGGCTGGCGTGACATCATGGACCCAGATCGGCGCTGGTGCTTTCACAAGCTATGCTCTCGGCAACGACGGCAATCTCTACTCTGCCGGTTCAAACGGCAACGGTCAGATCGGCGACGGCACGACGACTCAGCGCACCACCTTTACGAAAGCAAACTTGCCTGGCACGGCGACAGGTTGGAAGAGTTTCTCCGGCGGTGCGAGCTTCTGTTTGGCGATTGCCAGCAACGACACGCTCTATGACTGGGGATACGGAAGTGACGGCGAGTTGGGCAACGGTACTACGATAAAGAACAATACTTCACTTCAAGTTGTTGCCCTTCCGGCAGGAGTGACTGCGACCTCTTTCACAGCGGGTCACAATCATAGCGTGATAATCGGGAGCAACGGCCACATGTATTCATGGGGTATGAACAGCGCTGGCGAACTTGGTACCGGGACGACCGCAGGTGCGATTGTTCCTGTGTATGTCAACTTCCAGGATCTCGCGGCAGCTACCTTGTCCGGTCCCGCAAACGGCGCCCAGTTGACTACCTCCGATTCCACGGCCACCTGGGGAAGCATTTCCGGGGTGAGCACTTATGAGTTACAGGTTTCCGACAACAGCAAGTTCACGACGATTGTTTATGATACGGCAGGCCTGACCGGAACAACCTATCCGATCCGAAGCCTCTTCGGGCCGGTGCTGAGCCTTGGATCGACGTATTACTGGCGCGTTGTCGGCTTGACCAGCACGAGCGGTTCTTACTCCGCGATCGCGTCGTTCACGACACCCGGAGCGCCCATGACTTCCGGTCTCCGTCTGGCTGCGGAAACGAATTCAAATTCTTCCTACCTCATCAATGCGAAGGACACCCTCTTCACATGGGGAAACAACCAGTACGGCCAGCTTGGTAACGGTACAACCGTCAACGATACCATTGCGAATGCGATACCATTTCCGATGGGAGTAACGGGATGGAAAATGGTAGCCGGCGGACAGTCTCACACCGTCGCTCTCGGCAACAACGATACGCTCTACGCGTGGGGCCAGAACAACGACGGCCAACTTGGAAACGGGACCACGAGCGACACGAGCATGCCGGTGATGGTTTCATTCCCGACGGGTGTCAAGAGCTGGACAGACGTCGCTGCCGGAGTCTACTTCACAGTCGCAATAGGCAACGACGGAAACGCTTATGCCTGGGGAGTCAACAACTTAGGCCAGCTTGGAGATACGTCGACCACCAATTCCAGCGTCCCCATGAAGATGGGATTGCCTGCCGGTGTGAAGCCAATCCAGGTCTATGCTGGCAACAACTGGAGCATGATACTTTGCTCCAACGGAGAAATGTTTGCGACGGGCCGCAACGCCAACGGTCAGCTTGGCGACGGCACGAAAACAGACAGCGACACGCTCGTGATGGTACAGCTCCCGGCCGGCGTTACGGGCTGGCTCGCGTTTGCCGCGGGCGGTTATCACGCCATCGCGATCGGCAACGACGGCAACCTCTACGGTTGGGGCAACGGTGGAAACGGACAGCTCGCCAATGGTGGTACCGCAAGCCTTACGACTCCAACGATGATAGCGATGCCGGTTGGAGTTACAGGATGGGGCTCGATAGCGTGCGGCGAAAACTTCATCGAGGCCGTGGGCAACGACGGAAATATATATGAAGCGGGTTACAGCAATGACGGCGAGAGCGGCAACGGGACCACATCCGGAAGGGTTACTTCCCTGGTGAAGGCCGACATGATGCTCGGCGTCTCTCAGTACGTCAACGTAGCGGCAGGACACAACCATGTCCTCGCCATAGCGAACAACGATTCCCTCTACGCATGGGGGGCGAACTCGTCCGGTCAGTTGGGAGATGACTCTACTTCCAATTCACTAATACCCGTTAAAGTCCTCTTCATGTTACCTTCGATTCCGTCGCTGTTGTCGACTCCGATGCTTGTTGGGCCGGCGACCGGTGATACTCTGACTGCCGCGGATACCGCCCTCGTCTGGATGTCAGTTCCCACGGCACTGTCATACGAAGTCCAGATAGCATCCGACAGCGGATTCTCCTACATCGTCGTCGACTCTACTGTGTCGAGCGACACTGCCTTCGCGATAAATAACATGATCGGCACCAAGCTTACCGATGGGACGAAATACTTCTGGCGGGTCAAGGCGAAGACCGCGCTCCTATCGAGCTCGTTCTCGCTCATCTGGTCGTTCATCACTCCGATCCCGACCGGAATCGCAGCAAACGGAGCGAACCTTCCGAAGACTTTCGCGCTCATGCAGAACTATCCAAATCCATTCAACCCGTCGACTGAAATCAAGTACAACCTTCCGAAAGCGGCGTTCGTGACGCTTAAGGTCTACAACGTTCTCGGACAGGAAGTGGCGACGCTTGTCAACGGACATCAGAGTGCCGGATACTACGATCTAAGCTTCAACATGGATCGATTCGCAAGCGGAGTTTACTTCTACATCCTCAGAGCAGGGAACTTCGTAGCAGCTAAAAAGATGATGCTCCTCAAGTAATAAATGCGTACCCAAAACGGCGGACGGAATAATAACCCGTCCGCCGTTTTGCTGTTTGAACACGATGTCTATTTTTGAAAAAATACCGAAGTATTAATCTGACAATGATACCAAGAAAATTTTCCGTTATCCTTTTTTCTCTATTTATGATTTCGACAACCGCGTTCTGTCAGTCGTCTGCTACTTTGACTATCGACACACATGCGCACGGCCAGACGATACCTTCCGACTTCATCGGGGAAAGCTTTGAGGCAGGGAGCCTGAGAAACAACGTTAACGGCGTGCGGGGCCATCTGTTCGACTCGAGCGATATCGAGATGGTACACCTTTTTAAGGAACTCGGAATAAAAAATCTCCGCATCGGCGGCGGAACTGTCGATATGCCGAATATCAACCCGACTCATGCTGACATCGACGCG
The DNA here is from genome assembly GCA_021794075.1 of Bacteroidota bacterium. Classification (GTDB taxonomy): domain Bacteria; phylum Bacteroidota; class Ignavibacteria; order Kryptoniales; family JAKASW01; genus JAKASW01. Next base: position 11,813 of record JAJYRM010000100.1, on the reverse strand, counting down.
CTCTTCAGGTTTGCCAAAGCGGCCGGTGTTAAGATTATTTACTCAGTTAGACTGTTGAACGGGAATGCTCGCCAGGATGCTTCCACGATAAAGTATGTCTGGGATCATTATGCGAAATACATTGACTGCTTCGCGATCGGCAACGAGCCCGACTGGCATTCTTATCACCTCAGGGACCCTCAGATTTTCGAAACTGAGCCGGGTGTCCCGGGATCTGCTTTCCCTTCGTATCTAGCTAAGTGGAAGGTGATCGCGACAGCGATACTCGATTCGGTGCCTGGTCTGCAGTTCACAGGGCCTGACGCCGGTTCGAATTATCCCGTACCCGGCGCGAAGGATACTTACTACGACGGAAAGCCCTGGACGGTCGACTTTGCCGACAGCATTTCTGCCTGGCGTTTTCCAAATCATGGTTCGCTGAAGTTTGTGGATCAGCACAATTATGTCGGCCAGGACGCTCAGGGGCAGAAGCTTATCCCCGCAATAATGGCAGACAGGATGCTGTCGCCGGATTGGGACGCGTATTATTATCCTGCGCTATACAATGCGATCTGCACACCGGCCTTGCCGAAGGGATGCGGTTATCGTATGACCGAATCGAACAGCTTCAGCGGCGGAGTCAAGAACGGCAGTGATTGCTTTGCTACCGCGTTATACTCTTTGGACTACCTGCACTGGTGGGCCGCGCATGATTGTCTTGGCATCAACTTTCATACGACACAGTGGCGTTACAACGGGACGTTCTATCTTGACAAGGACGGTCAGTACCAGGTTCACCCTATGGCGTATGGCATAAAGGCTTTCGATCTCGGCGGGCACGGCGAAGTCGAGCCCGTGAAGATATCAAATCCATTTGGAATAAACATGACAGCTTATGCCGTTAAAGGGCAGAAGCACTTGTATGTCACGATAATCAATAAGGAATATGGCGGCGGTGCCCGCGAAGCCGATGTTACGATCAACGCTGAAGGCATTTCCGGTAAAGCGAAACTGATGTATCTTATGGCTGCCGATGGTGATGTTCTTTCAACTACCGGCATCGTCCTCGGAGGCGCCCCGATCACGAACAGGGGACCCTGGGATGGAAGATGGTCTCCCGCAAGATCTGGCGAGAAGAATATCTACAAGGTTCACGTCCCACCATATTCTGCCGCGATACTGAAGATTAAATGGTAAGATGAAGAGTCCCGAATCAATCTGAGAGTCTGACTTGGAAATTGTGATTTCAATGAACAGGAATTGACGCGCAAATGTTGATGTGATGTGGTGTAGAGAGGTTGAGTCCGAGTCCGTTGAACTTCCTCCTCTCTTCCGATCAAAAGATACGATTGCTTTGCCGCCGACGGGAAGATTGAAAATCCTCTAACGCCGTCGGTTGTTTCTCAATAATCTTGGCCAAAATTCGCCATCGCGCTTTGTACGTGGATGACGACGGCGATCAAATAGATTTGAAATATCTCTTTTCTCAATCGAATAAAGACGAGAGGAATCAACCAGGATGAAAAAGGCTGAAGCAGAATGACGACACACGCCGCAATAATTATAGGATTGGTGATCTATGGCGCGGTGATGCTGGCCGTGTCGCTCTTCTGGATGAGAAGAGTTAAGAAACCGGCGGACTATCTGGTAGGTGGCCGCGCACTTCCATCGTGGGTGTTGGCGGGGAATATTACGGCAGGGAGTATCGGTACCGGTGTGATCATAGGGGCGTCCGGGCTCGCGTACCAGCATGGCTGGGCAGGCAGCGCTTATCCGATCGGACTAGGTCTTGGGACCGCGCTGGCAGGCGTGATCTTCGCTGTGATGCGCCGGCACAAGTTCATGACGCTGAGCGAGGAGATCTCTTCTTATTATGAGGGGAAGCGGATCGTCGTCGAGTTCTCGAACATCACGCTCTTCCTCTCGCAGCTTTGCTGGCTCACCGTACAGATCATGGGCGGAGCAAGCGTCATCGCCGCCGTCACTGGAATGCGGCCGGAGATGGCGGTTATCGCTGCCGGTTTGCTTACGGCGGGTATCGCGCTCCCTGGCGGCTTCAAGAGTGTAGTCTACACGGATTTCCTCCAGGCGACGATCCTGTTGGTCGGTTTCGGAGTGGTTACTTATTCCGCGCTTCACCATACGGGCGGCTTCGCCGGGCTGACCAGCGCGATGCCTCCCACGTATCTCTCTTTCCTCGGAGTTAAATCGTACGGCGGCTGGAAAATCGCGGGGCTCATCGCGGCTCTTGCCCTGAGTGTTCTCGCGGATCCTGGTAGAAGACTCAGCATGTACAGCGCGCGCACCGAAAAAGGTGCCCGCGTCTCAATGGTCACCGCGGGTCTTATCGTGATAGCTTTTTCCGCGATCATCGGGATAACGGGAATGTACGCGTACAAGTTGAATCCTCATCTTCCCGTCCCGGATGAGGCGCTGCTTTGGCTCGTGATGGACATCCTCCCTGCATGGCTCGCCGCTCTCGTCGTCATATCTGTTGCGTCCGGCATCTTTTCCTGCGCCAACGGTAATGCCATGGCGGTAAGCACATTCTTTGTCCGGCACATTTATCCTCTCGCGACGAAGCGCTATCCGAAGCGTCCGCTTCTCGCGGCGCGAAGCGCTCTCGCAGTGGCGTTTGTGGCCTGCACGATCGTGGCCATGCACGCCGGGACAATCGTCGGTTTTGTAATAAAATTTCTTCCCGTTACCATGAGCGGGCTGGCGATAATCATAGTGCTCGGAAGATTCTGGCGGCGCGCGACATGGCAAGGAGCGCTTGCCGCCCAAGTAATCACTCCGGTGGTCTCGCTCGTCGTTATGTTTCTCTTTCCCAAATCGACATGGAACAACGCGGTACTTCTGGCGGTCCCCGGTATTATCGCCCTGATCGTCGTGAGCCTGATGACTCCCCCTCCCACACGCGGCTTCGCCGAGGTTGCCGAAGCGCTCACCGCTGAGCGCGAAGCGATTGAGGGCGCAACGACTGGAAAGCCGAGAAAGAATGCGGGCGGAGATATCGTCGGCACCGTCGGCTTGGAAGGCGAGGTTAAGTGAAGCCGGAAAGACTACATCTGTCGGGAGCGGGCGAAGTTTGTCATTTACTAATCTGAATCCGATTCCTTTCCCATCTGAATTATTGAGGAGAATCCTACGCGAACTATAGCATCGATATTCGTCGCCCTACTTATGGCCGGAGGACCGGCCGTCTCTCTCGCAAAGAGTCCGGATCGTCACTCTCTACGCGCCGTTCCGACAGTGGATGAGCTCGCGGGCAAATGGCTCGAGGCGTCAACTCTCCTCGCCATGCCAACGATCAATAATGCCGACGGATCCGCTGAAGCCTCGCGAGGGATGCTCTCTATAGACAACCTCAGCTTCCCTCCTATTACATTGACGGGCAACACCGGATCGCTTCTCATCGGCGACAGGATGACGACGCTCGACAAGACCCGATGGTATCCTTACCAGGTGGTGAGGATAGGGACTCAGGTCAACATCGGGATCGAGACCGCGGTGAGAATGGTTTACGGGAAGCGTGGACTCCTGTTCCACCTCGTCCTGACCAACAACGGAAGGACGGAACAAATCTTCAAACTTGGGATTAATCTTACTGCCAACACATCGAAGCATTCCAGCTGGGGATGGCAGGTCCCGAGGCCGCAGGAACCCGACAGGTTCGATGCGGTGGCGATGGATAGCGGACGCTCGCTGCTGCTCAAAGATTCTGAAGGCCAGCTCGCGAATTGCTTCAGCTTCGAGAACAGGCCGGATATTATGAAAGCCAATGCTCATTCAGGCGAGGCAGTCTGGAATGTGAAGCTCGATCCGAAACAGTCTATGACGGTCAACTACGTCCTCGCCATCGGTTACGCCGATTCTACGGTCCACGCGGAAGCGGAAGATTGGGCCGGCAATTTCAGCGATGCCTTCGAGCAGGTAAAAACGGACTGGCAGACACGCTTCGACGCGATGTTCACGCCGCATAACAAATACTTCTCGGGGTACCTTCCGACGCTCGTGACTCCCGACAAAGACATGCGCCGAGCTTATTATATGAGCGCGATGTCTCTGCTCAGTATTCTTCGGACTGGTTTCCCGGTCGCAAAAAGAGTTTACGTAAGCAACTCGCCGCAAAGCAACTGCACGATGGTCTATTTCTGGGACACGAGCGAGTGGGCGAACACTTTCGCGCTTCTCGATCCGGCGATGCTTAAGGAATACCTTGAGTCATGGCTGTCGAAGGGGATTTACGACGGCTATGCCGAGGAATATCTGACCGGCAAGCTGGAAGGGCCATGGTACAGCGCGAACGATCTCTCGATATTCCGTCTGATAAACGCCTACCTGAATGTTACGGGCGATACGCAATTCCTGAAAGAAAAAATCGGCGACAAAACTGTTCTCGACCACCTTGTCGAAATCGCGAATCACTGGAAGAGCCTGGTGAAACCCGGGCATACGCTTGCCGACTACGGCGATGCATCGAACCTTCTCGAGTGTGTGCCGACGTATGTTGGAGAGGTCGCCTCTCTGAACGCGGTGAATGTCTGGATAATGCGTCGCGTCGCGTCAATAGAAGACGCCTATGGCAGCAAATCCGTGGCGAGAGAGCTCAATAAAGAGGCGGACCATTTATACGCCGCCGTCATGCGGCTGTATGCCCCGGGCAAAGGTATATGGAACACCGTCCATGAAGACGGCAACAGGGTGCCGGTCCACTCGGTTTTCGATTTCGCAACCGTCGGCCTCACGATCGGCAAGGATCTTTCGCCTAAAATGCGTGAACAGATGCTTCGCTTCGTCGAGCGTGACTTGGTCACGGATCACTGGATGAGAGCGCTCTCGCTGGACGACATTGCGGCTTCCGCTTCCAACCGTCCCGACCACGGTCCGATGGGCGCATTCTGCTCCTGGCCGCCTGAGACGATGCGAGTGATGTGTTATTTCGGACGATATCGGATGGCGCTCAGATTCCTTCATAGCTGCACGGGTGTAACTTATGAGGGGCCCTTCTCGCAGTCGCGTGAGCTTCTCGGTAAGTCGGATAATTCACGCGTTAGAATTGCCCCGGCGCCGCAGACATACAACGCCAGCAACGGCGGCTCGTTCGCCGAGACGATCCTTCGCGGCTTCTTCGGATTCAGACCCGACTTCCTGAATAAGACGATAGTTCCTGACCACGCTCCACGCGGTTTCCAGGGAAAGCTGCTCAACGTTCACGTGGACAAAAACGTTTTTGACATCGTCAGCGGCGCTCGCGGAGTGAGCGTTACTCCGGTCAAATAAGATTCAGAGCTCGTCCCAAATATCCTTCTCACCCTCCGTTACAAACACGCCGTCATAAATGGAGATTTTAATGTCTAAGTCCGTCCTTGGTTTTCTTGAATCTTTTGTAATTGCAATAATAATCTCAATCCCTTCCTTTGCTCATGCGGGAACCGTTTCGAAGAAGTCCCGCGGTAATGAGAGCTACAAAATCGAGAACCTCATTCAGTATGTAAATCCTTTTGCCGGAACCGGAAAGGACGGCAACACATATCCCGGCTCGTCAGCACCCTTCGGCATGATCCAGTGGAGCCCCGACGCCGGTCACGGCCACGTGCTTGGCGGATACAATTACAAGGACTCGACCATCTACGGTTTCAGCCTCGACCACCTGAGCGGAGCTGGCTGCTACTACGGCGAGAACTTCGCCTTAATGCCAGTTCCAGCCTCACAGAAGATCGTCGCGCCGAAGAGCCGATATGAGTTCACGACGACTTATTCGCACTCGAACGAGTCGGCAAAGCCGGGCTACTATTCCGTGAAGCTGGACGACGGCATCAGGGTACAGCTGACCACTACGACCAGGAGCGGATTCGGGCGTTTCACATACCCGGGACGCGGTCCGGTGACCATGACGGTTAACGCCGCCAGCAACGCGAGGGGGACATTCCTCTCATTCATTCACGTGAATCCGGCGGAGCGGAGCGTCAGCGGCGCGGCTATTTCCGGAGAGTTCTGCGGAACAATGGAAGAGGGAACGATATATTTCTACGCGGTATTCGATCGCCCGTTCAAATCGTACAGTACATGGAGCAACGACCGTATCGATAAAGGTGGCACTAACGGCAGCGGACAGGAATCAGGAGCATACATAACTTTCAACTTGGGGAACTCCAGGAGGCTTCTTGCAAAGGTTGCCATCTCCTACGTTAGCGTCGCGAACGCGAAAGCGAACATTGAAGCTGAGAGCCCGGTCTCGCAGTTTACCTCTAAGGACTTTTACAAAGAGGTGACGGCAGCGGAGAATACCTGGAACCGCCGCCTAAACAGAATACAGGTGCATGGCGGGACGAATGAAGAACTTAGGACTTTTTACTCGATGCTGTACCACACGATGCTCGGCCCGACGATCTGCTCCGACGCAGACGGTCAGTACATGGGCTACGACGGAAAGGTGCATACTACAAAGGACGGGCGCGCTCAGTATGCGAACTTTTCTGGCTGGGACTTTTACAGAAGCGAGTGTCAGCTTCTCGCGCTGATCGCACCGAAGCATGCGAGCGATATCGCGCAATCGCTTCTCATCGATTACCGGCAGGGCGGAGCCTTCCCGAGATGGGGAGTCCCGAACATGGACAGCGGTGTCATGATTGGAGACCCGGCCGCCCCGATGATCGCCGATTTCTATGCGTTTGGCGCAAGAGACTTCGATGTCAAGGCCGCGTTCGCCGGTCTTCTCAAGGCGGCTACCGATCCGAAGGTCAGGGCTCCCAGGTCACAGACATACGAGCGCGACGCGCTCTCCGATTATCTGAAACTCGGATATGTGCCGGAAAACCAGAAGGGCGGTTACGGCAACGTCTCCATGACGCTCGAATACAACTCGGCAGATTTCGCGCTCTCCCGCCTGGCGAGGGCCCTCGGCGATACGGCCGACTGCAGGATGCTTCTCGATCACGCCCAGTTCTGGAAGAACCTTTATAATCCCGAGACCGGCTACATCCAGATGCGGCGCCGCGACGGATCGTGGGCTCCGGGTTTCAAGAACGACGTATGGAGCTACGACAATGACCAGGCGTACGTCGAAGGCACCGCGGCACAATATGTCTGGATGGTGCCTTTCAATCTCAAGGGCCTTGCCGAAAAGATGGGTGGCATTAGGGTGGCCGCCGCCCGTCTAGATACCTTCTTCACAGAACTCAACGCAGGCTTCAGATCTCAATATGCATTCCTCGGCAACGAACCGTGCCTTGAAACGCCGTGGGAATACGATTTCTTCGGCGAGCCGTATAAGACTCAGCAAGTCGTCCGAGAGGCGATGACGCAGCTGTTCTCTTCGAATCCCATCGCTTATCCCGGCAACGACGACCTCGGCGAAATGTCGTCGTGGTACGTCTTCGGCGCGCTTGGTATGTATCCAGAGCTTCCTGGTTCCGATATACTTGTGCTCGGAAGTCCGATGTTCAAGAAGGCCGTGATTCATTTGAAGAACAGCGACATTGTCATAGACGGCAACGGAGCCGCGGCCGACGCTCCGTATGTACAGAATGTCGAAGTCAATGGACAAAAGTGGAGCGAGCCGTGGATCAGGTTCACAGAAGTTTCCAAAGGCGGCACGATCAAGTACGATCTTGGCACCGCTCCGAACAAAAGCTGGGGAAGCGCTCCACAGGCCGCGCCTCCTTCATTCAGGTGAGAAAGAAAACCCGGGTTATAATTGAAGTCAAAAGTTTTCAAAAATACGGCGAAATCAATGCCGCCATGTCTCAGTGGGGTTGATATGGACCATCGCCGCACTTCGTTAAAATTCTTCGTCGGCCTCTTGTTCCTGTTGACAGCCATGGCCATGAGCGCTTCTTCAGCAAGAGAACTTCGGCTTACAAAATATGTCGATCCCTTCATCGGGACATCGCCGGGCGGAAGCGGCTTCGGTTTCAACGGCAACACCGGCGACGTGTTTCCCGGGGCAGACTTCCCGCGCGGAATGCTCCAATGGAGTCCGGATACTCCGTCCAATTTACCTGGCGGCTATTTTTACCCCGACAGCATGATAAAGGGATTCAGCCTCCGCCACTTCAGCGGGCGCGGTTGCGTTTGCATGCAGGACTTCGCGTTCACGCCGTTCATAGGTAACGTCACCGCTCCTCCCATGCCCGACAACGGTTTCTATGCCGAACCCTTTTCCCACAAGAACGAGACCGCTTCCCCAGGCTACTACAGCGTTAGGCTGGACAACGGGGTGCTCGTCGAACTGACGGTTACCAGGCGGACCGGCATCGGGAAATTCATCTTTCCGAAGAACGCCAGGGAAACGCTGTTGATCAACGGCGGGTCGAGCATCCGCGGCACCACGAAGAATACATCTATTGACATCGTCGGCAACGACGAACTGCGCGGACAGGCGACAGCGATGGTCGGCTGCGGGAAGGAACTCTACACTATTTATTTCGTGGCCCGATTCATGAGCCCATTTAAGAACATTGCGACATGGAACGGCCCGACTATTAGCGACGGCGAAAGGTTCAGCGATGGATCGAAGGTCGGGGCAATACTTTCTTTCGATAACTCGACTGACCGGAGCGTCGAGGTGAAAGTCGCTGTCTCTTTTGTGAGCGTCGCAAATGCGGAGGCGAATCTGCAAGCCGAAGATCCGGGTTGGAGTTTCGAAGCTGTCAGGAGATCGGCGGACGCCGCATGGAACAAGGCTCTCAACAAGGTAGTGGTAACGGGAGGTACCTTCGCGCAGAAACAGGTTTTCTACACGGCCCTCTACCATTGCTATTTCGTTCCAAGCGTCTTTAGCGACGTAAACGGTGAATACATTGGAATGGATGGAAAAATTCACAAAGTTCCGGCAGGCCATTACCAATACGAAAATATTTCAGGCTGGGACGCTTACAGAACTACGACCCCTCTCATGGCCCTGCTGTCCCCAAATGAAGAAAGCGACATAGCTCAATCGTTGGTGAACGACGCGGAACAGGGCGGCGGTGGGTTACCGAGATGGGAACAGGCGAATCACAACTCCGGCGGAATGGTCGGCGACGGGGCAGTCATTATATTAGCCGACGCGTACGCTTTGGGCGCGAGAGACTTCGATACTTCTGCCGCCCTCAAAGCGATGCTTGTGGACGCTGATAAGGTCGGAGCGACATCGGACGGCAATCTTGTCCGTAAGGGGCTCGCCTCATACATCAAGCTCGGCTACGTCCCGGGTTCGGCGTCCGTTACTCTGGAATATGAAAGTGCGGATTACGCTCTCGCCCAATTCGCGCGCGCAATGGGAAAAGAATTGGACTATGTCAAGTTCATAAGCAGAGCCTGGAATTGGAAGAAGCTGTATGACCCGTCCACCGGATACATTCAACCGCGCGACCGCGCTGGCAAATGGGTGGAGGATGTGACTCCGTACACCAGAGCCGGATACACCGAAGGAAGCGCGTCGCAATACACATGGATGGTCCCGTTCGACCTGAAAGGCCTAATTGCCAGCATGGGCGGAAGGAGCAGAGCTATCGAAAGGCTTAATCATTATTTCACCCATCTCAATGCCGGAGATACGAGTCCGTTCGCGTTTATGGGAAACGAGCCGTGCGAAGGGGATCCATGGGTTTACGATTACGCCGGTGCACCGTGGCTCGCTCAAAAAGTTGTTCGCCGTATTCAGGATGAGTTGTTTACCGACTCACCGAGCGGAATTCCTGGTAACGATGACGGTGGAGCGCTATCGTCGTGGTACGTGTTTTCCGCGCTCGGTTTGTACCCGCTTGTGCCGGGTGCCGGCATGTATGTTCTGGGGAGCCCGCTGTTTCCGAAAGCCGTCCTTCATCTGAAAAACGGAACCGTCACCATAATAGGCCAGGGTGCCGCCACGGGCGATCCGTATTTGCACAGCCTGAAAGTCGATGGTCGCGCGTGGCACAGACCGTGGATCGGATTTTCAAACATCTCTCACAGCGCGATCTTAAGATTTGTCCTGAGTTCAACGCCAGACAGGAAATGGGGGAGCTCAAAAGCAGACGCGCCTCCTTCCGCGCGATAGAACTCTTTCTCCTGACCTGACCGAATTTTGCCTCTGTAAAACATCGTGAACCTCTTAGCACCCAAAATAATTATGAAGTTTGCGCCTAAATCGGCGTTAAGAGTAATAATCCTGCTGTTTGCTTCTTTCATTCTCACTTGCCAAACCCTTCTTGCACGCGAAGTCGTTTTACAGGACAGCAAGATTCTGGTCGCCTTCGATTCCAAAACCGGTGCGTTGACACGTCTTGTCGACAAGACCACAAACTGGACAATCGAACGCCGTCCGGATTTGGGAATCTCTTTCAGGATGCTGGTGCCCATCGCCGGTCGTCAGGACAATTTCATACTCGGCCGAAAGCAACGCGCAGTCAAGGTGGACAAAGTCTCAGATCATGAAGTGGTGATCGAATGGAAGAACCTTCTCAGCCAGAAGGGCGGATTTATTCCTATTACTTTCACCGCGACGGCTACATTGAATGACGGCATCCTCACGTTTGGCGGAACTCTCGTTAATAATTCGAGACTCGCCGTCCAGACAGTCTCTTATCCTTATTTCGGTGATTTCAATCCGCCGACCCGCGAGTCGAAGATGAACGTACGCTCGATGCGGTACGACAATCTTAATTCGGACGAGATATATCCGGATTTTCAGAATGAGCTCGGCTACTGGGGCGTTCTCTATCCGACCAAGATGATCGCGTCAAGCTACACTCTCTTCTGTCTGATGCAATCCCATTCCCCCGCGGGATCGGCACCTGAAGAGGGTGTGTACGTGGAAACGAGAAACCCGGATGCGCCTTACATGCTTGAGTACACGTTCGAGCAGCACCCGGGCGTCATGTCGACAATCGATAACGCCGTACCAGACACGGCTGAAATAGACGGCAGGCCGGTTCATCTCGAATTCAGTATGTGCCATTATGTGTTCGCACCCCCTGGCTCGAGCACGAAGCTCGTCCCCGTCGTGGTTCAGGCCTATCGCGGCGACTGGCACAGGGGAGTTGACATTTACAAGAAGTGGCGTAAGACATGGTACAAGCCCGATCGCATTCCCGAATGGGCCGAGAAGGTGAACTCCTGGCAGCAGCTCCAGGTCAATACTCCCGTTCAGAATTATCGCGTCCCGTACGACGAACTTGCAAAATATGGAAAGGAATGCGCTGAGAACGGAGTCACCGCTATCCAGCTCGTCGGCTGGAACAAGGGAGGACAGGACGGCGGCAATCCTTCGATGGACACAGATCCTGGACTCGGGACGTGGGAGCAGCTGCACGATGCGATAAAGAAAATACAGGCCATGGGCGTACACATGATACTGTTCGATAAATTCCCGTGGGCCGACCTGACAACGAAGTGGTACAAAGAAGAGCTTTACAAATACGACGTCACCGACCCGTACGGAATTCCTTATCAGTCCGGCGGTGACAGCTATCTAACTCCTGTCCAGCTTGCAGGCATCAACAACCATCGGTTCGCCGTGATGGATCTCCTCGACCCGGCATACCGCGATTTCGCAGCGGATCAGTTCAGGAAAGCGCTCGCTCTCGGTGCTGACGGATTTCTGTACGACGAAGTCTGCGTCCAGCCGCCGAACCACGCTTACAATTTTGCCCCCGATCACGGATATGTCCCTCCGCGCTACATTTATCCGGGAGCGATCAAACTCGGAGAGCAGCTCCACGCGGCGGCCGATTCCGTCAACCGGAATTTCCTCTTCGCCGGCGAAGGGCCGCAGGACTGGCTGACACAATACTACCCTTTTTCGTATTTCCGGATCAACGCAAGTTCCACACCCGTCGAGAGATACATCGACCCGCATCTTCCGA
>JAJYRM010000231.1 GCA_021794075.1 Bacteroidota bacterium | reverse complement strand
CAGATGCATGACGGATGCGGCCTCTCGCCCGACGACATGGTCTCGCCTGCTTCGACCGTCGCGGTTCTGACGGCAATGTACCACAGCAAGATTTTCAAACCTTTTTACGAATCTCTTCCGATCGCGGGTATCGATGGCTCGCTTCGCTACAGGATGAAGGGGACCGCTGCCGAAAACAATGTCCACGCTAAGACAGGGACCATCGAGCATGTATCGAGCCTGTCGGGATACGTCACCGACAAGGATGGGCAAATGTTCGTCTTCTCGATCATGGTCAACCATTACACCGTACCGACATCTCTCGCTGAGAAGCTTGAAGACAGTGTCTGCGAACGCCTCGCGAGTTTTTCTCTCAAAGCCGGCCTGGATGGAAGATGAGTTTAAGAAGTCAATCATCTGAAGTGATAAAGGAAAAAGATAAGAAAGACAGATAAGGAAAATGAGCGAACTATTATCGTCAATTAAAATCAGAAATCTGGAATTCAGAAACAGGATATTCGTGTCGCCGATGTGTCAATACTCTGCGACAGACGGAGTGCCGAACGATTGGCACCTCGTGCATTTGGGAAGCCGCGCGGTTGGCGGGGCGGCGCTCGTGTTGACAGAGGCGACGGCGGTCTCGCCGGAAGGAAGAATTTCGCCGGCCGACCTCGGAATATGGAACGCCGATCAGGTGAAAGCGTTCAAACGTATTACTGAATTCATCAAGTCGCAGGGAGCAATTCCCGGGATTCAACTCGCACATGCGGGACGGAAGGCCTCCACGAAGACGCCATGGATCGGTGACGGCTTAGTGCCGGAGTCGGAAGGCGGCTGGCAGGTCATCGGCCCGAGCCCCGCAAAATTTTCGGATAATTATCCCCAGCCGAAGGAAATGACGGCTGCCGATATCAGGAAGGTAGTCGGAGAGTGGGCGGACGCGGCAAAGAGGAGCCTCGATGCTGGATTCCAGGTCGCAGAGATTCATATGGCACACGGATACCTGCTTCACCAGTTCCTGTCGCCGCTTTCGAACCTGAGGAAGGACGAATACGGCGGGAGCCTCGGGAACAGGATGAGATTCCCTCTCGAAGTCGCAAAAGCGGTTAGGGAAGTCTGGCCGGCCGATCTTCCGGTTTTTGTTCGCATTTCGGTGACCGACTGGATTGAAGGAGGCTGGGATCTCCCTCAGTCCATCGACCTGGCAAAAGAGCTCAGGAAAATCGGCATAGATTTGATCGACAGCTCGACCGGCGGATTACTTCCCGGAGCAAAGATTCCAATCGCGGTCGGATACCAGGTGAAGTTTGCTGAGGAGCTCAGGAAAGAGGCCGGAATTATGACAGGGGCGATCGGCTTGATAACGGATGCCGCGCAGGCAGAGAACATTCTTGTTACTGGCCAGGCAGACGTTATCTTCATGGCACGCGAGCTTCTCCGAGATCCTTATTTCCCGCTTCATGCGGCGAAGGACCTCGGCGATGATCCGAAATATCCAAACCAATATTTAAGAGCTAAACCTAAATGACAAGTCCAAGCACCAAGTTCCAAATGCCGCCTTGCGGCATCCCGATACACAAATGAATTGACGGAACATGCTCCAACGACTAAAAGAAATCAAAAAGACAAAGGCCGCAGTCGGTTGGTTACTGAGTGGAGGTTTGTTTTTGTTTGGAACTTATGGGTTGGAATTTGGAGCTAAATCCCGAAAGGAGATGTAAGAATTGAAAACAAGATTTTTAGGTAACTCAGGCGTGAGGGTCTCCGAACTCTGCTTCGGTGCCATGACGTTCGGCGGTAAAGGCTACTGGACCGGCATCGGACAGGTTCAGCAGAAGGAGGCCGACGAATTGGTTAATATGGCTATCGACGGCGGGATAAATTTCTTCGATACCGCCGATGTTTATTCCGAGGGGCTGTCAGAACAAATTCTCGGAAAGGCGCTCGGCGACAAGCGGAAACATATTATCCTCGCGACGAAAGTGAGAGGGAGAACCGGCCAGGGGCCGAACGATGTCGGCCTTTCCAGAAAGCACATCGTGGATTCGTGCAATGGTAGCTTGAAGAGGCTTGGCACCGATTACATCGACCTGTACCAGGTACACAGCTTCGATCCAAGGACGCCGCTGGAAGAAACGCTCAGAGCGCTTGACGATCTCGTGCGAGATGGGAAAGTGAGGTACATCGGCGTTTCCAATTTTACCGGCTGGCAGCTCATGAAGGCGCTTTCCATTTCCGAAAAACAAAATCTGGAAAAGTTCGTCACGCTCCAGGCTTTGTATTCACTTATCGCCCGCGATTTGGAGAATGAACTCGTACCGCTCTGTCTGGATCAGAAACTCGGAATTCTACCATGGAGTCCGCTCGGAGGAGGATTTCTGACGGGGAAATACAGGAGAGGAAAAGCACGGCCCGCAGGCGCACGAAGGACAGATCCGACGAACCAGTTCCTCCAGTTCGATGAAGAGAAAGGTTTCGACATCGTCGACGAACTCGAAAAGATTGCCGCCAATCACCAGGCTACGGTCACACAAGCGGCTCTCAACTATCTTCTTAGGAAACCAGCGGTGACTTCGGTCATTATCGGCGCGAAGACGAAGGAACAGCTCGCCGATAACCTGAAGGCCACCGATTGGGAAATGACGTCGGAAGAAGTCGCCCGCCTCGACGAGCTAAGCAAACCGCCGAGAGTTTATCCGTACTGGATGCTCGAGAGAACGTACCAGGACAGATAAATGAGAAACTCTAAACCCTGGAATCGGAACTCTAAACAATGTTCGATGAACAAATCACGGAGCGTTTCGTGTTCGGAGTTTCTAAATTTTTGAATTTAAGGATTTGATTTTGTTTAGGATTTAGAATTTCGTGATTGGAATTTCTTTTTCGAGAAGGAGCACTAGCCATGAGATTGAGCGATAAGGTTGCCGTAGTTACCGGCGGCGGCCGCGGGATCGGAAAGGCCATCGCCGAAGCGTATGCCCGCGAGGGAGCGCAGGTCGTCATAACGGCGGCGC
>JAJYRM010000230.1 GCA_021794075.1 Bacteroidota bacterium | reverse complement strand
ACGTTAGCTGATACTGCCGGCAGAACAAAAACAAGGAGGCTGTTCATGAAACCCGTCGCATTAGTTTTTGCAATAGTACTCACGGTCCTTTCAAGTCAATCCAGTGCTCAGTCGCTCAAAGATGTTGGAGCCAAGTTGGCGTTCACTTCAGCCGGACAGTCTTTTGGTTACCCCTCCAGCATTACCATCCTCGGGTTACAGGGACAACAACTTAGAAGGTCCGGTTTCTGCGCCGCTCTTTTTGCGGAGTGGTCTGTCCAGCAATCGTTTTCTGTGCTCACACAGGTTGAATACGACCAACGCGGTATGGGCCTCGGACCGGAATTAGATTTGATTGACCCAGGCCCTTCATTTTACAGACCTGGTGACACCTACTGCCGCGTAGATTACCTTTCGGTTCCGGTTCTTGCGAAGTTTGAAATCCCCTTCCTGAGCATAAACCCTTACTTGCTGGCCGGTCCGAGAGTGGATTTCTTCCTTGGTCATGGTGCTCATCCTCAGGACTTGAACGTTGATTTTGTGTATAACCATTTCAAAAAGGTTACCTGGGGAGGCAGCTTCGGAATAGGGTTTCGCCTGCCCTTTGCTTCACCTGTGCCCCTTGCCATCGAGGCTAGAGAGAATCTCGATTTCATGAACTCTTACCAAGACCAATACCTTAAGGTGCGCAACAATGCGTTCGACTTATGGCTGGTTGCATCCATCTGAACCGGCAGCGTCAGCTAACAACGGCAATCACGACGCTCCATTATTGTATATCATGGATGTCGCTTCATGCCGCGTACACAGTAGGCCGAAAGGAGCGCGGCACGAACGTGATTGCCGTGGACGTTATACGCCACCCAGCCGGGAAGGACGAACAAGAACAGGCACTAATTCAAATGTGATCAATCATGGTTAAGCTAACCATTCTAATATCTCTTATCGCGATGCAATCTGTTGCGTTTTGCCAGGACCGAGATAGTGTGGCCCTTCAGCTTTACCGGTCCGGCAAGATAACCAAGGAAGCCTATTACAAAACCAGACCCAAGACCGAGATTATTGCAGAGGGCAAGAGGCTAGTTAACGAGTTACGTGACAAGCTTCCGTATAAGTTCCCGCAGAAGAGGGCGCGATGAAGAAAGACCCCGCCATCAAGACCTTGAAGAGAATGCGCAAGATTTTCCTTTGGGATCAGTCACGCGCGGTGTTTGTAAAAGATGTCACGCACAGCCTCTGAGGTCACCTCTATGAACTATTCCGGCTGGGCGGCGTATAACAATCGCAAAAAAGACGCTCAACTATTGTATACTGTCGAGTTCGCTTCATCCCGACTGCCGCAGGCATTGGAGCAAAGCACATTTGTGGGCGGCAATCGGGACGACTTTTTTGCGCAGGACTAGGCGAAATGCGCCGCCAAGGTTAAATGACATGATCAAGATTTCGGGAAGCATGAACAACGCGGTGCACCTCAATCGTGTGGCCGCGAACGACGTAGAATACCAGATATGACTCAACAATCAATACGCGGTAGCCATACTCTCGAAGCTTCTCGTGTCGCGGTGTTCGTCCCAGCAACGGGTTGCCCTCCAGTAAGCCCACAGTCCTATCGAGTTTCTCGACAAATCCCATTGCCCGATTCAGGCTATCCTCAGCTATGTGGTCAAAGATGGAAATGAGATCATCCTGTGCAACAGGAAGGTACCGGAGTTTGTATCTACTTGGCATTCGCTCGGCGTCGGAGCTTGGTTATCATCTGTTTATGAGTGATACCTCTCTTGCCTTGCGCCGATTGTGCTTGTGCAACTCCAAGTTTCTCAAAAAGTTCAGCCTGAGCCTTAATACGCTCATAATGATCTATGCTCATCACCACCAAGTCCCCTTCGCCATTCGTGGTAAGATACACCGGCTCATCCTGGTCATGACAAATCTCGGCGATCTCGCGCGTTCGGTTTCTGAGGCTCGATATAGATTTTATTATTGGCATCTTTTACCTCGCGTTGTTCATTCCTAAATTGAATCATAATTGTGACATAATCAAGTATCGATATGCGGCGCACTTCGCATAACAAGCGAGACAAAGACGCTCGTCATTTGTATATATCGAACTCGCTTCACGGCGCGTACATAAGGTACCCCATTGAAGGAACGCGCCGCGACTTTGTCTCGCGAGACGTTATGCGTCATGGACGCCCGCGCCCCGAACAAGAATTAGTCCGAGAGTTTTACCTTGAGCTTTTTCCCTAACGCCCTTGCATATCGACCAAGAGTTGAGAGACGAATATCTTCCGCATGGTTCTCTATTCGGGATATCGCAGATTTCTTGGTGTGCAGTTTCTTCGCGACGGCCTCCTGCGTTATTCCGGCTTTCTCGCGAGCTTCACGAAGCATCACACTGAACTCAAATGCCTCATACCCCGCTTCGAAATTCTCTTCGAACTTCGTACTTCGCTTCTTCCGTCGCTCAATGTACCGCTCGACGTCGCTCATGTCCTATTCTTCCTTTCTAAATACTCGGTTCTACGCTTCCGAGCTAGTTCCAGCTCCTGCAATGGAGTCTTCTGTCGCTTCTTCGAAAAGCCGTTCGTTAGTATCAAAAGACGCGATTCGAAAAAGAATCCCAGCAGTCGGTAGCTATTACCACCGGCTTGGACGCGCACCTCCCATAGCTCGTCCGTGCCAGCGAGTTTTTTCAAATACTGTTGCGGAACCATCTCGAATCTTTCAACCAGACGTAGCACCCATGCCACCTTCTGGGCGTCGCGGTCTGATAGCGAGTCGAGAAAATCCTCAACTGGACAATCTCCTGACAAATTCCTGTAGAACTCGACTGCCCTCATGAACCAAGTTAACACTTTTGTGAACCGACGTCAAGCAGCACGCGGGCGTCCACGAACGCATAACAGTACCTATATTGAAAGGAAGAGTATTAAATAGTTGAGGTAGGATGGTAGACAGGGAAACCTCCTCGTCGCAAATTATGATTGGGAACAATGTTCCCGGAATAATTAACGGGCTCGAAGCCCAGT
>JAJYRM010000099.1 GCA_021794075.1 Bacteroidota bacterium | reverse complement strand
GTTTCGGCAGCCGCGTTTGCGGATGGCCCGAACAGTAATGTTGGGCAGAATATATACGTGAAGGCAACTCTGAGGCGAGGCCTTAGCATGAATTTGGTCGGTGGCAACGCCACCCTCGATTTCGGAACATTGACACTTCCGGTTACTACCGCTCCGACAATTACGCCCAACGGACATGGTTCGGTTGAGTTGCAGATTGCTGGTGAGGAGAATTCACAGGTCACCCTATCTGGTACCAGCCAAAACGTCAGCTTGAGCAATAGCGCTACGTCAGCCACATTGACTTTCACGCCTAATGTCTGGGGAAGCACAACGACGTCGGGCGCAAGCGCTTTAAGCGGTAACAGCGTTACTCTTGGGGCTGACGGAAATTACTACCTTTTCGTCGGCGGAAATTTGCCGAGTTCCATTTTGAGCACCCAGACTACCGGCCAATATTCCGGCCAGTTTGAAATAACGGTCGCTTACACAAACGACTAAACTTCCGCAGGTAGTGGTTAGTCTGTGAAGAAGAGTTAGTCAATGGGTAATTTATTAATAGATAAGAGAGTGTCCGCCCGTGAAGTCGGGCGGATGCTCTGCTTATTCATTAGCGTACTTCTTTCAGCAGTCATCGCCGAGGCGCGACCAGGAAAAAGTGCGGGAAGCCCACCGATAACGGTAGAAGCGAACTTGGTGCAGGGGCTTTCGGTCACGCCGTCCGCAGGGAGCGACGGACTTGGAAATTTGAATCTTGGAGTTGCAGCGCAGAGTACGCGTGCATCGAACGTAAATCCAAACTCAAGTCCCGCTGCCGGATTGATGACGATCAACGGGGAACCGACCATGAACGTTACAATAACATACACGCCATCGGTTCAGCTTGTACATAACGGTCAGGGAGGATCCAGTATCGACTTTGTTCCAAACGTGGTCGGCGCTACTGGGCTAACGATGCAGCAGGCGGCATCTCCTTTGCCGAGTGGTTCATCTCTTACTCTGGGTAGTCAGGGACACTTCTATTTCTGGTTAGGTGGATCTGTGTATGTGCCACCGGGACAGGCTCCCGGAACATATACCGGGGTTTTTAACATAACCATAGGCTACTAGGCAACTGGTGGCAATGAACTCCAGGACAGCTCACCTAATTCGGTGTCAGGCGGCGGCATTTGCCCTGTTGCTCTGGACCGGTGCTGGGTTTGCGCAACAAGTTCTGATGCACCAGATGTCTGCCGTCAAGGTTGTCGTTCCCTATCCTGGGCTCACTATTTCAGTTACGAAGAAAATGACTTTTGACCCTGCAAGAATGACACCGGGTCTTCATGAGATATCCAAGACGAGTAAGATGGCAGGTCAGTTCCTTCTTACCGGAGTTTACAATCGTTTGCCAATCTACATGTCGGTCAAAGCCCCAAAGTTCCTGGTGGGCGATGCCGATAGCATACGCTATTGGGGACATGCGGCCTTCAACGATAGCGCAAACAACCCTGTCAACTCAAGGGATATAACCCCTTCCGGAAGCGATCTGAAATCATTAACGCTGAGCGCAAACAGAGAAGGATGGACAGGTTTCACCTATGTCTATTTGTTTGGGCGCCTTTACGTACCAAAAAAAATACCCAAAGGTACTTACACAGGGCGTTATGAGATCACATTGATTCTGTGAAAACCCATTGGCGCATAGATCGATTAAGAGGACGTTATCGAGGATGATGAATGAGGAGAGTTTTGGATTCGAATAGATTTAGAGCAAGGATGGTAGAAGTGGCAGAGTTGAGACAGCTTTTGTTTAGAAATTTTCGGGCGACCCGACAGAAATATTGCGCTTCCACCAGCGTTTTTCTAGCTGCGGCTTTTACCAGCGCGATCCTTTTTGCCGTTCCCGCTTATGCAAGATGGAATGGCAACCACGAAGATCAGCTGTCGGTTCAGGTACTGAATGACCTCTCCTTCGGAACCGTAGTGATCGGACGAGATATCCAAAAGAGAATTCCGTTCACCGACGCAGACGCGGCAAGGGCCCTTGTAGATGGTTTTGGGAAGAATGAAACCGTATCCATGATTTTTTATCTACCTACATTCCTCCAGTCGGGCGATGGCCATTTGCAAATCCAATTCGATGCCAGCAGTGCTGCGTGGTCGCCTTATAACGACCCCGGAAATGCCACTGCCTTCAATCCAAATTCGAGGTTACAACTTCCTTCGTCGGCGCTTGTTACCGGGAAACTCTATCTCTGGCTTGGCGCGACGATCTATGTACAGCCTCAGCAACCCTCCGGTCAGTATCAAGGCGATATTAGAGTCCAAGTAAACATAGATCACGACGAAGATTAAGGAGTAAGATTGAAGAAGATTGCCTTTCTATTATCCGCGATAATGCTTTTCGCTATTGATGCCAGCGCACAAGTAGTAATCGCACCACCAATTGTTTTTATCTCAGACCAGCTTCCCTATGGGACATTTGTAGTCTCGAACGTGTCCACTGTGCCACAGGAAGTCGACCTCAAGTTTAGGTTCGGCTACCCGAACACAGATTCAGTTGGCACCATATTTATGGATTACAACGACAGCACAGGAAGCGCGAGGAACTACTCTTGCGCCTCCTGGCTAAGCGCCTTTCCGACCAAATTCGTCCTTAACCCCGGTCAGGAACAGGTCGTGCATATGTCTGTATCCAGCCCCGAGAGTCTGAACGACGGAGTCTACTGGTCGCGGCTTGTCACTATCTCGCAGCCTCAGCAAAAATTTGTCGGCCAAACAAAATCAGGCATCACCGCGAATATAATATTCGTCTTCCGGCAGATCACTTCAGTGCTGTATGAGAAGGGAAAACTCAACACCGGGATTCGTATCGAGGACTTTCATACGTCACAGGATTCTTCCTCGGAAAATCTCTATGCTAATCTCAAGCGGAGCGGAGATGCGCCATTTCTTGGGACAGTTTCGATGCAAGTCTCCAATCAGGCCGGAGATGTCGTCTATGCGAATAAAGGGCTGATCGCGGTCTACATGAGTTTTGTAAAGAAATTTGACATTCCGCTTTCCAAGCTGCCCGCGGGAAATTACAGCGCGACTGTAACTCTTTCCACAAACAGATCCGACATCCCTCCCGACCAGCAGCTTAAGATGATCCCCGTGTCGAAATCGTTTGACTTCACAGTAAAATAATAATGTGGTCACATCGGATATGCCCGGGATCGGCGCGTGAACCGCACTAGCGGTCGCTGTCAGGTCGCCGGAGAAAAGTGATTCTTTAGAAAACAACAAGCAGAGGAGCAAAACATTCCGGACAAAAGTGTCTGAGTCTGGTGGGGCGAATACCTGACCGGAAGCGGGGCCAGAATTGGGAGAGCAGTCGTGGTCCGGCTTAAGCGACACGACCAGCATCAAATAGGATGTCCCCGAAGGGTGCAGTTCTGGCGGCCGGGCGACTCTATGGCGATGGAGGCTGAAATCTCCGCCTCTCCATTATATCACTCATGTATTATAAATCGTTCTGCAGGCAGTACCTGCAATTTCTTTTGTCGGTAACAATTTTCTTGCTTGCATCCGGAGTGTCGGCATCGCCACGTGTCACGGGAGATTTTTCCTCCGATGCAGGAGTTGCCCGTAGCCCCACCCCTGCGCATCAACAACCCGTAATATTTACGTTCGGCTACGGGGGACTCGTCAATTCGTATGTTACTGCTCTTTACGTGGGCAACTCGATATATCTCCCCGTTCACACGCTCTTCAATGATTTGCAGTTGGATAATCATCTGGACGTACCAAAGGGAATTATCTCGGGCTTTTTCATTAAGGAGTCGGACAAATACAGACTCAACTTCAACCGGTTGACCGCTCGAGTCGGAGGCAAAGAATTCACATTCGATTCTTCCGATTTTGTCAAGGGGCCGGTCGATTTCTATGTGCTCCCTTCATTCTTGAAGAAACTGTTCAAGCTGGATTTCTCCCTCGACATGAACCGGTTGACGATATTTCTGAGAAGCTCACAGAAACTTCCGATCATGTCGAGTTATCAACGAAAAGTAAACATGCAGTATCAAACTCAACCTCTCGGCATTTTTAGACCGCAGGCACCTTTGGAATACCCGAGAGACTGGTCCATACTGAACGGCGGGGTCCTTGATTATTCACTTGGATCCTATTACAGCGGCGCCACTCCTTCATATTCATACAATTTTCTTGGCGGGGGAGAATTGCTTGGGGGAGACCTTGAGGGGACCCTCGCCGGCACAATGGTTGGCAATCAGTCCACTATCTATACAAAAGAAGTTCACTGGCGGTACGTTATCGATTATACCAGAGTAATAACAAACTTTTCCGTGGGGAATCTTTTCAGCAATGGAATAAACCAGTACGACTTTCGAGGGGTCCAGATAACAAATCAACCGGTTCAGCTCAGAAGGTTTTTCGGAAGGTATGCTTTTGAGGCGAACGTTCAGCCCGGATGGCAGACCGAGCTCTATTTGAACGGAGAGCGAGTTGGTTTTGCCCAGGCGAATGCGTTAGGAAGTGTGCGTTACGACATCCCTCTTGTTTACGGCTCCTCTTATCTCCAGCTGAAAACTTTTGGACCTTCGGGCCAGTTCCAAGAAATAGACAAGCGCTTGCAGATCCCCTTCAATTTGATTCCGAAAGGTGAATTCGATTACACGATCAATGCCGGCAAACTAAGCACATCGAACAGCAACCTTATCCAAGTGAACGCTTCGTACGGACTCACCGGTTGGCTGACCGATGAAGTGGGCGCGGATTATCTTCAGAGCCCTTTATTTAACAGGCCCGTGCCATATAATTCTTTCACTATGAGGTTAGGTTCGCCGTACATTCTTACTCTGACAGCCGCGCCTTCCATGCTTTACAGAAGCACTCTACAAGCGGTCTATCCATCGCAAGCATCGGTAAACATGACGTTCTATCACTACGACAAGAATGGACTCTACAATCCATCGGGAGAACTCAACCAGCTGTCCGGCACTGTTTACGTCCCGTTCCCGTTTGGATCGAATATGTTCGACCTGGATCTTGCCGGCAATGGTCAGAATTTCTACGGCGGTAGCAAAACCCTGAGTTACTCCGGAGGCGTCGAGGCGAGCGTGTCGAGATTCAATATATCGTTCAACTATACCGGTTCTTATCAAGCGTATGCGTCTCAGAGCCCAGCTATAGGGAAGACTCTATCGGCGGCGATGCTGTACTCCTTCTTTCTTGGCAACGGACCTTTCAGTTTCGTGAACGGAACACTTGCCGGACTTACCGCCGATTACAACTTGGATACCAAATCCGTCACAACAGTCAGGCTGGATCTATCGCAGTTTATCGGGAACGCAGTATCGGCCCAATTCTCGGCAAATGGAGATCTCCTCAATCGTAACATTTCATTTAATCTACAGCTTACATTGGATTTGCCTTTCATGCAGGTGTCTAGCTCAACTACCGCTCAGGGAGGTCAAAGGAACTCGAGTGAATTTGTCAGCGGTTCGGTAGGGTATGATTCGCACTACGGAGAATTTCTTTTCAATCGTGTACAATGGGCCGGTCAGTCAGCAGTCTCGATGCGCATGTATCTGGACAATAATCAGGACGGGAAGTTCGATAAGGGGGACGTGCTCATAAAAAACGGCGATATAGTCCTTCGGCAAGCCGTGTCGTCCGATCTTTTCACGTCGGGAATCATAAGGGCCTGGGATCTTCTCCCTTACACCCAATACAGCGCGGACATTCAATCGGGCTCTTTGCAAAACCCGTTATGGATGCCGGTCAGAAAATCATTTTCATTCATTACAGACCCGAATGTTTACAAACCGATAGACATACCGTTCTATACTGCCGGCGTCATTCAGGGAAGTGTCAGGAGAGTTGTGAAAGGAAGGCAAAGAGCTGTCCCGGGGATTGAGGTAATCGTCAAAGCGAGACACGGCAAGTACAGAAAAACTATTTCGGCATTTAATGACGGAAGTATTTACTATGTGGGCGTCCCGCCGGGAGACTACGAGATCTACGTCGATCCCAGTCAGATGTCTGCGCTCGGCGATACATCGGCGCCATCGTACAGGGATTTCACAGTCATCTCAAAGAAAGCTGGCGATTTCATAAAAGGTCTCAGCTTTGTGCTGAACGCGCCTCCTCCTCCTGCAGTAATAATTGCTAGAGAAAAGAAGGAGGCGGCGATTCGTGCCATGAGATTCATGATTCAACTGGGAGCATTTGCCGAGCGCGACAGGGCAAGGATGTTCGCCTCTGAACTTCAAAGACGTATCGAAAGAGAAATCTATGTGAGGTACAATCCAAAATCCAACCTGTATGCTGTCCAACTCGACACGATGAAGGAAAGTGAGGATGCGTACCAACTCGAGCAAAGACTGATTTACGACTACGGAATCAGAGACGCATTCGTCATGGTGCTTCCGGATTCGAATGTGAGGTACACTTTCTCGGTCCGTCTGGGACTTTTCGGGTCGCTTTATGAAGCAGAGAGATTCGCGTCTGAATCAGGTCATGTGCTTGGCATGAAAACCAGACTCGGTTACAATTCTCCCTTGCGGTTGTACGAGGTGATCGTTGGCGCGTTCGGAAATGAAATTGATGCGCAGAATCTTCTCGAGAGAGTCAGGAAATTCCGGCAATTCAGCCGGGCTGAATTGCTTGTCGCGGGTAGATATATCGTCGACAGGTACGCGGTGCTCCTCGGCGAGTTTGGTAACTACCGGACCGCCCTGGCGTTCGCGAGCAATCTGTTCAACCATCGCGGCATAGACGCGCTCATCGACTTCGATTCACGCACACGCAGGTTTGAGGTTTACACCACCCCGACTCCATATCCAGAAATGGCAAAGTCGCTATTGAAAGAGCTGGGAACTCTAAAGCTCTTCAAAACTCTCAAGATCATAACTGTGAAATAGAGGAACCGATTTGAAGGTGAGGACCTGCGGGCCCGGACATTGGGCCTGCACGGGGTCTCATCCTGTGCATGGCGAGAAAAAAATAAACTATCCTGAGTGACTGGATTTTTCTATGTTTTTTGAATGATATTCCACCGGAGATCGTGCTTCGGGCGGACGGAAGCTTGAGTGTTTGGTTGAAGTGCCAATTAGTCCGTGTGACCCCATGTTACCGGTCGGCTGGATTGGACCAGGAAAGTATTCTTGAAATCCACATTGAGTGAGTCATTCGAGGAGGATGTTCTTGCTAAAGCGTTCCGCGAGCTTTGTTGCGATTCCAGGCCTGTCTATTTCTACGCTTCTCATATTAAAAGCGATATTCGCTTCTGTCTTGTTCCATGATATGGGAACTGAGATGCGTCTTAGCGGATGGAGCTCGGCCGAGGAAAGATTTATTATGCAACCCAGAGAGTCGGTCACGTTTGAGGCGAGCTATCTATTCTTCAAACTTGGTACCGTCAAGTTCGAGCTGCTTGGGAAAACGGTGTACCAGGGGGTGCCGTCGTACAGGATCCGCGCGTTCATAAATTCCTACGGGGGAATCCCGTTCGTCAACTACCACGCGGTGTATGAAACTTACGCCGACGCGCGAACCCTCATGTGCATCTCCACCTATAACGAGAAGCAGGAGGGGGGCAAGCCGGTACGCAGCGATTACATCTTCAACTACGCCGGAAAGGTGCTGACCTGGGAGGAATCTGTGAAAGGCGTCGTTAAGAAGAAGGTTGAAATGCCGCTTGACACTTCTTACACGGACGGCCTGAGCTTCTTTTATTACGTGAGGGAGGCTTGTAAGTCGGCGGAGGGAAGAAAAGAGACTTTAACCGTCCCTATCGTTTCGGACACGGTCCGCTCCTCGGTGAACCTTACGATTAACGAGAAAAGAGAGAAGTGCAAGGTCGAAGCATTCGATTTTCCCATCGAGTCGGAAAGGTTGTCCGGCCACATCAATTTCGAGGGGACGTTCGGCGTGACTGGGCAGTTTGTTGGATGGATTTCAGCAGACTCGGCAGAAGTGCCGCTGCGTGCCGACCTGAAAGTCATACTAGGAAGCATAGTCGTCAAGTTGAAAAGCATAGACAGGGACAGTTGGATTCCCCCTCGTGCCGAATAGATTGGTTGCGCTTCATTAGAACTCGCCCATGATAAGACCGGATTCCTTTCCGCCGGCAGGATAGAATACCAAGTCCGGTGAACGTCATTCTTTTCTGAGTGCCATCAAAGTAAGATCGTCGCGCTTTCGGCTCTCTCCACTGAATCGCGTGAGATCGTCGAGGCAAGATTCTATCAGATTCATCGGGGGGACGGAAGATACGTCATTCAGCAAATCCATTAATCGATTATCTCCGTAGAGCTCACCCGATTGCGCCGCCGACTCGGTAAGACCGTCGGTGTATAGGAATAGGCTTTCACCGCTCCTGAGCTTTTTTGTCTCCGCCCGGTAACTGGTTTCGCATGCCACGCCGAGCGGGAGATCCGAGGTGAAAAGTCTCTCGATTCCTTCCTCGCGAATCACAAGGGGAAGGCAATGGCCCGCATTTGAAATCTCTATTTCGCCGGTCTCGTGAGCGAACCCACACACGAGTGTTGCGAAGTGCGTGGTGAGGCTCGCCTCACAAAAAAGACGGTTGATCCGATCCATCAATCCACTTAACGAGAGACCTGATCCAGCCAGAGTGCGGAACATCGCATGAAGCTGCGACATAAGCAGAGATGCCGCGATCCCTTTACCGGTGACGTCTCCGACTATGAAATAGAACGATTTTGCCGGATTATCTATTGGGATTATATCACAATAATCGCCGCTCACCTGACCCGACGGCTCGTAGTGGAAATAGCTGTCCCAGCCGCGCAAAACTAGGTCCCTCGCGGGCAGAAGCCTGTTTTGTATTTGTCTCGCCAGGTCGATGTCCCTTTCGAGCGCGCGCTGTTCTATTTCAGAAAGGTGATCCAGGCAATATCGCGTCATCGGATCGAAAGCGAGCCGCTCCGGTTCGATGGGTTCACGGCAGTTCTCGCAGAGTCCATAGCTTCCGGCCGTGATCTTTGCTAATGCGCGATCAACATCTGCAAGAAGATCCTTAATCTGTCTGGGATCATTTGCCTTTGATGCCGCCGCCTGCAAGAGCAGCTTCCTCTCTTCGAGCTGCTGCGCAAACATGTTTTCAATGAGGCCCGACATATTTCCCCCTGACTCAGTTTGAATTTGCGATGTTCAACGATAGCGTTTTACCGACAAACATCGACTACGCAATGCGGACCCGATGGATACAGAAATCGGGCCAGTAAGTGTTATGCGAATTGAGACGCGGGAGATCGCCAGGATTTCAGAGTTCTGAAAGGAGCTTTACAATCTCCGCGACGAAACCTTCCCTCGGTATCTCACGCTGAATTTCGCGGCTCTTCTTGAGCCATTCTTCGCGCTGTGAGGCATCCTTGCTGACGCTCTCGCCCGCCTTCAAATCCTTCACGGTTACGACGCCCTTCTCCAACTCGTTAGAGCCGACGATAATTGCCAGTCTTGCCGCCACCCGATCGGCGTATTGAAGTTGCTTCCGGAGCCCCTTCTCCTGGCCAAGGTAAAGGTCTGTGCGTACACCGGCCTTTCTGAGTTCGTCGGCGATCCGCAGGTACTCTCCCGTCTTGTCGCGGTCCATGATCGTGACCACTACGTCGGTGAATGCAGGCTCTGTGCCATTCTCGCCGAGCGCGGCAAGGAGCCTGTCGACACCAATGGAGAATCCTACCGCAGGCAGTTCGGCGTCGGTGAACCGCTTGACAAGGTTGTCGTACCTTCCTCCGCCGGCGACGCTTCCGAACTGCGGCTTGTCTTTAATGTTAACTTCAAAGACGGGGCCGGTGTAGTAATCGAGCCCTCGCGCGATAGTCGGATCGTACGCGACTATATCGCTTCCAAGACCAAGCACGTCGAGAAAAGCGTCGAGACTTCTTAAATCATCGCAGCTGTCCGCACCAAGGAGACCGGAGAGTTCGTTCAATACGCTCTTCCTTTCCCCTCTCGGCAGCGCCAGGTAATCCTTGATCCTTCCGACGTTGGCGTCGGTGAGGCCGAGGCCAGGTATGAAGTCTCCTGACGCGTCGCGCCTACCGTTCGTCAGTTCAAGTTCGATATTCTCGATGCCCACTTTGTTCAACTTGTCGAGAACACGGAAGACATCCTTCGCCCTTTCCGGCTGTATCCCGCTGTACTTCACGACCGCGTTAAGGACTTTCCTGCTGTTGACGTTGACGGAGAAATCTCCCGCGCCTATTTCATTGAGCGCCTTGACCACCGCGCCGATAACTTCCGCCTCTGCCAGCTGGCTGGAAGTGCCGACGACATCTACATCGAACTGCGTGAATTCCCGGAACCTCCCCGGATCCGGCTTATCGGCTCGCCATACCGATCCAACCTGATATCTCTTGAACGGCTTCGGCAGGTCGGCATACTGTGCCACTATCCTCGCGAGCGGAACGGTCAGGTCAAATCTCAGAGCGACATCCTGTTCCTCCGGACTCTTGAAACGGAATATCTGTTTCGTGTTCTCCTCGCCGTACTCGCCGAGAAGTATCTCAAGGTACTCCAATCCCGGAGTCTCCACCGGTAGGAAACCGTAACTTTCATAGACTCGTCTTATTACAGAAATGATCTCGTTTTTCCGGTAGGCGTATCGCGGCAGCAAGTCGCGGAAGCCCTTGACGTTTTGAGGCTCTATCGTTCCCGCGGTTCTGGATGCCGGAGTTGTTGGCACTGACTCTTTCAATTTATGTGACCGTCCTTCTGGTTTTGAATTTCTTTCAAAGGGATTTGTGTTTAATTTAACCATTAATGGCGTTATTTCTACAGGAAGCGAATCTCGCTCCGCCTACTTATGATCCGGTCGTAAACTGGAGGCTCCAATGTTGAAGTCAGTTGTGTCAGTGCTTCTCGCGATATCGATGTTCTTCTTTGCGGGTTGTTACGAGATGGTCTCTCTTTCGCGCGACCAATACAAAAAGGTCAACCGGTACGACCAGGTCAATGTCCTGACAGACACGTCCGGTACGCTCACGAAGTATAAGTTCTCCAGGGGAATGTGCGTTCTGCAGAAAGACACACTTGTCGGCACGGGCACGCGAATCTCGGACGTCGGTGAGGAACACAATGTTTCCGTTGAAATACCGGCAGCGAACATCAGTCTGATTGAAGTCTCAAAACTAAATCTCGCTGCGACCATGATGTTTATCGGAGCTGCCGTCATGATCTCGGCAGGCGCGATATTTTTGGCAGGCGCGCCGGGAGCAAGCGGTGCTTCGGGTGGGGGGGGGCAACCTAATCCGCAATGAATCGGCTATTCATGAATCGTTTGTGGAATTGCATGGTCCAACTCGGGGCCTTAGGTACCAGTTAACTGCAAGACAATCACGGCGCGCCATCGATTGCGGCGGTGGGAAATAATTGTGCCGACAAAAAGTAAATCGATTCCCCACAATGTTTCCCATACCAATTCAACCATCCTTGGAATCCTCTATTAGGTCTAGCCGGAAGTAAGGGAACCGGAAGAGCGGTCGTCCACTCGTCTTTTGCTCCCGCTAAGCCCATCCTCGGCGACTGTAATAGAGGAGCGATCCGAACGTCGAAGTTGACTTCTCTCCACGATTAGATTAAAATTGTGCTGCATGGGCATGCGCTTTCCTGAATTTCGTTTAGACATTTCTTGTCCACGCCGGCAAGCTGTGAGTTTACCGGGGCGCAAACTTATGCAGGAGGCTTCGATGTGAACTTCTCGCGCCGGTTTTCCGCGGTATTGTCAATCGATCTTGTAGTGTACGTAGTTTGCATGGTCGGGTTGTGGCAGATTGCAGAGAAGGCCGACCTTCCTTTCTCCGTTTCCAGGCTGGGAAGTGAATCTTTTGTGGTCAAGGGGGTGACCCCTTCAGTCCGCGGGATCGTTGAAAAAGGGGATGTGGTCTTTGCCTTCCGCGGTGAAAGAGTCGGATCTCCGGAGACACTCGAATTCCTTCTCGACGGCATGAGAGTAGGTGACAATCTCCCGATCGAAGTCCGACGAGGAAAGAACCTTCTCGACCTCGATGTTAGCCTGGTACATGCCTACAGCAATTTTTATGTCGGGGTCGCCTGGCTTATAGGCACGCTCTTTTTTGGCACCGGCATTTTGGTCTACTTCAGGAGACGTGACGATACTGCCGCGTTTGTTTACCACTATGGAGCTGTCGCGGTCGCGGTCATGATAATGTCGACGTGGGGGAGCTACTCGATTGAGCCTTTCGGGATAGGTCAGTTCATCAGAATTGTTTTCTCTCTAGCGTATGCGTTTGTGCCGGCACTGTTTCTTCATTTCAGCTTATTGTTCCCGACAAGGAAGAAAACAGTTCTGAGCGGGAATATATGGTTCCTATATTTGGTCGCGGCGCTCCTCTCACTTCTCATGGCTGTTACTTTCATCAAAGCTACAGTGCCATTTTCGATATGGTGGTTTAACTCGTTCATTGCAGTATTCAACTTGACAAGATGGTTCTTTGCGACCTGTGCCCTCCTGTCGATCGCTGTCTTCGTTATGTCTTATCGGAATGCGCGAGAGGAGATGGAGAGGCGGAAGTTGAGATGGATAATTCTTGGGCTCGCGATCAGCTCACTTGGATTCGTCAGCCTCTGGCAGATCCCGCAGCTTCTTACCTCCCGAGGGCTTATCAGCGAGGAGTTTGTCGTGCTGTTGTCGGGGGCGACTCCTGTCGCGTTTACGTTTGCCATCGTTAAGTATCACGTCATGGATATAGATATTCTTTTCAACAGAGGCACAGTGTACGTAGTGCTGCTGATGATCCTGCTATCCATTTACGCGCTTGCCGTAGGACTTGTGGCGGTATTTGTAGGCCGCCTTACGGTTGTGGATTCGATCGCGGCATCAGTGGCCGGTGCTGTTGCGGTAGTTATACTCTTTGAGCCCATTCGAAGAAGAGTCCAGCTTTTTGTTGACAAGAATTTCTTCCGCGTGAAATACGATTTGCGGAAGGCCGAAGAAGAATTTGATTCCGAGCTGCGGAAGTGCGTAACGGTTGACGATGTGGGCACACTCGCGGTAAAAAGCGTGGGATGGGCGATACCGGTCGAAAGGATAGGCTACTTCGTTGTGTCAAAGGTGAACAGAGTGCTGCGCCCCGTCGCGCATCGCGGGTTCGAAGCTCTCGGTCCTAATCCGGACTTTGCCGGACTTGCGAGCCTGCCCGTGGGGTTGTCGAGGCCTACAGCGGCGGAAGGGAAGATTGAACCAGGCGTCGAGTTCGATAAGGGCGATCCGGGTTTGCTTGAAAGGTTGGGGCTCACGCTCGTGTTCGCGGTGCGATCGGAAGAGGGCGGAGTCATGAGCATGCTCGCGCTTGGTCAGAAGAAATCGGGGACCCGTTACAGTTTCGAAGATGTTGATCTCCTTAGCCGCATCGCGCACGGATCAGGCGAGACACAAGAAAGAATAATGTTGCAGGAGCGGCTCGCCTTCGAGCGTGAGGAGAGGGAGAAGCTCGAAGAGTTGAACCGCATGAAGACTTATTTCGTCTCAAGCGTGTCTCACGATCTTAAGACTCCGCTGACGACCATCCGGATGTACACGGAGGCGCTGATGGCTTGGCGAAAGCTCCCGGCATCGCGAGTGCGCGGTTATCTCGCGACCATCGAGGGTGAAGCGAAGAGACTAACGAGGCTGATAAACAACGTCCTTGACGTGGCGAAGATAGAGCGCGCGAAAATAGCATACGAACTTAAGCCCGAAGAGATGGACGCGATCGTCAGGGAAGCGGTTGCCGTGATGAACTATGAGGCTCTTAAAGGTGAGTGCCGGGTGCGCTCAAGCCTGTCGCTGAAACACGCGCGAATACTTGCCGACAGGGACGCCGTGATTGAAGCTCTGGGAAATCTAATAGCGAATTCAGTTGAGTACTCAAAAGGAAAATCGAAGATAGATGTGCGGACCTTTTTGGACGACAGCATGTTGGCTGTATCTGTGAGAGACTTTGGTATAGGCATTCCCAGGGATGAAATCGACAGAATCTTCGAGCCGTTTTTCAGGGGAAGGAGTGGAAAGTCCGTCCGACCCGGTGGTACCGGGCTCGGGCTTCCCGTCGTGAAAGGGATCATCGAGGCACACAACGGGCGTATCAGAATTGAAAGTGAACCGGGGAAGGGAACGTGCGTTACGCTTTACTTCCCGCGATTGGAGGGGATATGAAAAAGATACTTGTCGTCGAAGACGATGCCGCCATAAGAACTGGGCTGGCCGAGGCGCTTGCGAGGGAACATTACCTGGTGGACACTGCCTCCGACGGAGAGACAGGATCACTCAAAGGGAGCGCGAAAGATGTAGATCTTATTATCCTTGATCTGATGCTCCCGGTCATGAACGGAGAGGAAGTCTGCCGGGCTCTCCGCGAGAAGGGAATTAGCACTCCCATTCTTATCCTTTCCAGTAAAAGGGAAGAAACCAGCAAGGTGCTCGGGCTCGAACTCGGCGCTGACGACTACGTTACAAAACCTTTCAGCCTTCTCGAACTGCAGGCGAGGATCAAGGCCATATTGAGAAGACAAAAAAAGAGCGGCGACAAGATCGACGAGTTCGCGTTCGGCAATGTGAAACTCGATTTTAAAAAACACGAGATGACACGAAGGGGGAAGCAGGTGAAACTGACCGAGAGGGAATTTAAAGTCCTCAAGTATATGATCGAGCACAAAGGTGAAGTCGTGACGCGTGAGATGCTTCTCGACGAAGTGTGGGGGTACGAAAACTTTCCGACAACGAGGACGGTGGACAATTACATCCTATCCATCAGGCATAAAATCGAAGACGCTCCTTCGCGCCCGAAATTCATACTCACTGTTCACACTGCCGGATACAAGTTTACCTGCTGATACTACAAGCTGCCTGGAGATGATTTTTACCGGCTCGTGACCTTTCTGTGACAAGCGACCTGCGGTTGCCTCCTATTTTGACCCTGTACAAAAATGAAATAATGAGTTAAAAAGTGGAGGCATCTATGCGATCGGTAGTAACTGTGGCGTCTGTTCTTCTCCTTACTGCGTCAATCACTTGCGCGCAGTTCAAGAAAGGAGACGTCGAGCTGTCATTCTCGGGCAGCCTCGGTTCCTGGTCTAATGAATTTTCCGATAGCTACTCGGGGGGGATTTCGCACACCTATTCTGATTCACACAATTATCTGTTTGTCGCCATTTCACCGGGTTACTATTTAGAGGACGGGCTTTCGGTTGAACCTGAACTGAGCTTGATGGCTGCCGAGAAAAGCAAGCCAATCCAGTATCTTCTTCTGAACCTTTCCTATACCTATCTCCTGCCGAATTCAGTTATCGCGCCGTACGCGATAGCAGGGTATGGATTATCGAATTCGGTTCAAATGGCCGGCATGACTGTCTATCCCCTCTTAGCAAGCAACAAATTCAATGTTGGCGTCTTCAATGCGGGGGCTGGCGTGAAGTTCCTTCTTAACCGGTTCGTTGTTCTCCGGACGGAAATAAACTACAAAAGTCACGCGTGGTCCGAAACCCAGGATTATGGATATGGAATGACTGACAAAACTGAGACCAATTTATCTTTTTTCGGTCTTCAGCTCGGGATATCAGTGCTGTTGTGAGCTGATTCAGATGATGCGCAAAAGAGCTCAACTTTATGAATTCAGTTGAAGCCATAAGGGTACGTTGGAAGTCGTTTTCTTTGGCCGTCGCGATTGTGGCCAGCTGGCCAGGGGTATCTCTTTGCGCTCATGAATCAGACAATAACACCGGATTCGCGCGGTTGCGGATCGTTGTCATAAATGTCTGGTCCGGCCTTGATTATCACGGCACTTGGCGATTCGGCGAGTATGAATCCACGGAGCGCAGAGAGAAAAGGTTTGATCTACTCGTGGACGGCCTTCGGAAACTCGCACCCGATATCGTCCTTATCCAGGAAGCGAACCCAGTGGATCAGTTCTCTTCCCGGCTTGCCGACTCACTCGGTCTCGACGAAGTTCACCAGGTCTGTAACGCCGGAATGAAATTGCTCACTCTCGGCATTCCGTCCAATCTCAAGGAAGGTATTGCTATCCTCGCACGCCAAGAGCTCCGCATAAGATCGCAAGCCGTATGGAAGTTGTCCGGCTCATTCGGGGTCTACGGAGATATCATTGCCTTGCATTTTGACGAATCTGAGTTTGCGCAAGTTGCAAAGATCGAAGTAAACGGCAGGAATGTGTTTGTAGTGAATGTCCATCTCAGCGCCTATCCCCCATGTGATTCAGCGGCAATGAAGGAGGTTGAGAAGTGGCTTACTGAAGGTCTTATTCTTCGTGAAGACGTAGAGGAGATCGAGAAACGGTTGGCGTATAGAGCTTCGAGACATCGGGAGGAAGTTAAAACACTTCTGAGGAATATTTCAGAGCTCCCTTCAGGAGTGCCCGTGATTCTCGGAGGTGACTTCAACTCGGAGATTGGCTCCGAAGAGCTCTCCGAGCTTGTGAGAAAGGGGGGATTCAGTGACACATTCGCCGATTCGCCTGGAAGCGAAGCGTACACATGGGACCCGGATCGCAACGAGAATGCGGCATACTCAACAAGGTTCGTCAACGCGACAGGGGCAAGTCTGGATTTTTCGGACAGGCTCGGTGCGGTATATGATTCGAAGCCCAGGAAGATCGATTATGTGTTTCTTGGGCGGGGATTCCCTCCGGAAAGTGCGCTTGCGTCGAAGGTTGTGCTCGATTCGGCCGTCGGCGGCATTCACGCGTCCGACCACTATGCCGCCCTAGCGGATATCGATATGTCTAACAGTGCGAAGTCCGGAGAAGCAAATAGCTTGGCTGAAGGAAGAAGCAGAGTCGAGCCCCTTCCGATTC
>JAJYRM010000098.1 GCA_021794075.1 Bacteroidota bacterium | reverse complement strand
ACTGGGCTTCGAGCCCGTTAATTATTCCGGGAACATTGTTCCCAATCATAATTTGCGACGAGGAGGTTTCCCTGTCTACCATCCTACCTCAACTATTTAATACTCTTCCTTTCAATATAGGTACTGTCATCTGCCGTGTGCCGCAAGATTGACTCTCTCAATTAAATGATATAATATTGCTATTGTAAATGAGGAGCATCAAATGCCTGTAATCAAACCTATTTCAGACCTTAGGAACAAAGCGAATGAAATATCGACCCTTGCACATGAGTCCGATGAGCCTATCTTCATCACCAAAAATGGTGAGGGAGACCTCGTCGTCATGTCAATGGCTCAATATAGCAAGATTCAGCTCAAACTGGAGCTATTCAGCAAGCTGGCAGTAGCGCAAGCCGAGCGAGCAAGCGGTAACACAGGCCGAGGTTTATCAGCTGTCATGAAAGATATCCGCAAGCGCATCCATGAGTCGGCGTAAGTACTTCATTCGTTTTCTGCAAGTTGCGGAGGACGACCTGGCGGAAGTAATAACCTATATTGCGGCTGATCGTCCATCGGCAGCTGAAGCTCTGGCCACAAAGATTGAAAAGAACATCCGACTCCTGTCGGATAACCCGCACTTAGGCCAAAGTCCTAAAGAGGAAGAACTGGTCAAACTAGGCTATCGATATCTCGTCGTTGAGAACTACCTGGTCTTCTATATAATCGAAAGACAAACCATCTATATCCATCGAATTCTTCACGGAGCCAGAGATTATCTGAGGCTATTGTAACCTTTCGCGGCACATGGCAGATAACGTGTTGCAGAAGAAAGTCGTCCCGATTCGGCGCTGCAAATGAGCGAGGCTCCAATGCCGACGACGAATCGGGATGAAGCGAAAACCATGTATAGAAATGACGAGCGTCTTTGTCCCGGCTTGTTATGCGCAGGCAGAGGCCTGTTGTCACTTGTTTTTCGGCACAAGGTTGTGATGCGGCTGGATACGTGCTGGCTATTCACCGACATTCTGGCTGATCGGCTTACCGATCTCCCAGTGGTGACCAAAGGGATCCACAACACGGCCTATCAGCCAGCCATTCTCTTCTTGCACTGGGGACACCTGCTTAGCGCCGTGAGCTAGTGCCTGAGCATGGACAGAGCTTGGATCATCAAGAACCAGCACAAGTCTGGTGCTCGTACCTCCGAGGGTCTCCGGACTGAAGTTTTGGTACTCCGGCGATTCGTCTGCTATCCAAAATTTCGCATCTTGAATTGCCAGTTGCGCGACAACCGCCCCGTCAGAGTCTTCTATCTTGAATACTTCACGAGCACCGAAAGCACACTTGTAGAACTCCAAGGCTCGAACACCGTGGCGGACAGAAAGCATGGGCGCTATACTTACAGATTTCAACATATCATCCCCTTCTTTCTAGAAAGTGACACTCTCTTTTTTATTTCCATGTGAAGTAGGTATATCAACCGGTTAGATGTGCCAGAAAACACCTTTTCTCCAATAGACCTTTGCCTGCGCATAACGTTTAGCAGGAAGAAATCGTTGTGGTCGCCCGCTATAAAAGTCGTGAAGCGTCGAGGACGCGGGCGAACGTAATGAAGCGAGAACGAAATATAAAGATGACGGGCGTCTTCTTCCCGATTGTTATCTGCCGCCCGTGACTTCACTATCTTAAAGATTCCTCAAAAAGTCTTCCACTTCTGCCTTTGCAAGCTTGAGGATCCCGTCCAACGTTCCCACTTTGAGTTGCCCGTGTAGCGGAACAACACATCCTACATCGCCCGCAGGGGTGGACTTCTTCAGGATGACATGGCTCCCTCTTTGCCGAACCCTTCTAAAACCGAGACGCTCAAGGGCCTTGATTGCCTCTTCGCCTGAAACTCTGCGTAGTTCAGGCATTGATCGCCACTTCAAAGGTTGTCAGAAGTGGCTTCTCAACCTCTTTGAGCGGGAATTCCTCCAGATATAACTCAGTTGCTTCCTTCAGATTGGCTAGAGCTTCCTCTACCGTGACCCCTTGGCTGACGGTACCCACCTCCGGGCATTCGGCTACATACATGTCTTCCTCTCTATGAAGCACCGCGGAGAACGTCTTTAAGGTCATGCGAGCGTCCTTTTTGTTTAATATAACAAATTCCAGTCACGGGTGGCAGATAACGTCTGCTGGGATCACGCCGTGCCGCACGCGCGAAACGGTTGAAAGAATCGATGTATGTGAGTATGTTTAGACAAAGGTGTGAAAGAATGTCTAATACCGTCGCCCAAATGAGTAAGGAGGAACTTGAGGAGATGATCTCGAATGCAGTCGAGGATAAACTCCTTGAATTATTTGGGGACCCTGACGAGGGACTCTCGATGAAAGAGAACCTTCGCAAACGACTTCGCCGACAGAAAAGGGCAGTTGCAGAGGGGGAGCGCGGTACCGACCTGAGTACCCTTCGCAAGCAGATTGGATTGTAATTGTAATCGGTTCGACTTCTCAAGTCTGCGTCCAAAGAGCTCGAAAAGCTCGACCGAACGACTGCCGAACAGATTGTTGATCGGCTGGACTGGCTTTCGTCAAATCTCGATTCTACCAAGGTATTCCCTCTCAAAGGCGAACTACGCGGGTTATACAAGATTCGCGAAGGTTCGTACCTCATCATCTTCGAAATCCTCAAATCTGAGAACACCATTATCGTGCACGCCATCGGGCATCGTCGGGACATTTACAAGCGGCGTTGACCGTGATCGCGCTTGAGAGTATTCGCGCGCGGCATGGAGCGAGAAACGATATATATATAATAATCGAGGGTCGTAGTTCGTGCTGTCAGGCGCAACGCAGTAGATATCAAAAGGCCGCGGGGTTGCATTAATGAACCACAGCTCGGTATGTATCTGACAATTGCACGAGCAACTCTGCGAATTCAAATGCTACCGCGGATATAGTGGTCATCATTAGCCCCTCCCAGAGTGTTCTGAAAGCGAATGGGGACACGCCAACTGGCTGGCCAAACATCCTCAGGCTAGCAACCTGGAGAAAGGAAAATACCAAGACGTCGGCTAACCCAAGGATGAGGAACGCAACAGAAATTCGCCACGCTCTACCTCTTACCGGGTGCTTGCGAGCAAGGGAGCAGTAGAAGCTTACTGCGGCTGTAAGCCCAACCAAGTATGATGTCATGGATACGAGGCCCCATCCGCCAACTGGAAGCGGCAGCAATACGAGCATGAAGATCATGACCATCAAGCCTGCGACATGTTTATTTTGAAATACGCCTGACTTCAGCGTCGAATAGGCCGCCGCGATTGCCACCCCGTTGACCATAATTTCAAAGTGGATAGACTGCAAGTTGAAGGCCGATAGGCCAAAGGAGGTTATTGCTAACAATCACCGCAACAACGCCTACGCTGAGGAACCGCGAGAGCACCTTCCTAATAGTGTAATAATCAAGATTAGGTGACATTTCTACTCCTATCGAAAACACTTTTTATCAGAAACGTCCACTGCGTTGCGTATAACGTCTCGCCGCATCACGTTCGTGCCGCGCCTTTCGGCAGTTCCTCCGCGCGCGGCATGAAGCGAGCTCAACAAATATACAATAACCGAGCGTCGTGATGTGGCTTGTTAGTTGCAGTTGGCCGCTCACTTCAGCACCGTCAGTTTTTTCGTTTTGGTAAATGTGCCTGCTTGCAGTCTATAGAAATAGACTCCGCTTGGCAATCCCTTGGAGTTAAAATGGACATAATGAATGCCGGCAGTCTGAACCTCGTCGATCAATGTCGCCACCAGCCTTCCAAGGACATCGTATAGCTTCAGAGTGACTCGCGCTTGGTTCGGCAGACTGTACTGAATAGTAGTGGAGGGGTTGAATGGGTTGGGATAGTTCTGTTCCAGTCTGAAATCTGAAGGAAAAGGGAAATTGCTGATCATTTCTGAGACGGGGCGCCTCAACACGCCCTGCCATGTGCCCGCGAAAAGGTATCCATCGAATAAGGCAAGTGACGATACGGCGCCGGTGGATGAGGTACCTGAATTAACCGATGTCCACGTGGTTCCGTTATCGCTCGAAATGTAAATCCCGCCAAGTGCCCCAACGAAGACGTACCCGCCAATTGCAGCAAAGGCATTAGGGACGGCGGCTGGTAGTCCAGTATTTCCAGGTTTCCAGTTTCTTCCCTCATCGGTCGAAACGATTACGCCGCCGTAATCGTTCGCCGCAAAGATTGTTGTTCCAGTAACGCAAAGAGTAGAGATAGGTGGAGATCCTTGAACGAGGGACCACTTCAGGCCGTAATTGTTTGAAGAATATAATCCATAATTAGTGGCCGCGAACACCACATCACCATTCAGGGCAAATGAATACACCTCAAGATATTTAGGGGTAGGTGTGGCGTCCACCCAGGTTTTACCACTATCTATGGAAACGTAGACTCCATTTGAGGAACCTGCAACTATATGCCCCGCAATTGTGGCAAGACAGTTTATTTCGGCAGGCGAAGAGAGTCCTATGCTTGTCGGATTCCAGCTTTCACCATAATCGGATGAAACATATATGGTCGTGTAGCTGCCGGCGTAGAGAGTGTTGCCGAGGAAGGTCAGCGCATTGACTTGAGGGTTGTTTATTCCCGGGCTGACAGGAGTCCAGACAGCCCCGCCGTCGGATGACAGGTAAACACCGCCTAACGAGCCGGAGAAGATACGCGTTCCGTTTATCGCAAAGGTTTGGCTGCCAGCATTCGGAAAACCCACGCTGGTATTCTTCCAGCTTGTCCCGTTGTCGATCGACGTGTACACCCCGCTGTATGTGCCGGCGAAGAGTCTTTCTCCCGCAGCAGCAAAAGAGAAAACATATGGAAGATTGGGAATACCTCCGTTGATTGGACTCCAGGTTCTGCCGCTATCTTCTGAGCAATAGACGTGGCTGTACCACGTTGCGTAGAGGCGTCCACCGCCGACCGCAAAAACATGTGATATAGTGTCAGGCACCCCAGATGTGATATGGGTCCAGCTGGTGCCGCCCGATGTAGATAAGTAGATTCCACTTGCTGTTCCTGCAATTAAGTTTCCCCCCGAAATGCAAAGAAATGGAGGCCACCAAGTCTCAGAGTCCGGAGAGTTGCTTACTCTTAGCCAGCTCACACCTGAATCGGCAGACACATATATGCCACCGTATGCAGACGCGTACACCTGGGTCCCTTTTGTTGCAAAGGAGACTACGTAATTGAGGCTGCCACCCATTGAGTCAACATGTGTCCAATTCCTTCCTTCGTTCGAAGAAACAAAAATCCCTTGGTCCGTCCCTGCAAGTACATTGTTGCCAACGGTGGCAAGCGACATAATGCGTAAATCGGTCAAGCCCTGGTTCATCTGGGTCCAGGTCGACCCATCATCTGTTGATCGGAACACCCCATCATTACTTGTTCCCGCGAAGACCATGTAGCTGTCGACGGCAAAAACGGAAACGGAAACAGACGCTGCCATGCCGCTGTCGGGCCTGATCCAGTTATTGCCGTTGTCGGAGGTCATGTATAGCCCGTTATATGTGCCGGCAAAGACAAACCGGCCGTCAACAGCAAGAGTAGTGACTGTAGCGGCATAAGGTCCATTCGTCTCCAACCACTGAGCGGGTAACCTCTTGTTTCCAAGGCTGACGATAATTAACGCATACAAAATGAGACGTAGGCTTCTCACTCTTGAAATCTCCTTTTGGGGCAATTGCGCTTAACGTACTGCCGCATCACGCCGTGCCACCGTTCCATGAAATATAAAATGACGGCGGCATGGAGCGAGAACGACATATAAAAATGGCGAGCATCGTGATGCGCCCTGTCAGGCGCGATGCGCTGTTCCATGATAGTAACGTCGTCAATAGGATTGATAGGCTCACAATCATTTCTGCTCATCGGCAAATGGCAGCGGATCGTAGAGCGCACGGCATAATCCTTCAGCGCCGTTGCCTTTTGTGCTTAGATAGGCTGAGACGTTCGTCAGAACAACCACGCCGACACGAGTGTTCCTCTCAAACATTATCCCGCACGTGTACCCTGGTGTAGCTCCGAACGCCCCCTGGTGAACCTTTCCTCGCTCGCTGTATGGCGCCCAGCCAAGCGCTCCCGAAAAGTGCTCGTCAAATTGCTTCGTTGGTTTCTGAGCAAGGTAGAAGTATGTCGTGTCGGTCATGTTTGCTCTAAGATATTTCACGAGGTCTTTGGCAGAGGATTTTACCCCACCGCAACCAGTAAGCGCACCACAATCGCCGCCGTCAAAAGGAAGCAAACCACCGAGGGGGTATCTTCCATGAACCATCCGACGTTCGCGGTCTGGTGTCAGTTCTACGAATGTGTTAGACATTCCCA
The DNA here is from genome assembly GCA_021794075.1 of Bacteroidota bacterium. Lineage (GTDB taxonomy): Bacteria > Bacteroidota > Ignavibacteria > Kryptoniales > JAKASW01 > JAKASW01. The sequence continues at coordinate 10,605 of JAJYRM010000098.1, read as the reverse complement.
ACGGCTTGCAGATCGTTTCAAACATAAGTTCTTCGTATGATTTCTTCGTAATTAGAGTCAGTATATGACCGAGCAGACCGCCCCCAAGATTCGAGTATATCCTCTTTTCACCGGGTGTCGATTGCAGAACCAATTGGTGTGACAGGTAATCATACAGTCGTTCCATGCTGTAGTTTTTGTACGGGGCCCATTGGTCATATGGGGACTTACTATCGTTCTTCACATCGGTCGGTTCAAACGGGAGACCAGAGGTATGATTTGCCAGTTGAACAAGCGTCATTTCTTTTCCATTGAGCGAAGATTGATTCAAAGTAACGGGAAGATAATTTTTTACAGGATCATCCTGGTTAACCTTCCCGTCATACACGAGTTTTGCAAGCATGGTACCCGTAAACGTTTTCGTGATGGAACCTATTTCAAAAACGCTGTCGCTGTTATCGACATATACCAGTGAATCGTTACGCCGTTCGATGCCGCAATATTTTTCCGAGTCTCCTTTGATAATACAAATAGACAGCTGAGTCCCATTTGGAAAGTACTGTGCACGATCATAGACGGCCTGCGCCTGCAGTGAATCAAGCGAATTGGCAGTCGCTGGCAGCTTCACTAGTTCTTTCGAGCTAAGTAAAGAACAAGATGTCATTGCGAATAATATCGACGCTAATAAAGTCTTCAAGATGTTCCTTTCCGTATTGATGGATTTCATGGTCATAAAAGCGCATCGCGCCTGACGTCCTGCCGCATCACGCCGTGCCGCCGTTCCATGATATGTAAATGTCGGCGGCATGGAGCGAGATCCTTGATAGCCTGTCCCGACACGCTCTTGGTCGGGAAGCGTCGTGATGGCGTGTTAGGCGACGCGCGATACATGAGGCTTGTAAAATCATTGCTCGGTCTCAACGCAGATATGCTCCGCCGACCAAGTTGTATCCGAACTCATAGACGGACGATCCGACCAGAATCCCATCTACCAAGGGATGCGTGCCTTGAAACCTCCATGAAGAGCCTCCATCGCATTCCTGTTCCCTGTGACCGGCGAAGACTACGCGCACTACCTCGGTCACCGACGACGAGGCAGGAGGGAAAAGGGCTTGCTCGCCTCTGGATTCAGGTCCCCCAATTACCGGCCCCCAAGGTTTGCACACCGCGACCGCATGAAACTTGTCGGCTTGTATCGATCCGTGCCAGCACTCGTCGGACTCCCGATAGAGTCTTACGTCGCCATAAGTGGCGTAGTGCCCCCTCCTGCACATATAAACTGCATAGGCGCTGTCGGGAATCCAAAAGTCTAGAACAAGTAGAGGTCGCCCTTGACCCAGGTTCACGGTTGAATCCGAGGGAGCGACGCGGGCGCACCACAAGGCCACAGCGCCATGCTTTGGCCAACGTGGCTCACGTCCATCGATAGTGAATTTTCGCATCCGTACAATTTCAAGAAACGAGACACCCCAATTGCCATTTGACGGGTGCGCAGCAAGATAATCTGCGGCCCATCCTACATTGCCCGCCGCAAACTCTTTTATGGTAATGAACCTCAGCTTACTGGGAAGCCGACTCTGTACATAAGCGGGATTGAAGGTGACGTATTGAACAATCTCCTCAGCCTGATCGACAACCCAGTGTGTTCCAGCACCGTCGGGCATGGTAAGGACTTGCGCGGACGCGTTTCCGCCAAGTGCTTCAATACAGGCGATAACCATCATTAGCCAGATCGTTTTCAATGACTTCTCAAATTCTGATAGGCAAGACAATCTTACTCCCGTTTCGCGTGTCGCCTAGTCCATTGGGAAGAAGTCGTTGCTTTCGCGCGATACAAATATTGCGTAGCATCGAAGTCGCGCGCGAAAGCAATGAAGCGAGCTCGACATATAGAAATGACGAGCGTCTTCTTCCCGATTGTTATGCGCAGCGGCGGTTGATTTCGCGTAATACATATGTTATAATCTGGTATAATCTGGAGAATAAAGCATGCTGAAGACAGCAGTCCGACGAGTTGGCAACAGTTTAGGCATTACCTTGCCGAAGACTGTGATCGACAATTTGCACCTCACCGAGGGTGACGAGTTGCACCTTGTGGAGACTGATGAGGGGTTAATCATAACCCCGTTCAACCCCAAGTTTGCTGATTGGGCAAAGGAATACGAACGGACAAACAAGAAGTACAGGAACACGCTTAAGGCCTTAGCAAAATAATGGCCGTTCGCTTCCTGCCGGAGGAGCTTGTATTGATAATCCATTCTGATCTCCTCCAGCGCTATGGCGGAAAAGCTGGGATCCGGGATATCGCTCTGCTTCAATCCGCCCTGGCACAGCCCAAAGCAACCCTCGGGCGGAGGTTCGTGCACAAGTCGGTTTTCGAAAAGGCGGCAGCCTATGGATTCCATGTTTGCAGAAACCATCCGTTCATTGACGGGAATAAACGAGTTGCATTTGTACTGATGGACCTCTTCCTCCAGAGAAACGGTTGGGAGATTGTTGCCAACGAGGAGGACGCATATTCAATGATGATCGGCTTATCTTCAGGACGCGTCTCCAAGGCTGAGTTATCCTCGTGGTTGAAGAATCATTGTGCCCGCCTTTCGAATCATTGAACTGCCGTTGCGCATAGCGTCCACCGAGAAGAAGTCGCGGCGCGATCCTTCTTTTATTATGTTCGCGCCGTGAAGCGAGATCGATACATACAAATGTCGAGCGTCTTCTTCTCGGTTGTTAGGCGTAGTGCGCGCGCTGTGAGGTTCAATACTCAAATTACTTCACGCTGCATTTGTTTTGATAACATGGCCATTATGTATATAAATGGTACAATGACGCCAATCGGGAACAGTATGGCTGCGCTAGCGAACCATGATGGCAAGGCCCCACTGGCGCTCCCTTCAAAGCCCCCGACCATTAAGAGCATCAAGTAAAGTGTGATTGCGATACCGAGCCCTAAGACAGCCTCAAAGTACCTGTTTAGCCAAAGTCCTCTCCGATGTTCGGGGATCTGGAAAATGTATGTGAAGAACGCGGGGAGATTCAACATGTACGGGTATTTGCTGAACAACGTGAAACGAAATCTTGCCACTAGTAGAATAGCGATCGCAAACAAGCTCGACAGCGCTGGTACCAGTAGAAAAGTGCTCCTGGCTTCGTAATGGGTCGGCTCCCCGGAGAAACCAAACTGCGTCGGTACTTCCTTGGGCAACATGGAATAGCAATACAAACCAATAATCCAGATCGCAACAGCAAGAAGAAGAAGTGTTATAAAGAGAATTCGCCCACGTCTGCTAAGAGGTAGTGGTGCTATGGCCATTTTGACTTACTCCTTTCCACGCGCATTGGGCCTAACGATTTCTATATTGGGTCTCGAAGGCAAACACGGGGGATGCCCCACAAAGGACATAGGCGCAAAAAAGTCGTCCCGATTGACGCCTACAAATGTGCTTTGCTCCAATGCCTGCAGCAATCGGGATGAAGCGAACACGATGATATATAATAATTGAGCGTCTTTTTTGCGATTGTTATATGCGGTGCGCGCGTCCACTAGGCGCCGTAGCGATACTTGTTAAATTGTATCACATCCGGTTGTCCATCCCCATTATTGTCAACGTAGCCGACACTTCCGCGTGCGTCAACGTTAGTTTGCCAGTCGGAGAATTGGACCAGCAGCAACCCGGTAGTCAACGATGCATTCAACTTCACGGTGTTTGGCGGAAGAGTGACATCGCTGACATCGCAAACTGTCTTTTGAGTAGCTCCAAGAGCCACCGAAGATAATAGAATGCTGGCGAGCAAAGCCACGCTTATTCGCCCGATTGCATCCGTAAATCGTGACTTCATAATTGCACCTCATAAGGTTTGTGCGTTGATAAATAGTTATTTAACTAACATCGCCTTGCGGACAAGAACGGTTTGTTCTGCCTCAAGGCGGTACAAATATATTCCACTCGGCAAATCACCTCCTTCCAGTTTTGCTTCGTATGTACCAGCATCCCGAAGACCTCTTACTAAAGTTTTTAACTTTCTCCCTAAGAGATCATAAACAGACAAATCAACGAAAGTCCTTTCGGGTAAATCGTATTCGATGGTGCTGGATGGATTAAATGGGTTAGGGTAGTTCTGTAGTAATCTGAAATTTGTGGCGATTGGGGTTTCTGTAAGTTTTATGTCGGTGGTGTTGGTGTCTCCATATAATCTGCCGTTTATCAGGGCACCATACATTATTCTTTCGTCGAGTTGCCATTGCTTAAATATCAAGCCGTAGCCTGGCGCGAAGTAACTATAAGTCCAAGCATCGTATGCACCTGGTTGATCATCATAGAAAACAATCACATTTCGATAAGTACCTTTAAGGGGGCCTCCCGAAATTTGAAAGGTGTCTAACACGGCTGCGAGTGTAACAACATGAGTTACAGTATCACCGCTTGCAAACACGTAGCGATATTCCCATGTGTCGTTTACCACAGAATGAAACTTGTAAAGGAGTTGCTCTTCAGTTCCATTTAAGAAAAAGACGTCTCCGCTGGTATCTACTCTGACGGTATCGTCTACCGCATCAGCGACGACCCCTTGATAGAGCGGATACCAGCGCAAAACAAAATATTTATTTCCATTTATTCGAGTAGTATCAACGTCTTGCCTAGCCGACCAGAGTTGCTCATCTCCTTTGTATCTCCAGAAATCTCCAACATGGAGCGGGAAATAATCGGTCGAATCCTGAGCGTGAAGGTTGGCCGATGGTAATGTTACCACTAGCATCAAAAACCCGAGAATTGAATTTCTCATAAGGTCACCTCCTTAATGCTTTCATGGAAAATATTTGTTCAACTGACATGAAATATCCACCTGATGTTCCACTTCGGAATCCCGGCAGCGTTGCGCCTAACGTCTCGCCGCATCACGTTCGTGCCGCGCCTTTCGGCAGTTCCTCCGCGCGTGGCATGAAGCGAGAACGAAATATAAAAATGACGAGCGTCATGATGCGGCTTGCTAGTTGCAGTTGCCCGTTCATTCATTTGAGGATCAAGAGCTTCTTCGTTTGCGTGGATGCACCCGCCTGCAATCTATAGAAGTACACTCCGCTCGAGAGATTACCTCCATCAAAATGGACTGTATGGGCGCCAATCGTCTGGTCTGCGTTCACAAGCGTTTTCACTTCCCTGCCGAGCACATCGTAGACTTTTAAAACCACGTGGCTACTCATTGCCAACCGATAGCCGATCGTCGTTTCCGAGTTGAATGGGTTGGGATAGTTTTGATCTAGAATCAAGCGGGATGGTATATCTGGAATAATCTCTGCCAACGGCCGCCGCCACACACCCCCTTTATAAGTCCCGGCGAAGAGATTTGCTCCAATAACAATGAGAGAATAGACACCGGTATTCGTCAGGCCGGTACTGACTGGAATCCAGTCTGCCGTAGTGGTGTTGGAAAGAAACACACCGCGATCAGTGCCCGCAATCACATTCGTATCCAGGACAAGCAGTGCGTAGACATAGGCGTTTGCCAACCCCGAATTGAATGGAGCCCAGCTTGTGCCATTGTTCTTAGATACGAAGACGCCATCACCCCGGGTTCCGGCGAATACCTCTTTGCTTGAGAATGCAAAAGACTGTACGTATGTGTTAGTCAGGCCGGTTGCCGCCTCTGTCCAGCTCGCGCCGTCATCGGTCGAAAGGAAAACACCGTTACTTGTGCCGAAAAAAACATCGTTGCCTGAAATGGCAAGCTTAGTGCCGATAACTTTTGATGGCAACTGAGTGAATACATCCCTCCAACTGGCTCCTTCATCCGTTGACAGGGAAACGCCGTCATCTGTACCCGCGATAAGATTAGTACCAGAAAAGGCAAGGGAGTTGACAAAGGCTAATCCACTCGGGGTTGCAGTCCAGTGCAGGCCGTTATCTGTCGAAGAATAAACTCCCGAAATAGTTCCAGCGAAGATATGTGTGCCTGAGGCTGCAAAGCCATCACCATCGTTATTCTTCACATTGGTCGCGGTCCAGCTTGCGCCATTATCGGTAGAAACAAATACGCCGTTGCCGATAGTCCCGGCAATAACATTCGTGCCCAAGACGCCAAGAGACCAGACATAATCGTAAGCCAGACCCGAGTTTACGGCGGTCCAGTTGCTCCCACCGTTAGTGGATAAAAGAACGCCGCCAAAATCCGTGCCGGCAAATAGGTCCGTTCTCAAAACGGCAACAGACCGAACAAAAGAATTCAAACCAGTGGTCACCGCAGTCCAGCTCGCACCTCTGTCTTTAGATACGAAAACACTGTCAGTGAAAGTCCCTGCAAGTATGTTTGTTCCGGAGCCGGCAAGACAGACAACTGCAGCATTGGTGAGGGTAGATACGGCCCAGCTTGAACCATTGTTATTTGATACAACTACTTTCTTACCATCCCCCACAAAGAGACTCGTACCCATAACCAGAAGCGCGCTCGGCGCAAATCCAGCCCCTGTGGCAGTCCAGGTCATGCCACTGTCAGTAGATATATACATGTCCCCCTCAGTCCCTGCAAATAGATTTGTACCCATGGCCGCAAGGGACGCAACGGCGGTGGTGGTGGTCATCCTTACAGTCCAACTGCTGCCGCTGTCAGTCGAAAGAAAAATACCGTCTTCAGTTGCCGCGAAATAGTCCGTGCCGATATGGGCAAAGGCCGAGACATGGCCGATATGCAAGTCTGCGCTGGTCGCCGTCCAGGTTGTGCAATTGTTTGTCGAGACAAATATGCCGTTGGAAGTCCCTGCAAGAATATTCATTCCAAAAACGGCAAGAGAATAAACCGGAGTGTTCAATCCCTCATTGACTGCAACCCAACTCCTGCCGCCGTCGGTCGAGAAGGAAACGCCCTCATAGGTCCCTGCAAAAATATTCTTGCCGGAAGCGGCAAGACAATATACGGTACCACCGTAGGGGCCATTCGTTTGTACCCACTGTGCAAAAGCCGAATTAGCCAAGGCTAAAAGGAAATAACCAATACTTAAAAATCTGGCAATGCGTCTCATCTGCGCTGTCACTCGTTGAACCTGAACGGGCAATTGCAACTAACGTCCACGAGAACCATGTCGTGCCGCGCATCCATTAATGGGGTACCATGATGGGCGCGGCATTGAGCGAGCTCGATAATATAGAATAGTCGAGCGTCGTGATCGCCGCTGTTATGCGCTGGCACGAGACATTGCACATCACTGGTAGCCGCCTTTCGTGGGAGGAAGGGCTTTGTACTCTGGTTTCGAGGTGACGATGTCCCAAATTAATTGCGTTAAACGTTCAATGAAATATTTAGACTTGTTATGTGGGTCGATCGGAGAGTCCCAAACAACAGTCTTGTCTTGATTTTTGTATTTTATCCTGAGCATTTGCGGACCCAGATCTGGCTCGACGCTTTGGTAGGTGGGCCTCTTATAAATGGTATCTGGCAAAGAGAAGAACCTGTAATGATCCAGCGCGTTAGCAATAATGTCCTGCTCCCTCGTCGTGAGCCACATCGTGGTCTTCAAGGTACCAGGGATGAGGTCTTTCTGATACGTCCCGCGAAAGGTATCCAGTTCATCAAGCGCATTGGTGTGCATAAATATCTGCACAAATTGGACATCGTGGCTTACTCCCGAAGGGGAAGAAAATATGCAACAGCCAATCATTACGAGACTTCCGACCAGAGGAACGAATAATTTCATATTTGACTCCAATATCCTATCGTCAGCTAGCTTGTCCCGTGCTTGCGGCTAACGTGACGCGAGAAGAAGTCGTTGCTTTCGCTTACTATAAATGTTGCGTAGCGTCGAGTCATCGAGCGAAAGCAATGAAGCGACCACCATGATATATAATAATCGAGCGCCTTTCTTGCGCGTGTTAGCCGCAGTTGCCCGTTCATTTGAGGAACAGGAGTTTCTTTGTTGCAATGTAAGTGCCCGTATGGAGTGAGTATAAATACACGCCGCTGGCAAGGCTGGAAGCGTCGAAAGTGACGGAGTGAGTTCCGGATAATTTGTAGCTGCTAACCAGAGTGCGGACAGCCTGACCGAGTATGTCGTAGACCCTCAAGGTTACGAACTCGCTTCTGGGCAATGCGTACGTTATGACCGTTGTGGGGTTGAAAGGATTCGGGTAGTTCTGAAACAGAGCAGGGCTTGATGGTACGGTAGCGTGCTGAACTACTGCATCCAACATCTGCCCGTATTCGACCCCTCCCAGTTTCGCATAGACCAAGTAGGTGTCAGTCGATCCAATATCCCACGATTCATCCTCGAAAGAGAGTCCGAATCCCTTTCCCAGCTGATGATTTTCCCCGGCCAAGGGTCCAAGTTCCTGAAATGTCTTTACCTCTGTCGCCACATGAAGCACGGAATCCATGGCCATCGATTTGCACACTGTGGAATTGTAGGAGGTTCCGTAGTCCCAATAACTCGGAGCAAAGGGAGCGCCTCTCGACGAGCCAATCGTGTCGCTAGGCTCCGCGTACAGACTGTCAATTTGGCGTTCATGGTTCTTCAAAGTGCTATCAAACGGCAATGGTGCGTAGCTGAAGACGGAGCCGGTAAGGGTATCGACCCGCTCTAAAATGACATCCGTGTCGTGTGGAGGATAGAGATTTTTGTATAACAGAACTCTATAGTCAAGCCCATCAGGAAGCGTACTGTCCCCCGTCACGGTTAGCGAGAATGCAGAGACTGAATCGATTATCGGGTACGGGGATGACGCCTCATTTGTGTAGGCGATGTACTCCCAAGTGTCACCGATCTGCAACGGATAGTAGGCCAGCTGCTGCTTTAGCGAATCGGTCTGGGCGGACGCGGCTGTTGATGCGGCTATTACCATAAGAATCATCGCGTATTTCATCGTTGTCTCCTTTGCTTAGCGGGCAATTGCGCCTGACGAGTCCACGAGAAAAGAGTCGCCGCGCACCTGCCTGCGGTAGGCAGGCTCCTTCGGGGTTATAATGTGTGCGCGGTGAAGCGAGAACTACGATATACAATAGTCGAGCGTCTCTTTTCTCGTTGTTATACGACGCGGCGGACAGCTAAAGCAGTTCTACGAACTGCTCGACTGTCAAATCGGCTTGACGAATGATTGCCCGGAGCGTACCTCTATCAAGTTCTTCGTGATCTGGGACCATCAGCTGAACGAAAGGTTTATCCCGCCTCAGGATCATGTGGCTGCCGTGTTGGCGCTTCATGATAAATCCCACCCTAGTGAGTGCCTTCACGCAATCTCGTCCGGATATGCGCGGGAGTTCGCTCATATCGCGACTAAAACTGCTTCAAACCTTTCCGGCGGTATGGCAAGATGATCGTCTTCCAGGGCAGCGATATATCCGTCAATCGCCTCTCTGATATTGGAAATAGCCTCTTCCTTTGTCTTGCCCTGACTAATGCACCCCGGAAGGCTGGGACACTCGGCAACCCAGTAGCCATCCTCACCTGGATATATGATTACCTGTCTCATGCGTCAAATCCCTTCCTTATCTTCTAACCCAAATATAATTCTCTTTAGAGTATTCTGCCACCCGCCGTATCGCATAACGTCCTGCCGGACAAAGTCGTGGCGCGCATCCTTTGTTGAGGTACTGAATGAGGGCGCCATGAAGCGAGACCGATTATATACAATGATCGAGCGTCATGGTTCTCGCTGTTATACGCTGGCGCACGTCCGTTCTCTAAGATATCTCGTAGACTTGACCGGGTACCATTTCCGGTAGGCTCTTCAGTAAAGCCGGCATCAGCGGCCGTATGTATTCCAAACGGTTAAGCGGCGTTTGGAAAACGACTACCGCCAGCCTGTATTCTTTGATGTTCTGTTGAAAGGGCAGGTTCTTATCAATCGTAACGAAGACATTGAAATCGTGCTCGGAGGCCTTCGCCATCAATTTCCCGTTGGTCAAGCCTGACAACCCCATATCTTGCACGGTAAATACTTCGTGCGGCTCAAACTCCTTTTTCAAACGCCAATTGAGGCATTCGTCAAGAAGTATTTTCATGCAATCGATGCGCCTGTGGTAAGGACGCGTTCAGCCCACTCAAGAACCTCGATTACTTGATCCCGCTTGACGGTGGGAAAATCTTTGAGGAAATTCTCAATAGTGTCGCCGCTTTCGAGGTAATCGAAGAGGTTCTTGATGGGGACCCTTGTCCCACGGAACACGGGCATACCGCTCAGAATTTCCGGCGAAGAGTAAATGGCACTCGTTGTCATGTTACTGGCCTTTTCCATGAGAGAATATAGACCAAACCTCTTGATTAGTCAAAGAATAAGCTTGCTTCGTTGAGCCCCGGACGCGCGCGTGCGCCTAACGTCCGCGGCAATCACGTTCGTGCCGCGCTCCTTTTTCTTACTATATGCGCGCCATGAAGCGAGACCGATTATATACAATAATCGAGCGTCGTGATCGCCGCTCCTATATTGAAAGTCAAGTACTCGATAGAACCTCACTCGTAGCGCTCTTTCTTTAGATCTTTGATGTCCAAGCTCCTATTCGTGGCTCTCATAATTCGAGACCTACATTAACTCCGTGCGACAATCAAAAGTTGCCGGCCATTTCCTGTTATCATGACTCTCGTTTTCGAGATCGTATCGGCAATCGCATGGTCTGGCAAATACGTTCGGCATCAGTATTAAG
>JAJYRM010000097.1 GCA_021794075.1 Bacteroidota bacterium | reverse complement strand
TCCGATCTAATATGCCCGTCATCACGGGAGTCCATGAGCAGCTTGAGGTCGGCGATACCGCGCGAGGCACGCTCAAGCAGGCTGTCGATTTCATAGATGACGCTCAGAAGCTGGGTTCCGCTTTCAGCGCGAACATAGCGGAGGTAAGACTGGATCGTGGGGACCTCGTCGCCTACACCACAGTATCTTCGCTTCAGGTGATTGTCGGAAAAGATGACTTCAACAGAAAGCTTCTTTATCTGCAAAAGTTTCTTCAAGAGGCTGCTTTGAACGGCGGCCCGCAATGCAGTTATGTAGATTTGAGATTTAATGGTCAGATCGTTGTCGGTACAGGTACGGCCGAAATTCACAATCAGCTCGCGATGGTGAAACAAGCCGGGAAAGAAAATTGAGGTGATCTTATGAGTAATAATTTGATAGTGGCTCTCGATATCGGAACAACAAAAGTCTGCGCTTTGGTGGTGGAGAACGACCAGAACGGCAAGCTAAACGTGCTCGGTATCGGGACGAGCAAATCGGGCGGCATGAGCCGCGGTGTCGTGGCAAATATCGACCGGACGGTGAAATCCATACAGGAAGCGGTGCATATTGCCGAATCCAAGCCCGGCACGAAAATAAAGAGCGCGATTGTCGGCATTGCGGGTGAGCACATAGACAGTTTCAAGACGAACAGCATCATCACCGTCAGCAACGCGGAACATGAGATAACAGAGAGTGACATAGACCGGCTCATCGAAGACGCGAAGAGGGTCCACCTCTCTCGCGACAGGGAAATCATTCACATCATACCGCAGGAATTCATAATTGACGGGCAGACTGTCACTCACGATCCCATCGGCATGGCGGGTGTTCGCGTGGAGGCGTCGATGCATGTGGTTACCGGACTCGTGACCGCCGCGCAGAACATTCACAAGTGCGTGGAGAGGGCCGGGCTCAAAGTTGAAGAACTGGTGCTTCAACCTCTGGCATCTAGCTACTCGGTGCTGACTGAAGACGAAAAGGAAGTGGGCGTTGCGCTGCTGGACATCGGCGGCGGTACCACCGACCTCGCCGTGTTTGAGGACAGGACCATACGGCACACGGCCGTCATCCCAATAGCGGGTGACCATATAACCACCGATATCCGGAAGGGGCTTGGAATCCTGCCGGAGCAGGCTGAGGAGTTGAAGGTCAACCACGGTTATGCGATGGTTTCCGAAGTTGTCGACGATGAACCGATACTAATTCCCGGAATCGGGGGGCGGAAACCGATAGAGATAAACAAGAAACTCCTCGCGCAGATCATTCAGCCAAGGATCGAAGAGCTTCTGGATATAGTGGCCATGGAAATCAAGAGGTCCGGTTACTCTCGTCATCTATCGGCAGGCATAGTTCTGACAGGCGGAGGCGCGCTCCTTAAAGGGATGCCGGAGCTTGTCGAGTACGTCCTCGGTGTTCCGTCGAAGATAGGAATACCTCAGACATTCGACGGCGGTTTCGCACGCGAGGTCGAGAATCCGATGTACGCGACGGCGGTAGGGCTTGTCCAGTACGGACTGAAGCGTGGAGCTGGAAAGTCTACGATCGAATTTGCGGAAACGATCCAGGAAGAGCCGGAACCGGCGCTGGACCAGGTCAATAATCAGAGAGTTTCAAATAAAGAGAAAGTTTTATCACCGCAGAAGCGGGATCCCTTCGGTTTGGGAAGGGGAGTTCAGTTCCTTAAGAAGTTTATCAACAAAAACATTGACAATGTTTAAAAAGGAGGCATAAGACAGTGTTCGAACTAGACACAGACAAACAAGGCCCGCGGATTAGAGTTGTGGGCATTGGCGGATGCGGCGGCAACGCCATCAACAGCATCTCCAAGCGAGGGATCCACGGAGTTGATCTGATATCGATGAACACCGATATGCAAGACCTTGAGAGGAATGTAGCGCCGAACAAGATTCAGATCGGCAAGAGCACCACTCGGGGACTCGGAGCCGGTTCAAACCCTGATATCGGGCGTCGCGCGGCTATCGAGGCGCGCGATGAGATTTACCGCGCGCTGAAAGACAGCGATATGGTTTTCATAACCGCCGGCATGGGAGGTGGCACTGGAACGGGAGCCGCGCCCATTGTGGCGAGTATCATGAAGGGCGTCGACAGGGACGAGGTTAAGAAGGATGGCCAGGAAGAGCAGACCCCGCTCGTCGTTGCCGTTGTGACGAAGCCGTTCATCAACGAGGCAAAAGAGCGCATGCGCAACGCAGATACGGGCATCGATGAGCTAAAGAAGTATGTCGATGCGCTTATCGTTATACCGAACGAGAAACTGCTCGCCATTTCGGACAAGAATGCCGGGTATCTCGCCTCTTTCCAAAAGATATACGATGTCCTTTACGACGCCATACGGGGCATTTCGGAGATCATTACAAACCCGGGTTTCGTAAACGTCGACTTCGCCGATGTGAGGACGGTTCTGGCATCGAGGGGAGACGCGATTATCGGAACGGGGATAGCGAGCGGCGAGCGGCGCGCGGCGGAAGCAGCCTCGGCGGCCATATCCAACCCGCTTCTCGAAGAGGTCTCTCTCGAACGCGTCGAAGGAATCCTCGTCAGCATAACTGCCGGTCCAAGCTTCGGCCTTCACGAGTACGACGAAATCGTCAAGACGGTCAGAGGAGTCGCGAAGAACGGAGACGACGAGAGCAAGGTGATCGTAGGCGTATCGATTGACGAGAAGCTTGAGAAGGACGTCATAGTTACGGTAATCGCCGCCGGTTTGAACAATCGGCCGCAGCCTGCTCCTACGCCTACTCCCGATCCGAGGAAGAGGTTGACGCTGAAAGAGAAAGATAAGGCTAAGGAACAATCCTGGAGCATAAAAGACTGGCGTTCTTTTGATGAACCCACTTTTGAGCGGAACGGAATCAACATACATCTTAACAAGCTGGAAGATGAAGAAGGGCCAGACGGATCTTCCGACAAACCCACGCCGAAACCGGGTGAAAGACCAGCTTTTTTACGAAAGGTCATGGACTAGAATTCCGTTAAACAGGATTGGAATAATCAGATGGAAGCCTTAAACTCAGTTACCGACATAAGGAACCTCTTTGCGATGGAAAAACGTGAACTCAACATAATGATGGTTGAAGACGATCCGGATATTCCGAAACTGGCCCGTCTTTACCTGAAGCCCTACAAGGATGCTGAGTTTAACCTTGTATGGGTTGAGACCGGAGAGGATGCCCTCAGATTTCTTCAGGATAGCCAGAATCTCGATGTTATCCTCGTCGATTACCAGCTCCCCGGCATGAATGGGTTGGAAACTACTCGTGCGATCCGCGAGAAAGGGGTAAGAATCCCGATAGTTTTTCTCACGAACGCCATCGACTTTAAGATCGCTATCGAGGCAATGAAGCTCGATGTCGAGGATTACCTTCTCAAGGAGGAGGCGATTACCTCAATACTTCCGAGCATCATCCTCAACGTCGTCGAACGCGTTCGTCTGCGGGAGAAGCTCGCGGAGGCGGAGATGAACAAAGTGGCACAGCGCGAGAGGATTGACGGGATCAAGAGTCTTATCGTTACGATCTCGCACGAGCTCAACAACCCTCTAGCCGCTCTGAAGCTTGCCATCAATGTCCTGCAGCGAAAGCAGATTCCACCCGACATAATGAGCTATCTCGCAATCATGAAAGAGAATACTGAAAGGATAGAGGGGGTCGTGGCCAAACTGAGAGACCTGAAAGGGGACAAAGTGACGGCCTACATCGGCAATATTAAGATGATAGACCTTTCTGAATGACCGAATGGCCGAGGAATTTAGCGCTCTCGTCGTCGACGATGAAAAGAATGTAGCGGACCTCCTTAAACTTCAGCTTGCCGAAGTCGGCTTTTACGTCGATGTCGCGAATGACGGGGCGGTTGGTATTAACAAGATCCAGTCAAGAAGGTATGATGTAATCCTCCTTGACCTCAAGATGCCACGGATAAACGGGTTGGAAGTCCTGAAGTTCGCGAGGGAGAATCAACCCGATGCGCAGGTCTTGATACTGACCGGATATGGCGATATTAAAACCGCCGTCGATTCGATCAAGATGGGGGCTTTTGATTTCATCACCAAGCCTTACAATTTCGACGAGCTTCTTGTTTCTGTAAACAACGCGCTTAAAATGCGCCGTCTCATCGTAGACAACAGAGTAATGAAGATGCAGCTCGGCGAGGGGAAATTCGAGCTCGTCGGTCAGAGTCCGGCCCTCCAGAACGTGGTTGAAGTTGCGATGAAAGTTGCGCCGAGCGATGCATCGGTTCTGATAACCGGACCGAGCGGATCCGGAAAAGAATTGATCGCTCACCTTGTGCATGAGAACAGCGAGCGGGCAAAGGAACCTTTCGTCGCGCTAAACTGCGCGTCGATTCCCGACACTTTAATAGAGAGCGAACTTTTCGGACACGAGAAGGGCGCGTTTACCGATGCCCACACTCTGAAACAGGGACTCGCCGAGATCGCCGATGGCGGGACTCTCTTCCTCGACGAGGTCGGAGACATTAGTTACCTCGTTCAACCCAAGCTTTTAAGGTTCATCGAAACAGGAACATTTCGTCGTGTCGGCGGCACAACGGAGATGAGCGTGAACGTTCGCATAGTGTCGGCGACGAACAAGGACCTGGAGCACGAAGTCGAGGAGGGAAAATTCAGGGAAGACCTACTTTACCGCCTGAACGTTGTGCATGTCGAGGTTCCCCCGTTGAATCAGCGCCGCGAAGACATACCGCTGCTTGTCGAGCACTTTCTGCAGAAGAAGCAGCGTACGCACAGGGCAAAGAAAATTTCCGCCAGCGCGCTCAACCTCCTCTTGGAATATGATTGGCCGGGGAATATTCGAGAGCTGGAAAACGTCATAGAGAGAGCCGCGATACTTGCAGGGGGTGATGAGATAACTGTTGAATCGATCGCTCTGAGCTCAAAATCCAAGTCAACCGATCTGCGGAAGATCCCAACACGCCTGTCGCTCGCGGAACTCGAAAAAATTCACATCGAAAACGTTCTGAAGGCCAACGGTTTCAATCGAAATAAATCGGCGAAGGCGCTCGGCATAAGCCTCAAGACACTTTATCTGAAGATCAAACACTACGAAATAGACACGCCGAACGGCAAAGACTGACTACCGGATCGACGCTATCCTTCCGATATCTTCCTATTCTAGTTCATTTGAGATCTGATTAATTCTAGACCTCCGGCGGTGATTCTCGAGGTATGAGCCTCTTGGGAGGCGTCGATCGCAGCCGGCCCGCCATGATGGCTTGCTGACTATCAACAATTTCTTGTCCATCGCGCGGATGGACGCGAACAAACGTGCCATCCGGTTGCAGCTCTCTGGCGCGGCTGGTGTCTGCAAGAGCGGTGTCAAGAACTTCCTTCTTTATCGATTCGATCGTCGACGGCTCCTCAATCGGGAACATCAGCTCGACGCGCCTGTAAAGGTTGCGGCTCATCAGATCTGCGCTGCTGAGATAAAGCTCAGGGCTTCCTCCATTTTCGAAGTAGAACACCCGACTGTGTTCGAGGAAGCGGCCGACGATGCTGACGACGCGAATCGTTTCGCTCACTCCCTTCACACCGGGGCGTAGCGAACAGATGCCTCGCACTATTAGCTCTATTCTCACGCCCGCCTTGGAGGCATCGTATAGCTTCTCTATCATTTGCACATCAGTCAGGGAATTCATCTTCATGATGATGTGCCCCTGCTTGCCGGACTTCGCGTTTGCCATCTCTCGCTCGATAAGCGATGTGACTGCCTGCCTGAGCGAAACGGGCGCGACCGCGAGTTTCCTGTATGTTTCTTTGCATGAGTAGCCGGTCAGGTAGTTGAATACCTCCGTGACATCTTCGGCAATGTCTTCCCTGCACGTGAAGTAGTTCAGGTCGGTGTAAATCTGGGCGGTGACCATATTGTAATTGCCAGTGCTGAGGTGGACATATCGCCGCAGTTTATCGGATTCCTTTCTAATAACGAGCGCCATCTTGGCGTGGGTTTTCAAACCGACGAGTCCATAGACTACATGAATGCCTGCCCGCTCCAGTTGTTTTGCCCAGCCGATGTTATTCTCTTCGTCGAAGCGGGCTTTCAACTCCACAAGCACAGCGACCTGCTTTCCATTCTCCGCGGCGCGGATGAGGAGCGGTATCAGCGGTGACTCCTTGCCTATTCTGTAAAGCGTCTGCTTGATAGCAAGAACATTCGGGTCGTTGACTGCAGTTTCTATGAACTGCACGACAGGGCTGAATGAATCGTAAGGCGCGTGGAGAACGATGTCTCGCCGGCGCATCGCCGCGAATATATCCTCGCCCTCTTCGCCTAGTGAAGGCACGGCAGGATGGTATGGTGGATCCTTGAGGTCGGGCCGTGGGAGAGATAGAAGCTGCATGAGGTGACTTATTCCGAGCGGCGGCTGGAGCTCGTAGACACCGTCAGAGAGCGCGTCAAGGTTTTCAATCAGGATGTCTCTTATGCGAGACGGCATCCCTTCCTGCACTGCGACTCTAACTGCCGAGCCGTACCTCCTCATCCGGATCGACTCCTCAATGGAATAGATCAGATCCTCCGCCTCGTCCTCCTGAATTTCCATGTCCGCGTTTCGCGTCACCCTGAAGACGTAAGATTCCTTTATCGTCATTCCTGGAAAGAGAAGTCCGAGATTTTCTGCGATGAGATCTTCGAGCCAGACGAAGCGCGTCGGGCCGTTATCCTCGCTCGGTATGTGGACGAGTCTTGGGATCACATCGGGCACTTTGATCCTCGCGAAACGCTCTTCGCCCAGCGGAGTCGAAACGACCGCCGCGATATTCAGACTCATGTTCGAGATGTAGGGGAAAGGATGGCCGGGATCGAAAGCGAGCGGTGTAAGAACCGGAAAAATATCGTGGGCGAAAAATTCTGAGAGCTTAACTCGTTCAGGCTGTCTAAGCTCACTCATCTTTAGAAGTTGTATCCCCGCTGCGATGAGTGCGGGATTGATGTCTTTCCAGAAACAATCGCGCATGCTCTTCATCATGAGAGATACTCTGTCGTGAATCGACTTAAGCTGCTGGTCGGGAGTCATGCCGTCTGGAGAGAGTTCGACAAATCCGGCGCGGACCTGTTCCTGTATGCCTGCGACTCTAATCATGAAGAACTCGTCGAGGTTTGAGCCGACGATGGAAAGGAACTTCACGCGTTCGAGAAGCGGGTGGCGTGTGTCGCGAGCCTCTTCGAGAACGCGCTCGTTGAACTCAAGCCAGCTTAGTTCACGGTTTATGTAAAGAGCCGGATCGAGCGGGAATCGAGTTTGCGGCGCGGACTGAAAGGGCTTCTTCCCCTGTGGACCGATCTCCCGTTTCCTTCTGTGTCGCTGACTCGGCGCCAGCTTTGATGCCTTCTTGGGAGGATCACTTCGATGGTGCTGCTCTCCGTCAAAATTGTCAGTTGGTATCATTTCTTCTCGCCGTCGATAAATAATAGTCTAAAATATTGCCGCGCGACTGTCAATCCTAAATTAAGGAAGTATTAGACGAACTTCTTGAAAACCCCCGAAACAGCATGTTTACACCGAATTTCAACCCACGATTTGCGACGGACCCATGAGCCATTCGAGAGTTGCGCACTTTCCAAAGCGGAGAGATTCGGCCGATAATTTGCATAATCCCCCCTTCTTGAGTTTCAGGGACACGGTGTGACTGCCGGAAATGAGGACCGATATCAGGGCTGACAGGTTTGGCTCGTGACCAACTAGAAGGATGTTCATTTTTCTGGAGTAGTGTTGGCTAATCTCTTTCGTAATGGCAGCCGGATCTTCGTCCGACACGAGATTGGGGCTCTGGCTGATAAGCGACCCGCACTCCAAGACTTCGCCGACAATCTCCGCGGTTTCCCTGGCACGCCTGTAGGGACTGGTGAGAATAGCGTCGAAAGAAAGATTCATCGTTCTCATCCCGTGCGCGATATTGTTGATCTCCTTCATCCCCACCGCGGTGAGGGGCCTGTCTGCGTCTCTCGTCGTTCCCGGTTGTGCCGCATCCCCATGTCTAAGTATATATAAATCCATCTGATTCCTTTCAATCCTCGATCGCAAGCTTAACGCCGAAAACTTCCTCGAAAAAGTCGGCCTTATTCATCAAAGCCCATTTCTCAAGAAGGAGGTCTCCATCACCCTGAAGATGAACGGTGAAGTGCGGCTTCTTGTAATTGACGGTGAATGAGCTGACTCTCGATGCATGTTCATTGTCCATGGCGTCAGCGAGCCGCAGGATTGCCGCAAGCTTGGAGACGACAATCCGATTCTTGGACGATAGGACACGGTAGTGATCGTGCTGCATTTTCGGGAAGGACTTTCTGTGATATCTGGCGACGTTGGCGACGATCTGCATCTGCTCACTGTTGAGTCCTATGATCGGCGTCGCGGTTATGAGGTAAAAAGTATGTTTGTGGTGGGCCGTCATGCTAATGTAAGTCCCGACGTCGTGCAACATTGCCGCGGCTTCGAGCAGGAGCCTGTGCTCGAGGGGGAGGTTGTGAAGACCTTTCGTTTGGTCGAACAGCTCCACCGCGTAGCGGGCCACGCTCGTTCCGTGTTGCTCGTCGAATGAATACTTCCTGCCGATTTCGACGGCGGACGTCACTACCTGCTCCCGGTTGGAATACTTCTGCTCGCCCAGTACGGCTTGCCCCATGTCTATCATCAGGCCTTCCTTCAGCCCGACTCCCGGAACGATCACTTCCTGTATCCCGGCCAGTTTCACAATTTCCTGAAGAATGATCGATGCGGGAATAATCACGTCGGCTCGGTCAGGTCGCAGCCGAATTTCCCGAACCCTCTCTTCAAACGATAGCGAGGTAAGTTTCTTTAGTATGGAGTTCAGATCGTCGCTTGAAAAAGAACCGTTGCGCTCCTTGCCGAGCAGATCTTTCCTGAGCGCGCCGAAAGCTTCGATATTGCCGCCCGTACCGACGCATAGATCTATTTTCTTCCCACCGATTTCTTTCTTCAGCCTTCTCCGCGCGGCCTCAACATATTCCTGAACAAGGAGGTTGAACTTCTTCTCGCCCTGCTTCTTTTCCTCGAGCACTTGCAGGAGCCGTACCGTGCCGAGCCGGTAACTTTCAGTCGAAATGATGCTTCCGTCGACCGTCAGCGTGATCTCTGTGCTCCCGCCGCCAATATCAATCAGGAGCGCCGTCTTATTTTTCAAATTCACCTTGTCGGCGACGGCAAGGTAAATAAGGCGCGCTTCCTCCTCGGGGTTTATTACTTCTATATCGATTCCGCATGCGTGTGAAATGTTGTCGGTGAAAGAGTCGCGGTTCATTGCTTCACGAAGCGCGCTCGTCGCGACCGCCCTCGTGAAGGTTGCGTTGTTCCTGTCGATTATCTCCCGAAACCGTTTGAACGTTTCGATCGCGGCATCCATCGTCTCTTCCGAGATGACGCGTTCCGTGAACACGTCGCGGCCTAATCGGACCGGATCACGGAAATTATCTAAGACCGTCACCTTTCGGTCGTTCTCGATCCGGCCAATGGAAAGTCGTATGGCGTTAGACCCGATATCAATTGCGGCAAGTGTAGTTGGCATACTTGAAATTAGGCCCTCGCCCGTACTTTATCAAACCGAATGGGACTTTTACTTCAGTATCCTCTCGCCTTTGTATGTGACTGTCTTCAGCTTTTCGATGTTAAGAGCTTGAATGTTGGCGGGAAGTGGAGCATAATCTAGATTCGTAGAAAACTTCTGTCCTTCGGTTACAGCCCATCTCATGAATTCGAGCACGCCTCTTGCCTGGTTATATTCGGATTGTTCCTTGTATAACAGGAACCAGGTGGCGCTGGATATGGGGTAAGATTTTTTTCCGGGAGCGTTCGTGATTGAGAATCTCAAATCTTCAGGGAGTGTTTTCGCGGCGTTTGTCAGCGCTTGTGTCACTCCGGGAATTGAAGGGTGTACGAAAACGCCGGCAGCGTTTCTGATGTCCGCGAACGAAATGTTGTTCTGAAGAGCGTAGATGAGCTCGACGTAGCCGATGGCCCCCGGAGTTCTCGCGACCTGTCCTGCGACTCCATCGTTTCCTTTGCCACCGATGCCGGCCGGCCAGTCGAGGCTGGTCGATTTGCCGACCTTCGCGGCCCATTCCTGGCTGACTTTCGAGAGGTAGTCGGCGAAAATGTAAGTTGTCCCGCTGCCGTCCGCTCGATGGACGACTAAAATCCTCTTGTCTGGAAGCTTAACGCCGGGGTTGAGAGACTTCATCCTGGGGTCATTCCAGTTCGATATTTTCCCGAGATAGATGTCCGCAATAGTTCTGCCATCGAACTTCAAATTCGCTGTCACACCAGGCAGATTGTAAACCACGACTACGGCGCCGAGTGTCTCTGGTATGTGGATGACGTCGCCATGCGCCTTTCTTGCATCCGCCATCTGCTCCTCAGTCATCGGGGCATCGCTCGCGCCGAAGTTTACTGTACCCGCGACGAGCTGCCTGATTCCGCCGCCGCTCCCTATGGCCTGGTAGTTAATCCGGACATTAGGGTTGATTTTCTGATATTCGCTGGACCATTTGGATATTAGCGGGTAGGGGAAAGTCGCGCCTGCCCCGTTGATTACCTTCTGCGCTTTCGTCGTACCAACCGAAAGAAGTACCGCAGTTAACACGGCCATGACTCTTCTTAGCATGATTTGCCTCCTGATCTTTTATGCCGGAATGAGTTTTTTATCGCGCACAAATTGCCCTCATGCACGTCGACAATTTACCAAGGCAGGGTGACATCTGTGTTAAATCTGGATTAAGGAATTGTGAAGGGAAGCGACAGGGGCAACTTTTCGAATGTGGCCTCGCATAAGGCTCAGGACTTTTGGAAGGTCACCAGAAAAAAATAGCGGGGCCGCAGTTTTTACGCCGCGGACCCCGCATCCTCTTGCCCCAAATTTAGGGAGTTAAATCTTAGTACAGGCTCTTTCCGTTGTAGTTGACTTTGCGGAGAAGGCCGAGCTCCATCTTCTGGATCGGTCCGGGAATCGGAGCGTAGTCAAGCGAGGGCTCCATCTTTTGTCCTTCGGTGAGCACCCAGTGCAGGAACTGCACCGTCTCTTTGGCAATCTTGTAGCTTGTGTAGTGTCCCTGGTTGACGTAAACGATCAACCATGTCGCGCTCGAGATAGGATACGATGACTTTCCGGGAGCGTTCGTGATGGAGAACCTCAAGTCCTTAGGAACGATCCTCGCAGCATTGGCAGCCGCGTCGCTGACGCTCTGAATTGTCGGGTGAATGAAGGCGCCAGCAGCGTTCTTCACGGCGCCGAACGGGACATCATTTTGAAGAGCGTATATAAGCGTCACATAACCGATCGAATATGGTGTCTGCTCGATCTGTCCGGTAACCCCCTGGTTTCCTTTTGCACCGATGCCTACCGGCCAGTCGACGCTTGTGCCTCTACCCACCTTGGCGTTCCATTCCTTGGATACCTTGCAGAGGAAGTCGACGAAGATGTATGTGTCGCCGCTGCCGTCGGAGCGGTGGACGACGATGATCGGGCGGTCAGGAAGGTTCACGCCGGGGTTCAAAGCCTTCAGCTCGGGATCGTTCCACTTCGTAATCTGTCCCATGAAGATCTTCGCGATGACCGGTCCCGTGAACTTGAGAACGCCGTGAAAGCCTGGAATATGATAGGTGACGGCCACCGCGCCCATGGCCTCCGGAAGATGAACAACCGGGCCGTGCGCTTTGTTAGCCGCCGCGATCTGCTGATTGTTAAGGGGCGCGTCGCTGGCGCCTATTTCTACCGTACCGGCCAGAAGCTGCTCGATTCCGCCGCCGCTACCGATAGCCTGATAATTGAATTCAATGTCCGGGTGCATCTTGTGGTACACGTCGGCCCATTTTGAAAACATCGGGTAGATGAAAGTTGATCCCGCGCCGTTGATGAGTGTCTGCGCCTTTACCATCGCGGTAGAGGCCAGAACGGCGACCAAAGCGATCAAGACTTTTTTAAGCATCACATGCTCCTTTTTGTTTTTTTATTTGTCAATGAAAACATACAATCGCGAACAATTGTTTCAAATCTTAGAAATCGAAGTAGTAAGTGACCCTGTACATTACATCGGGCTTGGATCCGCTCACTCCATAAGTAGTATACTCAAGGTTAGGCATAAAGTGAACGTGGTCGTTTACTTTGTAGTCCAAAGCCGCTAGGAGGAAGTTCTGGGTGCAGTAGAGAAATTGGTTAGGTCCGAGCGTGACGTTCTGGTACGTTTTGTCGGAGTTGCCGTCATAAATGTCGTACCTGCCAACGAGGTTCAGGTCTCTTACTAGCGTGACCCACCCGTTAAAGCTGACGCCATTCCGGTTGAGATTGGAACCGTCGGGATTGGCTTTGCTCACGGTATTGATGAAGCCCTGAACGCCGATGCCGTAAGTCTTTGTCTTGTAGTTCACTATGAGGTCACCAGTGCTGATGTCCTGTTGTTTTGCTGCGCCAGAATATTGGCCGTCGAGGAGAACTGTCAGTCCGTCGGAGGCGTACTGCAAGAAGAGGTAACCCGTTTTGTATTTGTAGGCGAGGTTTACGTTCGTCACCGACCCATTGGCATTATCGGGATAAAGCCCTCCACTGTTGCCGCTGTTGTTGCCAAGGAACAGACCAGCGGAGAATTCGTGAGTGAATCGTTCAGTCAACGACACTCCGAGGTCTCTGGAAGCGCTGATTCCGTGCAGGTCCTGGATCGTTTTCTCGAGAGGACGATAACCGAATATTCCCTCGGCCATGTTTATGTTCCATGTTCCCTGAAGACCGATTACAAGGTCGCTATTGCCAATCGGATTCTTCCAGTCGATGAAAGCATCCTTCATCCAGGTCGACAGCTTACCATTTCCGAGGTTCGATCCTGTCGGATCGGATTCAAGGCGGAATCTTGCCCAAAAATCGTTGTCGATTGTATAATCAGCCGTGAGATATATCCTTCTGTACTCGAACGCCTGCATATTGACCTGAGAAGGGTCATGGTTCTGCGCCATGTAGTAGTAGTCGCCGAACATCAATCCCGAAAATTTCGGCAAATTCTGAGCGAAAGAAACTCCCGTAAACAGCAAGAGAGCCACTAAGGCGTATATTGATCGCATAAAGGTGTTCTCCTTTTTTGACAATAATCTACCGAATGGCTGTGACCTCGCCGTTAATGATGTGTTAAGGATTTGTGAAGTGGGGTGGAAAGGCCGCAGTTATGGCATGAGGGGAAATGATGGAATCATAGATTAATGGATTGCTTGATAATTGGAACGCCTCCGCATGGCGATTGGCACCAGCGCTGGATAAATCCTGGCTGGTGACAGTCACTCCGGCAAGTAACCGCGGCTACATTCTGCTAATTGTGTCGAAGAATTTCGCGAATGCTTTGACGCCTACCGCATACTGCCCGAAATCGTAATATTCGTTCGGTGCGTGATAGCCGTGCTCGGGAAGACTCAGTCCGAGTATGGTTATCGGCGCCTTCAGGTGCTTTGCCATTGTAACGACTGCGCCGATCGAACCGCCTTCGCGTATGAATGCAGGCTTCTTGCCAAACGCGAACTCGACAGCGTCCGACGCCGCCTTCGCGAGCGGTCCTGAGAAGTCACCGAGATACGGTCCAAGGGTGCTATGTGGCTTCACCTTGACGTCGGGATTCAGCTTCTTGACATAGTCTGTCAGAAGTCTCAGGACCTTTTTTGGAGATTGGTTCGGCACAAGTCTCATACTGACTTTTGCTTCGGCTCGCGGCGGGACGACAGTCTTTACTCCAGGGCCTGTGTAGCCGCCGACGATGCCGTGGACTTCCAAAGTAGGCATACCCCAGATTCTCGTCAAGACATCGGCAGGTTTTGTAGCGCGCATGCTTTTCAACCCGTGGACTTTCTGGAAGTCGCTGACCTTGAATCCGCTCCTGAGGAAGTTGTCAAGTTCTTTCTTCTTCAGGGGAATTACGTCGTCATAGAAATGCGGTATCCTAACTTTGCCGGTCTTGGCGTCGTATAGCTGCGATATCAGTTGCGCTAGTTCGCCGATCGGATTTCTCGCCGCGCCTCCTGTTACTCCTGAATGCGCGTCGTTAGTGCCTGTCTCGAGATGAAGCGTGACTCCTTGAAGTCCCCTGAGGCCGTACGTGATCGCAGGTTTTGTCCGATCGAGCCAGAGCGTGTCAGACACTACAATGACATCCGATTTCAATTCATCTTTCTTTTTCGTTACGAGCGTTTCGAAATTCGGACTTCCGATTTCCTCTTCGAATTCCCAGATGAAGTTGATGTTGACCGGGATGTTGTTCAGCATGGCGTAATTCGCGGCGAAGAGTGCCGTCATGGCAGGCCCCTTGTCATCCGTCGCGCCGCGCGCGTAATACTTGTCACCATCCACCTTGAACTTGAAAGGTTCGCGCACCCATTCCGGCTCGTTTGCAGGCTGAACGTCAAGGTGGTTGTAAACGGATATGGTCTTCGCGCGCGGGAGAGAACCGAATTTCGCGATAACCGCGCGATTTCCGCCCGTCTCGACGATCTCCGCCGTCCCTCCCATCGATTCGACTAGTTGCTTTGCTTTCTCGGCACCGCTGAGCATGTCATCCTTGTGAGAGGGATCCATCGATATCGTCTGGATCTCAGTAATTTCCCGGAGCGTGTTCTCGAAATCGGCTCTTGACGTCCGGACATAAGCCGCTAGATTATCCAGCGCGTTGCTCATCACTTCTCTCCTTTCGGTTAGTCGTGTCAACAAGTCTCTTCCGCCCATGATGGACCGAGCCTCAAGTTACCAACTTGAATTATGAAATGCACGCAATGGAGTATCTCTGAGAAGACATCGTTCACTCTGTGCCAAACCGTTTCAAACAACTGAAAACGGATGACTCGGAAGTGACACGATTTCCTTCAGACGAGGTTCGGGCTGCGTCGGTGGTTGGCTACTATCAGGCCATCTTCTCACGCCGCGCGGTCGATGTGCCTGGTGGCCGCAGGATAATTGGATGGATAGGGCATCTTCTCCGCGATAGCAGTCCGAATGCGCTCGCAGCAATAGTCCACGACTTCCCATGATTCGAGTCCCGGTCTTACATCAATCAATAGCGTGGCGCGTGAGCCAGATCGGTGAGTCGGGCAGGCAAGATGTGAAACCTTGCTATCCAACCAACTTTTGCAACCCTGGATAAACTCAGGGCGCTTTTCCCATACCGGGTCAACGTGCTTGTTGCCTTCTTTAAATACCAGGTTTATCATAGCCTTACCTCTCTTTCTATTTGGAAAATATAAACGATTTGTTAAGTAATGATTTAGGAGGGATTAATTTTCAACAACCAGTCCGAATGGATGACAGACCCTTAAGACAAAAAGGGAACGCCGACCCGCCGGCGTTCCCATCACTGTATTAGGAGAGTTACTACCGTCTATTTGACCAACTCTTTTTCCGCTTCATGTTCGACTTCTATAGCGTTCTTCGGGACCATTCTCAGGAAGTCGCCGTACTTCATGAGCTCTTCGAGCCTGCATGACCAGACCAGCTGCTCTCTCCCCTTGTCATCTTTGTAGTAGGTGATGTCGGGGCAGCCGTCACACATACTCTGATCGCCGTTAGGCATCAGGTCGACAGGCTGTATGATCATGATAGATTGCATGCGTACCTTCTTGAAGATCCGGAAGGGATTAGCTGCCAGGTATTTGAAATAATTTCCGGCCGCCTTTCTCAGGCCCTTGTCGACTCCCCATGATGTAAAGAGCGTCGTTCTTCCGAGACCGAGGGCTTTGGGCGAAGCATAGGAGATGTATCGGTCGTGCTTGTAGTGATATAGCGTCATAACAAGCTCCATGAACTTGTTGCCGGCGTAACCGAATATCCTGTCTTTGGTACCGATCCTTTCAGTAAGCAGCCACTTGAAATGATCCGGTCTGTGTGTGCCGTTGAGATAAGCGGCAGGCATGAAGTCCGGATACTTCTCGCGGATCTTGTTCACGATGTCGGGCGCCATTATGTCAGTGACTTCGCTTTTATTGGAATGATAGTGGATGTCATCCATTACGATTTTCCTATCGCCGGCATAATAATCAAACGGCGTGTCGGGAGTGATGTAGCGAAAGAGGATAAACACCATCGTGTGGACGATATCGATATGCTTCTGGGCCCATTCTACCAGCTGAGGAATGTATTGAATTGTGTCTTCGTAGACAGTGGAGTTGAATGAGCAGGCTATGCCGCCTTCCGCGGCGAGCATTTCCGCGTAATGAAGCCTGAGGTCACAGAGTTCGAGCTCATTCTTGCCCATCCACTCCTTCTCGCGTCCGCGGCCTTGCTTACTGTCGATATGGAAAGTGAAACCGAATACGCCGGCCTGTTTCAGATCGTGCAGCAATTCCTTTGTCAGCGCGATGCCGTTTGTATTTATGATCGGCTTCAAGCCGCGACGCTTGATATCGGCGATGAGCGGCACAATGTCCGGATAGAGAAGCGGATCGCCTCCCGCTATCGAAACGCAATCCGTCTTTCTCATAGACTGAAAGAAATCGAGCTCATGCTTGACTTCATCCAGCGGCTTGTGCGAATTCTTGACATTTTTCCGATAGCAACCGTAGCAGTTCAGGTTGCACTGAGAGGTAGGCTCCAGCCACGTGATGCCATTATCAGGCATTGTCCAGGGCAGTCGATATAGATTCCTTGCGTCAACAACATGGTTTTCCATGAAAAACTCCTTTTGTATTCTCTCTGTTTTTGGCGATATCATGAATGAACCGCCTGGTCACGCGACCTCCATTCCGTGACAGCCGAGCTAATTCGACAGTCTGAGAACGGCAGTTTTTCTATATGAAGCTCAGTTTCAAATCTTCCAACGCTAAGATTCGCGTTCTGGAAGGTGCGCTGAGTGCTTTTGTAACCCTGTTGTTGAAATTTCAAATCTATCTGAAAATCCCGCAGGTCGTTCCTCCGGGTGAA
>JAJYRM010000229.1 GCA_021794075.1 Bacteroidota bacterium | reverse complement strand
TTATGTTTCCGCCGCGTTCGTAGAGGAATTGAGATATTCTCGCGACGAGTCCTTTCTTGTCGGGGCACGACCAAAGCAAGACTGCGGAGAGTCCATGATCGGAGGGGCCGCGTTTCCCACCTTCGCCACCTTTGGCGCCAGATGCATCGCCGAGATTGTTCATCTATAATCTACTTCCCCGCGAGAATGCCGTCTATCTTTCGAAGCTCATCCGCGCTGAAAGGCTGGCTCGAGACCGCGCTTACTGCGTCGTCAATCTGACTGATCCTGCTGGCGCCGATGACGGCCGAGGTGACCTCTTTATGCCGCAGAACCCACGAAAGCGCCATCTGAGCCAGCTTCTGGCCGCGAGCCTTCGCCAATTCGTTCAACTTCCTGACTTTCATCACCTTCTCCTCCGTAACCTGCTCGGGCCTGAGAAAGCCGGTTGGTCTCCCCGCGCGTGAGTCGGCAGGAATTCCGTCGAGGTACCTGTCCGTCAGTAGCCCCTGCGCAAGTGGAGAGAAAACTATGCAGCCTATGCCGTCATCCTTCACTTCTTTTAGGAGTCCATCTTCAATCCATCTTTCGAACATGCTGTACTTGGGTTGATGAATCAAAATATGCATCCCTGCAGACTTCATGATTTCTTCCGCCCTCCGCGTCAATTCAGGGGGATAATTTGAGATGCCCGCATAAAGCGCCTTCCCGCTCCTGACGATGTCTTGGAGAACGCCCATCGTTTCTTCGAGCGGCGTCTCCGGATCAGGGCGATGATGATAAAAGATATCCACATAGTCGAGCCCCATGCGTTTCAGACTCTGGTCTAGACTCGCGATGAGAAATTTTCTGGATCCCCAGTCGCCGTATGGTCCGGGCCACATTCCGTATCCAGCCTTAGACGAAATAATGAGCTCGTCGCGGTAACCGTAGAGATCATTCCTGAGAATGTATCCCATGGTCTCTTCTGCAGAACCGGGAGGCGGACCGTAATTGTTCGCGAGATCGAAATGTGTTATTCCGAGGTCGAAGGCGTGACGCGCCATCGTCCGCGAATTCTCGAGCAGGTCGACCCCGCCGAAGTTGTGCCACATGCCAAGCGAAATCGCGGGCAACTTCACGCCACTTTTCCCGCATCTGTTGTATTTCATAGTGTCGTAACGATGTTCGTTTGGTAAATACATTCGGATCTCCTCAATCATTAAGCGCTTCCGGTACGTAACTCGGCCGGAAGCAAATTGAAAGCTTCACTTGCTCCCCAATTAATAGACTCTAAATCGAATGGCCGCAGCACCTCGCACCGTAAACATTCTATATGCTAACAAAAGACATCGTGATTTCCCTCATAATACTTCAAACTGTCTAGGACCGGAATTCCAAAACAAGCCGATGATCAGTCAATCAGATGTTCATCTCAATTAATATAGTTGAAAAGTACAGCTCTTCCATGAATCAAACCTGAAGCCTGTTAATTGGCCAGGCCCTTCATGCAATTCGAGGATGAGTTCGTTCCCAATAACAGAATGCAACTCTGCGGCCAATGGCATTGCGGACGTGGGCGCAAAGCGAGTTTACTCGTCATGCCTATCGGTGCTGAGATACAAACTGAAGATGGAATTCCGCCGGCAAACCTGATTTGGCTAAGCCGGCGGTCGAGGTGTCTTCAAATCAGCGAGTTGACAACGAGTCCAACCCCGGGATTTCGTTGTGAACAGCTTCCTCAAAAAACCTTCCACCTAAAGTAAGATGGTACGTCTTCCACGACGTAAACATCGCAGGCCCCCAGTTGGGATCGAACACCCACCAAATCCAACTGACATGCTTGTCGGCAAAGTACTTCATGATCGTCCTTCCGTAAGCCAAGTCGGCCGAAGTGTCCGGAAGCGTGAAACCGAGCTCAGTCGCCACAACTGGATACTCATCGGCGGCGAAACCCCAGTCCTCTTCCCATTTCGGAACGTAGGGCGGAGTCCTTTTGTGCGGATAAGGGTGAACCACATAAGCGATCCCGCGAGCGTTGATCGGATCGTAGCGGAGCGGAGTTAGATCATACGCCCAGTCGAAACCGGCGACCAGCGGGATGCTTTTGTTATCGTAGGCTCTGATGAGATGAATGACGTTCTCGTTGATCTGTTTCCATTTTTTCCAGGATAGGTTACCGAGTTGCCCACGAAAGTCGGTCGGTTCGTTGAATATTTCCGAGAACGCCACCGTGTTGTTGCCGGCGAAGTGCATGGCTATCGTCCGCCAGAAATTGTATGTCTCCGTCAGGGACGTTTCGTACATCGGATCCTGGAAGAGTCCCTCTTCGAGATTCCCTATCGAGTGCCAGTCTATGTCTACATACAGGCTTTCTTCGGTACACCAGTCGACAGCCTGATCGAGGAGCTTCAGATATCTGGCAGGAGTCTCGCCGCGCCAGGCAACGGGGTGGACGGGTATCCTGACTATCATCGCTCCGAGCTTCTTTATCTCGACGAATAGACTTTTGCACCAGTGGCCATCTCCCAAAATCTTGGTCGGATCGGCGATGGAAAGCCCTTCGAATAGAATTGTGTCGCCCAAAGAATTGACGAATCTATTTCCCACCACACGTATGAGCGGAAGAGTCGTGTCCTTGTTCGGCGGATAACCAGGAAATCGCTCGTTCCACCAACTCCGATGCACCACCGACCTATCTGGAGTGCTGGTTTGCGCCACACTCGCTTTTGTAATGGCAAGGAACGGAACGAGTAAGCAAAACAAGAGGAAATATTTCTTCATGACATCTCCTTTGTTCTTTGTAGGTCTCGCCACATCGGACCATCGGCCGCCAGCGAAGGCGCGCTATCCCAACACAACGTGAACTACATTCTCCGGGTCAAGTTTGGCAATCGGGATGAAATTCCCTTCCATAGCCTCGCCATTTAACAAGATCTTCTTGACCCCCTTTTCCGCGCCGACGGGATTCTCAAACTCAATTTCGAGAACCTTCTCCCGGAAAACCCGGCGTACCGAGAAGGATTTCCACTTCGACGGTATACATGGATCGATACGAATTCCTCCCACTTCAGGCCTTATGCCGAGTATATATTGAGTTATGGCGTG
>JAJYRM010000096.1 GCA_021794075.1 Bacteroidota bacterium | reverse complement strand
AGGTCTTCATCTCTCTGCGCGGCCATGATGAACTCGGGGTTCACCGGCGTTATTTGATGCAGACGGTCCTCTTTAAGAAACTCCTTGATGCGTGATTTCACATGAGTCAGGTCCAGACTATCAAGCTTCACTTTAAGTATTCTATTTGACATGGACTAAACTTACTTAAGACGGCCTTTCCTGTCAACAAGAATAAAAATTAAGAACTCGTCTTCTGATTGAACTCAATGAGTGGGTGAAAGCGTTATGCATTTCAGTTCAAGAAGGCATCGCATCATTATGAAAATTACCGGACATCCGAGATAATGTGAAAGGAACGATCGCGCCTCTCCTTAGAGTCGCGTCATATCCATGTTCAGATCAACCAGAAAGAAAATAGTCGACAAGATCGCCACGCGCCACATCGCAGGCCCGTCGATCGATGACGCATTACTAGTCTGCCGATGGGCCGACGAAAACGGAATCAATACTAATATTGAACCGTGGACCTTCTCTGACGATTCTCCGAGAATCATGTTCAAACAATATTCTGAGGCGATAGAAACTATTCTGAATACGGGATATAATTGCACTCTCGGCATAAAACCGGCATGTTTCAATTATGATACGGAAGTGTTCAAAGATTTAATCTGGCTCGCAAGCGTAAAGAAAATTAGAATTCACCTCGGATCGACGGATCTTGCATCCGCCCAAAGAAACTTTGCACTCCTGGAAAGAGTCACTCCCAGCTATACCGAACTTGGTTGTACTCTGCCCTCCAGATGGCTGCGGAGCCTCGATGACACGAAAAGAGTCATCGAACTTGGCCTCTACGTTCGAGTAGTGAAAGGACAGTGGGTGGACCCTGACGCGCCGCGACTTAACTGCAAAACAAATTATCTCGACGTCGTCTCCAGATTGGTTGACAAATCAAGGTTTGTCGGTGTGGCAACTCACGACGTCCGCCTTGCCCGAAGTGCCTTGAACTTGCTTTCTTCATCCTCTACGGAGCATGAGATGGAACAGTTCTTCAGCCTGCCGCTGAACGGGCTAAACCTTTCCAAAGAGTTCTCATGTCCGTACAGGATCCATGTCGCATATGGGAACCCCGGTCTTCCCTACAACGTGCGATTTGGACCACACCGACCCGCGACAATCGCGTGGGTGATTTCAGATATCCTTAGAAAACGGCCGCAACCATGGGCAAAAGACACCAGAGACCCCATCTAGATCGACAGCGGCGCTGCTCCAGATGTTCATAAAATCTAACGGTATCTATAACCAGATTTAATCACGATTATAACCGAAGCCGAGCCCCTTTCGGTCAAGGAGAAGGAGGAGCCTATGATTCCTGGTGGACTCCGAAATATCTAGCAGCTTGACCATCAGTTCCGTAAAAGGATCCAGCCTCAACGGGAGAGGGTTCTTTTCATCTCCGATGCGCGAGTCGAGACCGGTAACCATTTCCGCGACATGCAGCAATCCGCGCTGTCGGATTTGGGAGACGATCTCATATCCGCGTTGTCGGGCAATATTCACTATTTCTCTTGAGCAGTTCGCCGGAGCGTAAGCGTGTGTCACGCTGTCCAACATCGGGATGTCTTCGACGGAATCGCCCATCGCAAACGTAACGTTACTCGTGCGTTGAGAATAGTTAAGGTAAAACTTCACCGCACTCCCTTTATCGATATCGATTCCCACAAAGTACGTATCAGACTTTTTGGCAATCACCTTCAACCTGTTGAGGCCTGCCTCCCTTATCAATCCTTCCGCCTCCACAGGATCCATACCGCTGATTCCTTGCGAGGTGTAACGATACGCCCTTATCGCGCATCTATAGTCCGGATCAAGGAAAACACCTTCAATTTTCCCCAAGGCGGTCCTGCATACGTCAAGCTGTTCTAATGTCTTTTTGTCGACGAGCGGAATCTCCAGTCCTTTGTGGTTGTCATAGAGGATACTTCCGTATTCCCCAAGAGCTGCTTCGAAACCAAAACTCCTGCAGTAGTTCTTAATGTGCTCGGCGCTTCGGCCGGTATTCGGCACAATTGAATAACCCTTTCGACGGAAGAGGTCAATAGCTTTCAGTCCGCTCGGAGTTGTATGAGGGAATCCTAGTACTTCCGAATCGAAAACCCCGTCGAGGTCCATGAAGAAGATAGGTGAGGAAGACGTAGGCGCGCCTGCGCTATTGAATTCCAGTCGATCTGCCCATAACTGGTTCATCGCGTAAACGCGAAAATTCCAACCGTGTTGTAAACGCGCGTTCAGCGATGCCGCATCATCACCCTTATTCCGTAATGTTATCCGATGATGCATTCTACCTGATTCCGCCGTCCCGTACAGAAGCTTGTATAGGACTACCCTTTCCTTGAGAGTCTCTTGGTCTCCGCTTTCCTGGCAATAATTGAAAATGAAAATGTTCTCTTGTTCAGGATCCAATTCAAACTCGAAGGAAGTAACCGCGATATCGTAGGCTGGGTCAACAACATCGAGCTCGGGAGGGCCGAAAGCATGCTGTTCAAAATCAACCTTCACTATAGTTTCGCCCCTAGACAACCATTCCGACGGGCGCATGCGGGCGTCGACAAGTGTCGGTGGATATACCAGACTCTTCTTCAAGCGATCAAGTATTGCGCGGTTTTTCGGATATCCGAAGACGTTGCCGTAAACCAGCCTTAGAACGCCAAGTATGTGAAGCCATCCCCACCCAAGGTACGGAGGTTGCGATCGCGGGTCCTCGCTAAGACGCAGCCGGTTAGTACGCGCCGCAATGTATGAAGACATTTGTTTAATGCTACTTTCGGATAGAGTTCGCCCATTCAGCGATGCGCCGACAACCCATTCCATGAATACAATACCGCGACGTAGTCCGTAGACTTTCGGAACAAATTCCTGGAGGGCCGCGCCGGCAAAATATGCGTGATAACCGAACCAGCCGACCCCCGCAAATTTGCCTATTACTCTCCTAACCTCTGTTGAGCCGTCGTTGTTTCTAATTGAGACATCGAAGACCCTCTTTAGATGCACCTGGTAGCTTTCGGAATAATGGCTCCACAGCTCGCGATTTATCTCTAGCACTTCCTGTGTTTCGTCGAGAAATGACGCGCCGATATCATCAGCGGCCAGCAATTCTTTCACAAGCTGCTCCGCTCGTTCTGGCTTCAGCATCTCCCGGGTATAGAGTTCATCATAATGAAGTTTGAGCACCCTAACCGCGTTGTCCGATGGCGCGAGATCACCTGGCATATGCGGATGAATCGGCGCTAGTATGGTAATTTTTGCCGCGGGGACGCCAAAACTCACTACGACCTTCTCGAGCATGCGAAAAGTATTACCCGTGTTGGAGAAATCATCTAGAAGAATCACGTTCACGTCCCCGTTAAGCCGGCCCCTAAGCCACCACCTTTCACGCTCGTGCAGACCAAACCGAGGCCTGATCGCGATCCAGGAAACATCGTTGAATCCACTTTGCTTCAGATATACCTTCAACATGGGACAGAGATAGTTCCCTGCAGTCCGTGACCCCACGATCACGAGCCGAGCGTCCTTTTCGGGAGAGGCCTCCAAGAATTTTCGTCCCAAACTGAACACGTCCTGATATGTCAAATCCTGACAACGGTATCCCTCATTGATTTTGGTACGCTCCTCGAAGAGACTGGCCGGGGCTTTGAGGTGCTTGATTCTATCCAACAATATTCTAATTACTTCCGCTTGGGTTGCGTTAATCTCTTTGGAATCCGCCATCACTCCACAGATCTCCTCGAGAACGCGATCCCACATCGTTTTCCATTTCCATACTTTTCTGAATCTGATAGAAGTCAAGACATCGTGCGGAAAATTCAGAACCCTTTCTGCCGCCTCTATTGTTCCCGCCCTCGTAGGGAACCGTCTGCCTAATGGCTGTATGTACCACCGGCGCCTGAAAATAAATTCGTCCACAGCGCAACTTATTGCGGACGCAAATACGTATAGGTTTGTGAGCGATTCCTCGCGTTGCCAAGGGACAGAAAGATCTTCGTAATAATCGACTTCGGAGCTCATCCGATCCAGAAGCTCCCGAAGCGTGAGGAAAGGATTTATCGTCCAGGAATACCTGGAGAAGAAATTCCCGATTCCACTCTCAACTTGTGCGTCCGAGACAACAACCGTACTATCCATTTTATTTTCCATCGTTCCTACTCAGGCAATACATTAATTAGTGAACAAACGGAGAACCGGGCCAGCTTCAGCGGCAGCTCGACTATGAATGCTTTCCTATCGGAGCCAGATAGAGCCAAGGGCTTCCCTGCACCTGGAATCGTTTTGTAATCAATCAACTGGAAACAAGAGATAATAGTTCCGCGTGGCGAACTACTAAACCTCTATAACTTATCTCTCACTATTCGGTGGGCGGCTTTGAATCTGAAAAGAACCCGGTCAAATATGAACGACCTACGTTCCAAAGCCTAAAGAACTTCTTAGAGATGAACTTGAGCATCGAAGAAAAGGACGGATTTTGAGTGATGACATATCTTTTGAATTCATGATATTCATCGTTGAGCCTTCCGGGTACTTTCCCAAGAAACTCCATGGCAACAAAGAGTCTAAACCGTAACATTGTTGATTGGTACGCTGAGACTGCGCGCATTAGCCTGTTCCCGGATTGAACGGCCTTAAAATCAGTGGCTTTGTAAGTCTGCATCCCCCGCAGCATGTCGTACACATCCGCCCCCTCTTCGATCGCCCGTCTCATCACTAAATAGTGGAGGACATAGCCAGGGCTGTACTTCATGATCTCTTCGGGGGCGTGAGCGTTGGCAACATAAACGTAGACTCGCTTTCGAAAGAGGAAGTCCTGGTTCAGCGCGACTCGAGTCCCATTGATCTTCAAGAAAAAGATTCTTAACCATCCTCTCGCCGCAAATTTCTCGGCTACTTCGGTGTGAAAAGCAAGTTGCTGCTCATCGTCAAACGCATTCCCGTATCCAAGACTCTTCCAGCGTTCGCCGTGGAGTGCA
Organism: Bacteroidota bacterium; assembly: GCA_021794075.1. Lineage (GTDB taxonomy): Bacteria > Bacteroidota > Ignavibacteria > Kryptoniales > JAKASW01 > JAKASW01. Next base: position 12,027 of record JAJYRM010000096.1, on the reverse strand, counting down.
GCCACAGCTTTCATGGCCATCTTGACATCATCCGAGTTTCGTCCGAACTCCTCTACCTCAAACTCTGCATTCTCTTTAAGCTTCTGAGTCTTTCGCTTCAATTCATGTCTCGTATGGCGGCCAAGTTGCTGGAGATGGTCTTCCCACGTTGGACTTAACCGCACCTCCGAAGTGAGGCTCCCCTCATACGAAAACACATTTAGCCCAGACTGGGCGAGTCGCTCCATCAGATTTTTTGAGATCGGGCTTGTCTCGCTGACGTCTGTAATCTCAAAGACATCCCACTTCCCCCGTTCATTAATCAAGTACTTCACGATGGATTGCACGAAGGGGTCTTCGTAGTCCGGCAGCACGATCGGTTCCAGGTAATCGGAGATACCGCTGCCGATGAACTTCATTGTTGTAGCGACGCGAAGTCCGAGCAGTCTTTTTCTTTCGAGAAACATTGGGAGTATGCCAACAAGCGTGTCTTTATCCATGCAAACGATGCAGCAGAGCTCGTGTTTGCTGCCGAAATATTTCCACCACGTACGTACCCACTCGAACGTCTGAAAGACTGTCGTATTCGATTTATCTACGATGTCTTTCCATAATGGCTCCATTTGGTCGAGCTCATCTTCGGTCTGAAGAACGGTCAGCGTCAAAAGAGGAATTGATTTATTTTCTTCGGGGTACAAAGGGACGGTAAGACTTACGTCCATCTAAGCGGATTCGCCTTTCTGGTTCGAACGGTTGCACAAATTAACTTGAAGGGGAGTCACGCCCCCGGTGGACATCTCTGAATTAAATTTAGCAACATACCGAACATTTGGCAAGAACAACGGACTATATCGTTTTTAGGCCATCCCTTGTCTGGGCAATATAAGAATAGTCGAATTGAATGGTAGGTACCCTAACCGCCCACCAGCGGTATCTCAATTCTGACAGCGCTTCCTTTGCCTGGTTCACTTTTCATCGCCACCGTACCTTGATGTTGTTCCACTATCCGTTTTGCAATTGAAAGCCCAAGCCCGCTTCCCTTTTCATCCCCTCCCCTGGCGCTTCTTGTGCGGTAAAACCTGTCGAAGACTCTAGGCAACTCGTCGACCCCGATACCCGGGCCGTTATCCAGAACTGTCAACACGAACATGGACGTGGAACGATCGGCGCGTCCGATAATCTCAACCCTTCCGCCTGTTGGAGTGTATTTTATCGCGTTCTCCACGACATTAGATATCGCGCGCTTCAGAGGCTCGTGGTCTCCGCGCACAAAACTCCTCCCGGAGATTTTCACGACCAGCGCGATATCCTTTCGTTTTGCCAACGACGAGTGATGCGAAATGACTTCCTTGACCACGGCAGAAATGTCAACATTTGAAAAGGTGGACGCGGATGATTCGAGCCTCGAAAGATAAATAAGATCAACCGCCAGTTTAGACGCGTACTCCACTTCCGACAGCAAGTTCTGAAGATTCTCTTTTTCGTCGGAAGTAAGGCTCGGATTCATCTGAAGCATTTCGATTTCGGTCTGAATCACGGTTAGTGGCGTCTTGAGCTCGTGAGAGGCATCAAGAAGGAAATTCCTTTGCGAGTCTATCAGGGTTACGATCCTCTCCATCAGCGCGTTGAATGACTGACCGACCTTTTCTATTTCGTCGTTCGTGTCCGGAACTTCAAGTTTCATCAGAGGTTTCCCGACCCCGATGGCGTCTATGTCCCGAGCCATTCTCTCGAGAGGTCTCAGCGCTCTTCGCGCTATCAATACTGAGCCCACACCGATCAGCAAAATCGTTATCGGAACAATGATGATTGCAATCCCGCGAATACGCCCAATCGATTCCTGCAGAGGAGCAAGCGAGCTCATTGCCACCACCGTTCCCTGCGCCGTGTCTGTAATCTCAAACTGAGCGAACGCCACCCGATACTTTTTTCCTGCCCAGTGAACCGAAAGGAACTTGTGGTCGTGCTTCAAGGGTATTTTAACGACCATCGAGTCGATATCATTCAGCGAAAAGGTTTCAGCGTTCGACGAATTAAAGATCCCGATGTGTATAAGGCCTATTTTATTTTCGAAGTCCGAAATCGTTTCCTCGACGTCTTCGCTGAGCCCGCCAAGCCCAGTGTTTAGATTGGCGTCGGCAACCCTGTTTGCCACGCTCGTGGCGGCCGCTTGAAGCGTAACATCGAAAGACCGGTACGAATACCCCTCATATAGTTCGGTTAAAGCGTAGGCGATGATGACTATAACAACCGTGAACGAGAGTGTGACATATAATGCTACTCTGAGGCGGATCGGTATTTTCATCCGGTAACTTCCCCGGGACGGTCGGAAGAAATCGTGTAGCCAATCCCGCGCACAGTGCGGATAAGGCTGCGGTCAAACCCGGCGTCAACCTTTCGCCTGAGGAGTCTTATGAATGCGTCGATGACATTGCTCTTCGGATCGAAGTTGAGGTCCCAGACGTGTTCTGATATCTCCGCGCGAGAGACGATTCTCCTGCTGTTGAGCATCAGATATTCCAACAACGCCAGCTCCTTAGCTGATAGCTTAAGATCACGTCCGCCGCGGAACGCCTTCCTTGCAGCGGTATCAAGCTCCAGATCGCCTATTTTGAGTACCGATGTCTTCTCCTCGGAAAGCCTTCTGGAAAGAGCGCGAACGCGGGCGAGGAGTTCGCCTGCATGGAAGGGTTTCGGAAGATAATCGTCCGCGCCGGTGTCGAGCCCCTTTATCCGGTCATCGACTTCGTCGAGCGCCGTCAACATGAGGACCGGCGTTTTCACCCCTTCTCCACGGATGTGTCTGCATACTTCATACCCATCGATGTCTGGCAACATTATGTCGAGGACAACGACATCGTAGTCGTTTGTCTTGGCCAGAAAGGACGCGTCTTTTCCCGACGCAGTCGCGTCTACCGCGAAGTTCTGCGTCTTGAAAAGGCGAACAAGAGTTCTTTGCAGACTCCTGTCATCCTCGACAAGTAGAATTCTCATTTTATTCTCTTCAGGAAAACGTATAGCATCGGCAGTTCAAAGAGAAGCAGGAAGCTCGAGAGTATGAATCCGCCGATAACAGCGACGGCGAGCGGCTGTTGCATCTGTGCGCCCGCACCAATTCCTAACCCGAGTGGCATTAGCGCCAAGACTGCAGCGAATGTGGTCATCAATATCGGCCTCGCCCTCACCTTGCATGCCTCGATCACCGTGTCTACCGTGTACCCAGCCTTCTTGCCAATTTCCTGTATCATGTGCACGACGAAGACTCCATTCTCCTGCACTATGCCGACCATCATTATCATTCCGACGAAGCTGGAAATATTGAATGTTATGCCGGTAACCAGAAGCGCAAGGAGCACTCCGAAGAGCGATGTCAGATTAGTCAGGAGTAGGATCACGGGAATCGTGAAATTCTCGAATTCTAAGATCATCACAGCGATGACGAGAAGGAGTGCCGCTATCATGACGAAGAGAAGACTCCTGAAAGACTCCTGTTGACTCTCATACAACCCGCCGAACGTGTAGCTTACTCCCTGCGGAAGTATGAGATTTGCCTGGAGCGTCTTCTTGATGTCTCCGATCGTGCTCCCGAGGTCTCTTCCGGAAATCCTGGCAGTGACTGCAAGCATCGGCTTGAGATTTTCCCTGTCGATCTCGCTTTGTCCTTTGAGGATATCCACAGATGCTATGTCATCCAAGGGAACGTAGAAACCATTTGGCGAGCGAAGCCTTACTGACTCGATATCCTGGAGCACCGTATGGTATCGGTTGGGATACCTGACGCGTACTCCGATGAGCTTCTCGCCTTCAAGCACGTAAGTATCCGCGTTCCCGTTCATGATGGTGTGGAGCTGCGATTCTACATCCGACATAGTGAAGCCCGCTCTCGCAACAAGAACCGGATCCGGATGAATGACGATCGAAGGACCACTGATCGTAATGCCGTTAAACACATCCACGACACCCGGTACCTTCGATATCAAATCGGCAACCTCTTTCGCTTTCTGCTCGATTTCAGCCTGGGTAGGTCCGAATATCTTGATCTGAATGGGAGCAGGCGAATTTGTCAGGTCTCCAATGAGATCCTGCATGGCCTGGCCGAAGTCCACGTGGAGAGCGGGCTCCGTCGCCTCAATTTTCTCGCGAAGCTCATCCATTATCTGAAATACCGACCGCTTCCTGTTCTTCTTCAGCTTGATAAGGAAATCGCCGTTATTTGGTTCCGTGATATAGAAACCGAGTTGCGTGCCTTCCCGTCTTGAATACGATTCCACCTCCGGGATCGACATGATAATCTTCTCGACCTTCATCAGTATCCGGTTGGTCTCGGTAAGAGAGGTACCAGGAGGAGAGAGGAAATCCATTACGAAAGCGCCTTCATCCATCCGAGGCATGAAATCAGACCCGATGTTTCCATAAAGCAAAAAAGTACCGGCCAGGAGAACGACCGCGGCCACCAAACCTAGATAGCTTCTCTTTAAGAGCGCTCTCATCACCCTTCCGTACCAATCGGATATTCTGTGACTCCCTCGCTCTTCTCTTTTCGTTTCCAAGTCGACATCTTTTTTTCTGATGAACGCTTCAGCCAAAACCGGTACGAAAGTCAGTGAATAAATCATCGACACTATGAGCGAGACCGCCATGGTCACGGCGAGCGGCTTGAAGAAAGCGCCGGTCACTCCGTACAGAAACGCGAAAGGCGCGAACACTATAATAGAGCTGAAACTTGAGCCGATCACGGCTGGTAGAAGCTCTTTCATGGACTGCGCGACCGCACGGGAGATACTTTCCTTTTCGTACCGCATTGTTCTGAAAATGTTTTCCACCATCACGACGTTATCGTCGATTACAAGTCCGACGGCCGCCGCGATGCCTCCAAGCGTCATTATATTCAGGGTATTCCCGAGTGCGTAAAGTAAGAGGATGGATGTGGCAAAAACAGCCGGCACGGTGATCACCGCTACCGAACCAATTCGAATGCTCCTCAGAAATACGAAAATGATTATGATCGCGAGAAACAGGCCGACGAGTATCGAATCTCTCGCGCTCCCGATTGAGCTGCTGATGAAGTCCCCCTGATCGTAGAAGTATTTCATCTTGACGCTCGGAGGTAATTCACCCTTCATCCCCGCGAGGGCGGCCCGCACCTGTTTACCAATTTCAACCGTGTTCCCTCCCGGCTGGCGTATGACATAGACCAGCACGGCGGGTTTACCGTCAGCCGTTATACGAACGTACTCAATTTTCTCGGAGGGCTTCACGGTAGCCACATCGCCTATGGTTATCGGCGTGCCGTGCGTGAACGATATCACCGTATTTCTTATGTCTCTCAGCCCTTTGTAAAGTCCATCGACCAGAGTGAGATAGATCTGATAATTCCGCTGAACCAAACCTGACGCCGCGACGAAGTTCGTCTTGTTTATCGCATCGGTAACCTGGTTGACGCTTAATCCGTAACTCTGGAGTTTCTGCGGATCTACTTCAACTAGAAATTCTCGCTTCCTTCCCCCCTGAACGACCACCTGGGCGATACCGTTTATCCTCGTCAAGACTGGGCGGATCGTGTAATAGGCAAGATCACGAAGCTGCACCTGGTCCAAAGAATCAGATACAAGGCTGAACCCTTCAATTGGAAACACTGTCGCGTTCATTCGGGCCATCTGGATGGAGACATTCGGCGGGAGCTGATTTCTTATTCCCGCAACCTGTCCCTGAAGAAGCTCCAGCGCTTGAATGATGTCCGTACCCCACTTGAAATTGACATCTATCTCAGAAGAGCCCCTGCTCGTCGCTGAACGTACGACCGTGACACCCGGTATCGCTCTCGCGGCCTCCTCAAGCGGACGAGTCACGTCAATCATCATCCTGCTCGCAGGCTCTTCACCATTGTCAGCTAGAATTACAATTCGAGGAAAGTCTATATTCGGAAAAAGGGAAATGGGCATCTGAAAAAGTGACACGATACCGCCAATACTCAGAATCGCGACGATGAATATTATCCCTTTACGGTGAGCTGAAATGAATTTGTAAAATTTCATCGAGAGACTACTCGTTCAATTATTAACGACTTTGACTGCGGTGGAATCAGGGAGCCCATATCCCCCGACGGTGGCGATCACGTCGCCGGGTTTAAGCCCCGAAGTGATCTCGAAATCCGAAGAATCCGAAAGACCGACATCTACGCGAGTCAGCAGCGCTATCGTGTCTCCCTGAATCCTCCAGACAAAATATTGGTTAAGCTCGTCGTTATGATAGACTGCCGGTTTCGGCACAAGGACTACTGATCTCGCCTCACCGATCTTTATCTGGACATTTCCGAACGTCCCTGCCGCGACTAATGGCGGTATCGATTTCAAGTCTATTCTCACCTGAACGCTCTGCGTATTAGGGTCGGTGGCAGGATTGATTGCGCGCACGGTTCCGTGAACGGGAGGGATACTCATTCCTGGAATCGTAACGATCGCCAGCTGGCCGGGGTTAATGGCGGCGACATAGTTTATTGGAACATTGGCAACGAAGTATTCACTGTTAAGATCAACCATCTCGATGAGATTAGTCCCCTGCCCCACAAGCTCCCCTTCAGTGACGAACCTGCGTATGATCGCCCCCGAAAATGGAGCTTTGATGGATGCGATTGCAGCGGTGCTCTCGGCAAGGTGGAGCGCCTCTTCGGCTTGCTGTTTTTGAAATGGCGATGTCGCCTGAGCTATCAACTCCCTCGCGCCCGTGATGGCGGCATACGACTCCTGCGATAGCACCTTCACAAGCAGCTGTCCCTTACGAACCGCGTCCCCCTCGAGCACATACACCTTCAGCACTTTTCCCGGTATTGTCGATTTAACCTGCTCGTCCCGAAGGACCTCGAATGAACCCGTCGCGTTGACCATGTTGTCTATGTTTCCCAAATCCGCGCGTGCGACTTCCACCGTCGCTCTCGGTTTTATGACAGTATCGGCATTGTCCTTCTTTGAACTGCACCCGGACACAACCCACCCGAGTCCCGCAATTAACATAAATGGTAAGATCTTCTTCATAAAGCTCAGTAAGCTCCGGAATAGTTAATCCTGTTCAACTTCAAAATGCTTAACGCTTTCGACGCACGCGCCTCCTCCAACGACAGCCTGATCTGATTCACCATCTGTATCGCGTTCAACACATCCAGACTTATTCCAGTCCCGCCCGCGTACTGCGCCTTGGAAAGCATCATATTATCCTCGGCAACCACCAGATTTTTCCTAAGCGCGGCAATCTGCGCGTCCGCACGCCCGATGTCGTTCATCGTCGACTCGAACTCTCGTTCGAGCGTGATCCTTGAGTAGTCGTTCTGAAGCGCGATGCTCTTCGCGGTTGCCTCGGCGGCGCTGTAGCTGTCGTGGAGAGACCCGAAACTAAACACGGGCACCGAGACTGAAACTCCGACCGACGCGCCGAACACATTCGCCAGGCCCTGCTGCAAGTTCGGCAATGATGTCAAAGCCCCCGCATCAGCTCCAACCAAGACCGTCGGGCGCAGTTTGCTTCCGGCTATGCGCGCGTCCAACTCTGCCTGCTTGAGGAGCAGATGCTGAGACGCAAGATCCACGTTCCCTGCCGCGTCGAATGTAGTGTCATATGAAATTGCCGGCATCACCGTGTCGACCTCCGTTACATCCGATGTCGGTAGTCCTGCTGCCTGCGCGAGCGCTATAAGGGAATTGGAATAAGATACCTTTCTGCTGTTTATGTCTATCTCGGCGTTGTTCAAATCGACCCTCGTTCTGAGAACGTCAGTCTCGCTTCCCTGGCCGGAAGCGTGGAGCTGGTTTACGAGACGCAGGTAATCCCTAAGCGAGCGATATTCCTGCTCCACCACTCCTAGCTCTCTCTCTTCTTTCACTGCCGCGACATAAGCCATCGAGACCGAATAGATGATATCCGCTCTAATGCGGCTTTGATTCACCGTTCCCTGCTCCACTCCGATGCCGCCTTTCCTGACCTCGAGGGTCTTCGCGCCGCCATCATAGATGGTGTACGCGCCGGTAATTTGCGCGCCGAACTCGCCGCCGTTCGTGATGGCGGGATCGTATCCGGGAGCCACTATAAGATGGGTCCCCACACCTATTTGTGGATAATAGCCTTTCCTGATCGCTTCACTGTTGTACTTCGCGGACTCGCTGGCCTGCGCGGCAGAACCGATAAGGGGATTTACTTTCAACGCCGCGTCCAGGTAATCAGATAATGTCAGAGGATTTGACCAAGCCATAGCATAAGAGTCGATAAATAGGAGAAGAGTCAGCAACAGCCCCTCAACAGCGTATTTAGTCTTCATTGGAATAGGTTGTATTGTGATACATAATTGTGCACTATTATCGGCGCGGCACTGAAGTCGCGCTCAGACAAGTCGGTAACAATTGAGGCATGCGGCGACCATTCGAAGATTCTCTGTCAGTTTTTAGCGGCCGGGGACGTTGTGCCGCTTCTTGAAATCTTTAGGATTGTCCCATTCGCTGGACTCACGAAAACCCGCTTCAGGCCTTCCGATGTTTTCACATCCACCAACCATACCGAGCCGTTGCTTCCAGCAACTTTCTTCACGGATAAAACCGCTCCGCTGCCTGCGGCCATCATAGCGATTTCACCAGCCACAATCTTACTGACTCCGCTTGAATGTTCTCTCCCGTGCGTTGAGGACATGGGCACCCGCCGCATGACTTTTGTCTCCCTGGACTGCTCCCCTTTCTCATGCGAAGGTGATGACTTCTCTACCTTCATCACATTACCAGAGTGTGGATTGACCCACACTTCACTCATATGCCCGTTCGCACGAACATCGACGCACCAGACGTAAGCACCATCCTCCATTTGGTATCCAGCGGTGGAAATTGTTGCTCCTTTCACAGCAGCCAGCGCTGCCTGTTCAGCCTGGGACTTCGAGATTATTGGTCTCACCTTCCCCGCCGCAAGCAGTGGAAGACTTACGGCCAAAGCTAGAGTCATGCCCGTTCTGTAAATCAATGGTCCTCCCTTCTGTCTACTCCGATAAGTTATGGTACAACAATGAAACAGATGTGAAGCCAATCCGTAGGAATTTCCATCATCACACCAGCGTACGCAGACAGGTTCGAAACAAAGAGTCCTAATTTGAGGGTCATTGCTCGCTTCATGCGGCAGGAGGGTGGGAGGGGCTTGGCCATGAAGCATTTCATTATACCAGCAGCTGTAGATTGAGACTTTTAACCAAAATCGAAAAAAGAAGGCGGCCATCTGAAACTAAAGATGACCGCCTGGTCTTTTGTGAGGTAGATTTGGGGCAATAGGTCTGGAGGACATCTACGCCCATCGGTGATTGCTGCTATTTTAAGGTAAGCCTTTCAACGCGCTGGAACGGGATCATCATGCTTTAGGCCATCCTGCGTTTCAACTCAAAGGTTCAGATTTTCTGCCTGCAATCAACTGGGTCTGAAAAGCAGCGCCGCGTTTCCATCGTTTTCGGCGCTGCTCTCTAAGATAGTCACAGAAAGTGAAAGGAATATGATTATCAACATAGCCGATCTATCTACTTGTTTGAGATGCTCTCTTCTTTCTTGAGGTTACGCAGTCCAGCGCATCACCTTTGAATTGCCGCAGATAAACCTGCGCATGTTGACTGACGAGTCGTGCATCAAATCCAGAATGACCTCAGCGACCCAGAAGACATAAGGCGGAATTCTTGCTCACTTGGGCATACCGGATTCCCACGCGTTGAGAGCGACTACGGCCTCTCCACCGTGCTCCGTGTCTGTACGGACATCTTTCCGAGCGCTTGCTGCCTTTCATGAACAAATGCTGTTCCGGGAAGGTTGCGCACTGATGCTTTCTCGTGCCTGACTAGTACTTCGCGCGCCTTTCTTTCTTTTCATTTTCCGTAGACACTTTGATGAGCCTGCCATCCATAGGATTAATCCAGACTTCCTTGGTCTGATTGCCCTTCTTAACATCTAGTGACCAAATATACATGCCGGATTCATGCTCCAGTTCGGCTTCCATCACTTTCCCTCCAGGAACAGCTTTGATCGCGATGTTTTCCGCCTGTAACTTAGTGACCTTCCACTTCTTGGGCGTTTCCTTCTGGTGACCATGGCCGCTCTCCGTTTCGGTTGCACTCTCCTTCTTTTCATTTGCAATCGATTCATTTGTGATTTTGATCACCATTCCAGACACCGGATCCACCCAGACCTCCTTCAGGATTCCGCTCGCGCTTACATCGAACGACCAGATATGCTTCCCGTTCTCTTTCTCGTATTCTCCACTGATTATCTTCCCTCCATTAACTGCTGCCAACGCCGTCTGTTCAGCCTCAGTTTTCGAAACCTTCGGTTTCACCTGAGACGCTCCAACGATGGGGATACTCAGTGCCGCTGCGAGAATCATCATTGTTCTTTGAAACATGGTACCTCCTTTTGTTTTACGAAATAAAACTACCAATACTCCATGAAACGCACATGAAGGCAATATCACTTTCCGTTGCTACCACGTAATTGAACCAGCACAGTCCTTATTAATGCATTCTTGGCGTCGCGGTTCCAATGGCGGACAATTACTGCAAGGAAGTTCTGGCAATATTTCAAGTCTTTATTGAGGACTCCGATAATTTCTAAACGAGGGAGGGTGTCCTACTACGGCTAATAGTGTCGGTCCAGTCTTCCATCTTTCTAACAGGGCCCTAAGGACAAAGAAAAGCTTGTAAACTGATGATGACTTTGTTTGGCGATTCCTAGAGTGCGCCGCGTATACCCAGGGTAATCGTGCACGCGGCAAGAACGAGCTCAGAGTTGGGGGTAAAGTGCGGGCGATCTTATCCGATGTACCCTGTCTGGGGTATTGGGTTCATCTTGCTTTCATCTTGGCATGGTAGATTTTATGTGAACTTTTTCAACCGTTCAATTCAACCAAAAAACAAAGGAAAGAGGTGAAGCACAATGAAAAAGCTGGCTCTAGTGATGCTCATGGCATCTCTTGTCACGTTCGGATCGGCGTTCGCCGCCCCGATTAAGAAGCAGGTGAAAAAGCCCACCAAGACCGAAATGACCAAGAAGAAAATGGTCGCCCACAAGAAGAATTGGAAGATAGAAAAGAAGGGCTCCAAGACGGCACGTGGGAAGAAGGAAGAAAAAGTGGCAAAGAAGCACGCAATGAAGTCAATGCCTTCGATGAAGAAACAAACCATGAAAAAACATGTTATGAAGTCGAAGACGGTGACAAAGAAGAAGACGATACCAAAGAAGAAGTAGCCTCGTGTTCGTCCCCGAAAGTTGCAAGTCCGCGCCGCGCGGACTTTTTTGTTTTTGTTGAATCGATTAGAGAAAGAAGGCGTACGTGGTAATTTCCTTCCGTCTTCTGTCGAGACCATAAATATTCATTATCTTACAACTTCTGGAATGTCAATAACGGCGCTGTTTGTGTCCCATTCGAAGCAAAGGAAAGAATTGGCGTCCAAGAAAATTTGGATGATGGATAGTCGAGTGATTATCGGGGGTTACAGGTGGTTTAAGGTCATGGTCTCATGCGGTTTCTATCCTATTCGGGCTGCCAACGCTTGGCTGAATCACTTGCTTCAGAAGGGTACAACATTCAGGACAGGTTGCTCCCGGCTGGCTCTGAGCCTTGAAACTCGAATATTCCTGAGGATATGCTACCTTCGATGAAGGAAGGGACGGTGGCTTTCCAAGTAACCAAAGTGCAGGAAATATTTTTTGTGACGAGTGCTTTCGTTGATATGCTCATTTGCGAATCGTCTATTCACGTTAGTTTCATTTCGAATTGATACTTTTTGAAGGTAGGTATAGACTACTGGGCTGGCATCTCTGTACACTTTCCTGCTTTGCGGCGTGAAATGAACTTCGCAAGCAGACTGTCACAGAATTCCGTGCATTCTCTTATTAGGGTCCTCTTCGATCCATGCGAGCAGAGTTAAGATCTTCTATGGTGTACGTCTTCAAAGTCAACTGGACAAATCAGCGGTTTTGTTAAGAGACGGTTTTTGAGTAATAGTTTGTGATAAGTTGTAAAGCTTTCTGCGTTTCAATGTTCTTC
>JAJYRM010000095.1 GCA_021794075.1 Bacteroidota bacterium | reverse complement strand
TGTAACAATTATAAGAACTCCCGATCTCTTTCTCAACACGGGCACCATTGGCGTCGTATCCATACTGAATGACAGTCCCGTTTTTGTCGAATACTTCGACGGGTTGATTGTAGATGTCGTAAAGAATAAATCCGGCACCGTCCCTGGAGTTGGAAGTAATATTGCCGCTCCAATCATAAGTGTAAGCGGCACCTACCCCAGCAGAATTAGTTATAAGTGTATCTATGTCAGTGCCGGGTCTGTAGGAGTATGTCAGGTGATTGCCCGGACTCGCCTGCCGCCGTACCGGGTTATTCACTCTTTCATTTGAAAGAAAGTCTCTGGAGTCCCTGGTGCAGGTTCACTTTCCTGCCGTTCCACACGAAGTACCCGCTGAGCCTCGGAGGCAACTGAACGGTGGCATCGAGTCCGGAATTTCCGATTTTTCTCAAATGGACCTTGATCTCGCCGTCCGGATGCGGCATGGAGGCGTTTACTTCTTCGAGCGGGCCAAGATGCGGAACGATCGCCACTCTCCCGAAACCTGGCGCCGCAGGCTCTATACCGCAAATCGTCGCGAGGAAATCATACACGGGACTCGCCGACCAGGCGTGACAGTCCGAGCGGGTAGGCTCCGGCTGCTCCGCGAAAGTCGTGAGACCAAGCCTGAGCATGTTCCGCCACGGACCGAGCTGTGAATAGTAATCGTTCCCGAGTCCCGCCTTTACCATCGCCTTCGTCACATAGAATCTGAAGTAATATGTCGCCTGGCTCAGAGTCGTATCGGTCAGCACTCGTTCCATTACCTTACGTTCCATATTTTGAGGGATCACTCCGGCCAGTATCGCGAAAACGGAAGCGTGCTGGCTGAACTCCTTCTTCTGCGGCGCGTCGGCCATTTCCATCCTTGCTTTATCGAAGCAATGTTCGAACACACCTTTCGACAATTTCGCCGCGAGCAAGTCGTAATGCCTCGCGCGCGTCTTGTCTCCGAAATACCGGAACATGAAAGCAGCCTGGTGAAGCGTGTAGATGAATTGTTCGGTGATGATCGACGAGTGCCCATTGTCCGCGCCGGCAGGTACGCCGCCCGGGAACGCAGTGTCCCAGTCGACGAAGTTCCACCAGGTCATCGGTCCGAGCATGTCGTACGACGGGTCGACATGCCTCTCGTACCATTCGAGTATCGGCACGACGGCAGGGAGATATTTCTGCACGTAAGCGGGGTCGGGCCGGAGCATGAGGAAGTCATGGAGCATCGAGATCCAGAAGAGCGAATAAGGGGGTATGATCTGAAGACGGCGGCTCGGGAAACGCCCCTGAGTAAGCCCGTTCGGCGCGCGTGATTCGTAGAAATCGTGGATCGCCTTTTTTACGAGCCTGTCGTCGTTAGTGTTGTATAATGAAATCAGCGCCTGGATCCTGGTGTCTCCCTCGTATTGCAGCTCCTCGTAGTACGGGCAATCGAAATAAGTCTCGCCAGCGCAAAGCCTGGCGGTACGCCAGCCGACTTTCCATATTTTTTCGAGAGATGGATCGCTGCTTGAAAATGTCGCGAGCCGCTTGAATGGATAGCCGGTGTATATTCCGTAAAAGTCGTCTATGGTAAGCGGTGAATCCGAGGTCTTAATGTCAAGCTCGATGTACCGGTATGTCCTGATCCATAATGGACTGAATGTCCTGTCAGCCCCGCCGTCCGGGTAGAAGAGGTCATAAAGCCCTTCGATCACCTTCCCCTTTATGTTGTTCCTGTTGCCTTTCCTTCCGTTGCTGTCGAACGCCGCTTCGGCATAAGTCATTTTAATCATGCTTCCCTTTCCTCCGCTGACTGTGAGGACGGGGTAAGCGACTGTCTCGAATGTCTGGTCGAGTACGATGCTTTCGTCGGTGTGAGGAGGTATGGTGAAAGGCTCATTACCGTCGATGAAAGTATCGGCGACCGACAGAGGGCTGCTTCTGCGAATGACTCTCAGCCGTTGCGGCTTGTATTCCATTTGCGGGATCATGCTCGGGACGAGTGTCCAGACATTGTCGCTTCCATATCCGAACGTGACCGCCGCCGCGGGGACATCCACCGCGTGGGTCCAGATCGAGTCGTTGTAATTCGTCTCCTGCCAGCCCCATGGATATTCTGCGGCATGGACATCGTCTCCCGGCCCTGTCACGAAGTAGGCGTGCAACACCTCTTCCGTGTTCAGCGCACAAGGCGCGTAAGCCGTGTCGTGGAGGACCTTCCATGAAGTATTTGTATTGAGGAAATTGTCAGCACTACTGTCGGCCTGGAACAGGAAGCCGGTCCTCGCGGAAATCTGTGCCATCGGCGCGTATTCTGCCATATTCCAGACGAGTGCGGCGATCGCGTTCTTCCCTTCGCGGAGATATGGTGCGATGTCATATGTCTCGACGTTCCAGTTGTAAAGGTCGCCGCGTGCCGGTCCTCGCCCGATCGACGTGCCGTTGACGAAAAGCTCGTAGCGGTTGTCTGCGGTGACGTGAACGATCATGCGCTTGGGAACGCTCGTGAGTTCGAATGTCTTCCTGAAGTGAAACACTCCATAGCTTCGGGCAGGCACGCCCGGACAGGTAATCCATCGCGCGCTCCAGTATCCTTTCCTGAGCGCCGGGTTCCATGGCAGCAGTTTCGTTTGCCCGTTCGCCGGAATCACGGACATGGCGATGAGGATATTCACCATCAGGAGGATAAGGTACTTCGGTTTCATGATGCGATCGGCTTGGAGAGCAGGTTCGATTCTGTCGTGATTCATTCGCGGTCCTTTTTTTAGATGCGACGTCGTTGACGGATAAATTTAGGAAGAGTCGACTTAAGTTCATCGCAATCATTTGAAGAATGATCCGAATTCTATCTCCTGCTGCATCTCCTTCTTCGCCCTTTTCTTCTTAGGCGGTTTGGCCTCGATTTCATATCCGAGCGGTTCCAGCAAAATTTCGATGGACTTCATCGTGATCTCGGCATACTTTTCCACATCGTAACCGTCCTCGGGTCTGTAAAAGATAAACGGCTTCGCCTTCGACGGGTTTTTCTTTCCCGTGTGATCGATGATGATATACTCGGCCGTCTCGCCCGGCTTGAGCGCGACGCCCGCCTCCGCCATCGCGCGCGACACGACCGCCTGCATGCTGTTGTTCTCGTACTCGTCGGCGTCTTTCGATATCGTATGCCTGACGACAAGCTCGAGCGGCGGGACGCGCCCGCTCTTCAAGATTTCGAGATGATACTTCACCGTATCCATGATCTCCGGGATGAGAAGTTTCAATTCATCAATACCGGAAGCCTTTGACATAAGTTCTATCACTTCGCCTTGTACCTTTCGAGTGAATAGCGGTATATCGCCGCGTCTCACCTCGAGCCCGCGCACCTTGACTTCGCCGTTAGTGTACGTGCCGACGTACCTGTTCGCCGTCGGTATTCCGCCGTCCATCCTCGACGCCGGGAACAATATCCATTTATATATTCCTTCGAGAGAGATCGTCACTCCGATTTCATTCTTAATCACATCGCAAAGGAGTTTGTAATCTTCTTCGGTAGCGCCTTCCTTCTTCAGCCAGAGGCAGTCGACGATTCCATGAAGCACGGAATATCCGCGCTCCTCGGCGATCCTCTTTGCGTGAAGGAGCGCCTCGCGCGAGAAAGCGTTGACAGACTCGTGCGCCTCGATTCTCCCGAAGCGGGCGTTCTTGTAACCCAGGTAGCCGAAGCACGTCACGAGAAGCCACTTCAACGCGGTCTGACGCTTGTGAAACTCGTTCTTCGCCCGCGGGTCGGCGGCTGATTTTTCCCTCTTCTTGTACTCCGCCCTCTTTTCCAACACGGCGCCGAGCGTCTCGGGCACGATCCCTCTCCTTCGCTCGCATATCGTATAGCCGAGCTCCGGCACGGCGTGGTTGTCGCAGCATCCGCAGTTTATCGTCTCCGGCGATATGTTGTGCATCGCCATGAGCGACGGGTACATCGACGCGAAGTCGAGCTCCGCGATCTGCTCGTGATATCCCATTGTCGGGAGAAAGATCAGTCCGCCTCTGTCGGCGAGGAGAAGTTCGGACGCGGTCTTGAACTTCTCCCACTCCTGCTTCTTCGCCGGTATGAGTGTGTCGTGCCGGTAAGCCCACGCGAGCTGCATGGAGGAAAGCCCGGTCCCGATGCTCGTCCGCGCCTGCTGCTGCACGGGAATGCACGTTATCCTCGCAAGATCGAGGAGGCCCGACAAATCGGACTGATCCATGATGAACGAGTTTTCAGTGTCGATGTGCCACCTGCCGGCGAGTTCGAATGCTCCCGCGCGGTGAACGATCTGGCCGTAGCTCCAGTAGCTCACTTCCGCGGTGCGCGTGTAATCGGCGGAAGCGTCGCGGTTAAACTGAAGCGGGATCCGTGTCTTCCTCGACAGGTCGGCGAGAAGAGGAAAGAGGGTGTAGTCGCCGTAGCGCGACAATATCACGTCGGGATCGCACCGCAGGATATGCGCGTTCAGGCGCGTGAGCAGTTCCTCTGCCGTATCGGCCTCTATCGTGTACTCGCGGCCGTCGTAGCCGGCTTCGAGCGAAATGATTCGCCCTGACTGGTATCTCGGCTGTATGTCGGTGCGCGACGGGCCTATGGTCATGATGCCGAGCGGCGGGGTCGCGTAGTCTATCGCGTCGAAGCTGTCTTCGAGCTCTATAGACATGAGCCTGTCGTCGTCGGCAAACGTAAAAGTACCGAATGCCAGCGGGAAAAGATTCTTCTCATACAGGAACATCTGCGCGGGAGTCAGATCGGAGTCGAAGAAGACGTAATAGGGGAATTCGTATTCGAACCGGCGGACAATTTCCCTGAAGTGAAGCGTGCCGGGGACGGAGATTTCCATCACCGGTATCCGTTTGCCGGAATATATCTCGGTTTTCTCGACCCATCCTTCGGTGACGGAAGAATGAAGTTTTCGCGCGAGCATCTCTACGCGGCCGCGGTCGGCGCTCTTCACGTTCATGTAGAACCGGGGCATGAAAGGGACATAACCGCGGGTCTTCGCGCCGTCGCCGTCGATTATCCAGAGAGTTATCCCTCTGCCGGAGGGATAGAGATCAAACAGCCATCCCCGCTTGTACATTCGTGATACCTCTCTGTCTAATATTCTTTCCATAAATCAAAACATTACACAGAGTGACACAGAGATTATTTTTCTGCGTGTTTTTCCTCAGGTGCCGCCAGACGTCTCTCCAGCTCCTCGACGCGCTTCTGGAGAGCCGCCGAGCGTTTCCTTTCTTCGAGAAGCATGGAGATCACTATGTTCTCGAAAGGTATCGGGTTGACGGCGTACGCGCAGGCGGCGAGGTGTATCTTCGGCGCGCGGAAAAGATCGTCGAGAAGCTCCTGGTCCTCTTTCCTCAGCGCCTCCCGGAATTTACTCCACCTCGACTCGTGCTCGCGTATGACCATCGTAAATGTAGGTACTGTACGTCCCATAACTCACCTCGCAAGCCTTCTCTTTTGCCTGTTCCACACAATCCCTTCGTAAGGGCCGCTGCTCACTTCATACACGTCGTCCGCCATCGCTTGCATTCGCTTATAAAAAGCCTGTCGCTGCTTCTGCGCCGGCGTCAGGTTCTCAGATGCCAGCAGGATCGAGATGCCGTTCTTCTTCATGCCGCTGAACTTCGCGTTTATTCCGGCGAGGCTCTTCTCGGCTTCCCTGACGGATATCTGCTCGTCGTAGAAAGTGTGGAGGAGTCCGAGCACGATCAGGACCTTCGTCTTCGCTTCGTCCAGGAACGGCTCGACACCGCGCGTCAAAAGCCCGTCCATCTGAAAGGCGGTGAAAACTCTCGACAGGTAAACCCTGTTCAGTATATCGAGCGGGTCTCTCCCGTCTATCTGCGCCATCCGCGCAAGGCGGTAGGCGTCGAACCTGTTCGCGCCGTCGACGACGGCAATGCTCGGAAGCCGGCGCAGCGTTTCCTTCATGACGATGAGAGAGGTGTAGTAAACCAGCGAAGAGCCGTAAAGGAGCACGGTTTTTCCCGGCACGACGGCCCCGATGTCGTGAGAGAGCTCCCTCGTTAGATTTCTGTTGTCGATATGTTGTTGTCCATTCAGCACGGGATCTCTCATATAAATTCTTTCAAGATGGTTCTCCAAGGTTTGGGAAGGATTAGAGGATTCCATTTGATTCCCAAACAGACCTCACCCTAACCCTCTCCTACGAAGAGAGGGAGCCGGTGCTGTTCATCTTTCGCAGCAAGCGAGCACAAACTGACACGAACCTTGTCGTCATTTCTGTTTCTTTTCTTTCTGCGCGGCTTCTTTGCCGTAATTCTTAATTACGCTCACGACTTTCCCGATCACTTCGAAGCTGTCGACGGCCGGATCGACGACTATCGGGTCGTGAAGCGGATTATCCGGCCGGAGTACGATCTTCTTTCCCTGCCGGCCGTATCTTTTCACGGTGAC
Organism: Bacteroidota bacterium; assembly: GCA_021794075.1. Classification (GTDB taxonomy): domain Bacteria; phylum Bacteroidota; class Ignavibacteria; order Kryptoniales; family JAKASW01; genus JAKASW01. Next base: position 10,660 of record JAJYRM010000095.1, on the reverse strand, counting down.
GCCGTCCTCGACGCGCGCGACGACGATGTCATTGTCTTTCACATCCTGTACTTTTCTGAAAAACACCACCGAGCCGTCTGCGATACCGGCGTTTACCATGCTGTCGCCGACGACGTAGATTCCCCTGTCGCCGGTTCTCAGTCCGAGCGTGCCGCGCGCGTCAAAATATTCCTTCGGATCCTCGTCGACGATCCTCGGTGTGCCGCCTCTCGCCGCGGCGTAGATCGGGATGCGGCTTTCTTTCCTGGTCACGCGCAGGACACGCGACCGTCCGGCTTCCCTTCTTATCAAGCTCTTCTTTTCGAGCATCCTGAGGAGTTTCTGAACGGCGCCTATCGTCACGCCGATTGCCGCGCCGATCTCGCGGAAACTCGGCGCGTAGCCGTTTTCACGCGTGAATTCCTCTATAAAATCGAGGGCTTCTTTCTGGCGTTCCGTTATTTCTTTCATTTTTCCACTCCACTTTCCCGCTCCGCATGTTTTCGCGGATGGTATACAAATGTATACCCGCACGGTTTAAAAGTCAAGTGAATTGGATTTCACGACCTGAAGGGCCATTTAGACAAAAACGCCAGGACTCGACGTTTAACCGTTCGCGTCCTGGCGCCTCCGCCCGCCGTGCCCACCGGGCGGGGAATTCCGGAACTATTTGAAGTTCTTATGGAGAGGGTGCGCTTCCGTGTTGAAAATAATATCATGGAAATTCAGCGTCGACGCGGGTGCGAATGTCAGGTAAAGATACTTCAGCGTCTCGGCGAACATGTAACTCGGCGTATCGTTAATCTTCTCTTTCGTGATCACGCTCTTCAGAGACGCAAACCCGTGCTTCACCCTGCAATTATATACGAAGGTATTGAAGTATGTCTCCGCCCTGCAGACATATTCAGGGTTGTGCGTAAACTCGTAGAGATAATAGTTCGACTCGATATTCTCCGGGCGGAGGACATAGCCGGGACTCACGATCTTCATATTCGTATAATTGATTTGTTCCGGCTCTATGCCGTAATAAAGCCACATCTTGTAGCAGGAGTTCTCGAGTTCCTCCGCGCGTTTCAATTCTCCGCCGAGGGCAAGCTCAGCCGGGAAAAACGCGTCGAGCGCGCCGAACTGCGTCTGGTTAATGACCCCGGTATTCATATTAGCGTGGCCATACCACAGTTCTCCATCCACCTTCTGCGCGAGATACTTGTTGACCGAGGCAACGCTCACGTCCCACATGTGCTTGAATTCCTTGTCACCGAAAAGTTTCCAAGCCTTAAGAAGATACTCGAGATACGAATCGATGCCGCCGCTTATGTGGCTCTCCGGATCCACCCATTTCCCGGTCTCCACATTTATCGCCGAGCCGACGAGACCGATTTTTGACCTGCGATCGAAGAGCGCGACAACCGCCCTCTTGGCCTTCTCGAAGTAGATAGGGTTACCGGTAAGCTTGCTGAGCGTGCCAAGTTCAAGAGTCTCCGAGCCGATCTCTGCCGGGTTCGAAACAACTCCGCTCACCTTTCCAGTCTTCAGGTTCACGAACCGGTAAGGCATGCCGGTCGCCGTATTGTACACAGGCAAAAGTCGGTTAGCGAGGTCCGTGGCAAGTTCGAGAAAGCGCTTATCATGGTTAAGCTCGTATCCCGACAGCAACCCGCCCAGCATCCGTATAGTTATTTCAAAGTTTGAAACGGAGATATCTTTATCGAAAGAGAGGCTGTCATCTATAAGCTGTTCGTCCTCCCGCGCTTCTTTTTTCAGCCCCATCAGCACCATCGTATCGTAAGCATCGACAGGAGTCATAAGGAGCGATTCGCCCTTGCCATACCAGTCGTAATATGATTTTGTCAATGGCTCGAGTTCATCGTGTCCCCAGGAGTATTTCTTATAATTGTTCCAGGCGAACAGGAACTCCTTCTTCACTTTCTCCGCGTACTGTTGTTTGATCGAGGGCTGCGCGCAAGCGCTCACGGAGAACCCGACAAGAGCGATCGCGACGGCGCTAAGGAGCGTCACCAGATTTATTATCGTACCACTGAACCTCTGTTTCATAAGGCAAGCACCTAACTTTTTGGATGAATGATCAAATGGGGCGTGATAGTCCCGCTTCGGCGACAATCACCGAAGCGGTTTAAATATAGTCATTGCTTGTCGAGCAATAAAAGAGGAAGCGGAAAGGAGAGGTTGCGTGGGTTGGATTGAGAAATTATCACCTCGCGGGTACTCGAGATTTACCCCACTGCCTTTTAGACCCGCGAGGTTAGCTAACGGGCCCGACTTGTCGCTGGGCCCGCCCGCAAACGATTTACTTCTTGCCGAGGACTTACATCTGTTTCATGACGATGTTCCCGGTTTCATTACCGAAGCCGGGCGTCCTGTCATAATGCGGCATTTATCGCCTAAGCGATCAGGCAAAAGTCAGACTTATTCCGAGCATAAATATGAAAGCGACAAACAATATGATCGCAATTTTCTTCATCATGATAACTGATTCCTTTCCATTTGATCGATAGTGGCAAATACGAATACAATCGTTGATACGCGTGAATGATCCCGCGAAGTGACGAGCGGACGAAAGGTTTCCGAGTGATACTTTTTTCCCCGAGAGTTTCTTCCGCCCCTCCGAGGTTCGGCGGCCTGAAGCGAAGACTTGATCTCAAAATCAGATCTTAAGGCTATATTTGGTTCGTCGCTATACATATCAATTCGAGGTTCTTGGGTAGGTAGGTGCAACGTTCATGCCAATAGGAGCCCCCCAGAACTGCCGTTCAGACAGTTGTATGCCTCCCTTCCTGCGGCGTATTGCCAATCAGATCGTGTCAAGGTGGCAAAACTCCACTGGCCTTTCCAATTTAACAGAGCCTCTTGGGCAATTTCGCATCCAAAGACAAACAAACCCGGCATCTCTGCCGGGCTTGTCGTGATTTCGCCGCTATTTGCGGGATTTAGACCATCGGGACTCTACATTCCGGCTTTACTGATGGACGCCTGCGTCTTCCGCCAGCGCGCCAGAAGCTCGTCCAGTTGCTTCCGGCTGTGAGCATAAACTTTCATCTCGCCCTGGGTTGGGGCGGCGTCTACTCCGTCAATCGCCGTAACCAGACTCGCGAGATGCCCTGCGACCGAAGCAAAACTCGGATCGCCGTTATTCTGCAGACTTAGCAGCGAGTCGGCGATTGCGGATGTGAGCTTCCCCTTCTTGTCGCTCAGCAGTCTACCTATCTCGCCGTGAGCTCCGACAGCTTGCTTCAGCGCCCTGTCAATAAGCCTGGAAATATCGAGCTGCTTCTGGAGCGCCTGCATGCTAACGTGAACTCGCGGATCCTCTTTTACCAAGAATGGCTGCGTGTAAGCCTTCCCGTTCACCGTGAGCGTTACTGCGTACTTTCCCGGAAGTGCAAGCGGACCACGAGGATCGAGCGGCGTGCCCGCATCGACATCGTTCGTCGCGCCCGATGGCCAGACCGCGGCAATCGAGTAGTGGTACCTTAGCGCGGGAGGTCTGGGATAACGAAGATCCCAAACAAACCTGTGCGACCCGGCGTTTGCAGAGACCTTCTGCGAAGGCTTGATCCACCCAGCCTGGAAATAGCGGTGCGATGGGAGCTCGACTGGCTTCTCATCACTTGAGAATCTGTTTACGATATTCCCCTTTGAATCCCTTATCGTTATCATGACAGGTTCGCTCGCGTCATTCTTGAGCCAGTAATCGAATATTGCGCCGGTCGGAGGATTTTGGCCGAGAGCAGTCTCCGGAGGCCAGGGGGTATCTTTGTTCTCGTCGGCACGTATACGAATCGCCACCGAAGGACGGTAAAGATGAACGGCTTGTTCAGGAAGCGCCGCCGAGATTTCGCGAAGAGGCTCCACATCGTCGAGTATCCATATCGCTCTTCCCTGCGTCCCTGCAATGAGATCATTGTCATGCACGACAAGATCATTCACGCAGACAGTGGGGAGGTTCAGCGTCAACGGATGCCAATCCGCTCCGTCATCGAACGATACAAAGACGCTCCGGTTTGTCGCCGCGTAGAGAAGTCCTTTCTTCACGGGGTCGCAGCGCACGGAGTTTACGAACTCGTTCTTGGGAAGCCCGTTCGTAATCGTCTGCCAGGTTTTGCCAAAGTTCGTCGTCTTAAGTATCAACGGCTTCGTGTACCCAAGACGCTGCGTATTGACCGCGACATACGCCGCGCCGTCTGAAAAATATGACGGGTCAATCGCGTCTATCCTGGCCCAGAGAGGGACGCTGCTCGGCGTGACATTTTTCCAATGCGCGCCGCCGTCGGTAGTAAGCTGGATCAGTCCGTCATCGGTACCTACCCAGATAATTTTCGCGGACCTTGGCGAAGGAGCGATCGTGAAAATAACACCGTATCCTGCCTTCTTGGCTTCCTTCCGGCTCGGATCGAAATAGTCTTTAGATCCCGGCACTTCTCCTGTCAGGTCCGGGCTCACTCTCTTCCAGCTGTCCCCGTTGTCGGTGGATCTCCATAGATATTGGTTGGCAACGTAAAGGGCATGATTTCCGACTGGAGAAAAAACGAGCGGGGTGATCCATGTGTATCGATATTTGACAGTTGATTCGCGAGCGCCATAAGTGCTTAGCGGCCACGGAGAAATCTCCGCCACCTGTCTAGTTTTATTGTTGAACCGCGAGAAATGACCGCCGAGTCCGCTGCCGAACACAAGGTTGGGATCGCCAGGTTTCGGGACATCGTAATCGCGCTCGTCGCCGCCAACCGGGTGCCATTCGCGGAGGCTAATGACGCCGTTGGGTCCACGACTCGATATGCCCACCGTCCCATTATCCTGCTGGCCGCCGTAGATTCTGTAAGGAAACTGGTCATCAACCGCGATATGATAGAATTGCCCCGTTGGCTGGTTGTACCAGCTTGACCAAGTCTTGCCGCCGTCGACGGTGACGCAGCATCCCTGGTCGACACCGGCAACCATGCATTGCGTGTTCAGCGGATTGATCCAGAGAAAATGATAGTCGTCGCCGCCGGGGGAGCCCTTGAACATCATGAAATGCTTGCCGCCGTCCACCGACTTATGAATCGACCGGTCCATGACATAAACGACATTCGGGTTGGTTGGATCCACGGTAACCCGGCTGAAATATGAGTTTGCGAGTCCCGGATCGTTGTTGACGTATTCCCAGTTTGCTCCGCCGTCCGTCGATTTGTAGAGGCCGTTCGCTCCGCCGGAAGTTATGATTGTCGCATAAACGGTCTTTCCCAATGTCCCGGTGCCGACTCCGAGACCTATGCGGCCATAGAGCCCGGGAGGGAGTCCGTGGCCTGACAGTCTGGTCCAGTGCTCTCCACCGTCCGTGCTCTTGAAAATACCGGAACCCGCCCCTGTCTGAGGCATGAAATAGTCGAGCCACGGGTGTGCCTGCATCTGCCAGAGTGCCGCGTAAACCACCGAAGGATAATCGGGGTCCGACGCGAGGTCTACCGCGCCAGTGCTGTCGTTGACGAAGAGTGTTTTTTGCCAGCTCTTTCCTCCGTCTGTGGTAAGAAAAACCCCGCGCTCGTTGTTCGGCGCGAACACGTTTCCGAGGGCCGCGACAAGAACATGCTGAGGATTGTTAGGGTCTATGATAATCCTACCTATGTGTTCCGACGTTTTCAGTCCGACGTTTTTCCATGTCTTTCCGCCGTCGGTCGACTTGTAAACCCCGTCCCCGGCCAGCATGTCGTAACGAAAGGCGACCTGCCCGGTACCAACGTAAATGATTTTTGGATTGGAAGCAGATATGTCCAGCGCGCCGATGGATGACGCTCCCTGGTGCTGCATCAGCGGCTGCCATGTTCTGCCCGCGTCGATCGTCTTCCACACGCCGCCACCTGCAGCGCCGAAATAAAAAGTATTCGGTTCACTCGGAACCCCTTCGGCCACGGTTGCCCAGCCAGCTCTGAACGGGCCGACCAGGCGCCATCTCAAACTCGAATAAGTCTCCTGAATTCCGGGAGTCTTCGCCTCTGCGGCTCCATGGCACGCGAAGAAAAGCATCGCCGCGGAGGCTAACAGTAAAAATGTGTTGAGGAAAAAGGATGGATGTCTCTTCATCTTATTGGTCCTTCGCTTGTAAAAGGAAGTGGTTTTGTCACGCAACTCAAAGGCAGCTATCGGCAGAGTATTTATTAGACGTAGGAAATACTACGCTCTATTATAATTCCAATAACAAATTCAGGCGAGATATGGCTCCACGTCACGATGAAATCTAACTATCGGTGGAACAATTTTAAAGCGGTAATCGAGCGGACTAATTTTGTAAAAGAATCGGGGTGACGGGAGGATCACTACTTCACAGGATGAATGTGCTATATCGGTTTAGAAAGGACAATACTCGCGGCATTCCCACCAAATCCGGCGGCGTTGACCATCACCTTTCGAATCGGACGCCGCCTGTTTTGGAATGTAACGTCATACGGGAAGTCCACAAAATCATCGTGCTCGAGTATCTTGAGAGCGTACTCGATACTAAGCGCGGCCGACGCGCCGAATGTGTGCCCGACGAACCATTTGTTGGATGCCATTATCGGCAAGTGGCTTCCGAAAACCGATCTTACGGCGTTCAATTCGCTCCGGTCCCCCTTTACGGTGCCAGGCGCATGAAGGATTACCAGGTCGACGGGCGCGTCCGATGCCATCCCTTTCAACGCCATGGTCATCGCATCTTTAAGCGCCTTGCCCTCTTCTGTGATCGATGTCTCCGTCGCAGCTGACTCGAGCCCGTAGCCGAACGATTCGATCACGCCGAGGACCGATGCGGCTCTGTCTTTCAACTCTTCCTTCGTAAACTTCTCCAGCGCGAAAAGGGCGGCTCCTTCGCCGAGTGCCATGGTACTCTTCGGCGGCTCCTCCGCGGAGCACGGACGGCACGGATATTCCGCATCGGCGTCGGCAGTGTAAATTCGAAGAGACTTCATCTGCGCGATCGTGAAACCTGTGAGCGGCGCCTCGGCCCCTCCGACTATGAACCTGTCCGCGAAGCCAGCCTTCATCCATGCAATTCCGTTGAAGACCGCATGCAGTGCGGTGCTGCATGTCACCGAGTGACTGATCTCCGGCCCGCCGGTGCCGATGTCGTGCGCGACGCTGCTCGAGATATTGCCGAGCGTCGTGATCGGCGAAGTTAACGGAAAAAGACGTCTCGACGGATCTTCGAGGTAAGACAAATGGAGCTCTTCGAGAAGAGCCGTGGCCCCGCGCGAGGAGCCGACGTTTACGCCGGTGCTTTTTCCGTCCGACGCTTTCCAGCCGGCGAGCCCGACGGCGTCGCGCGCGCAGTGCATAGCCATGAGGACCGTCTTGTCGAGATGTTTGTGAATCGCCTCCTCGAGGCGTATTGCACTCACGATATCTTCCGCAGGTTTTGAGAGTTTCGCGACGACCGTCTTTTCACCGTTGAATAATTCAGGCCTCAGAAAGGTTTCCCGCTTCAAATAGGATTGCCACACCTGACCGGGCGAATAACCGAAAGGCGAAATCGATCCCGAACCGGTAATCGCTATTAGAGACGCACTATCTCCCGATTCCACCATCCTAGAAATAGACCGTGGCAAACACGGCCGCTGCCGTATTGAAATTTGTTTTTCCGGGATTCCCGAAACGGGAGGAATTCGGGGACGAGAAGGTGAAGTTGCCCTGAGATTCAACGCCGAAGCTCAGGTGCCGGTTGAAGAAATACTCGGCGCCGAATTCAAACCCGGCCAGCCAGTCGGTGCTGGAAGATATTCCGGATCCGGAAGCCGGAATCGTCTGCAATAATGCCACCCGGAGCCCTACATACGGCGAGACGACTTTGCGCACAAGATAGTATCTCGGCACTACCCCGACGTGCAGATCTGCTCCCGATCCTTCCTCCCACGCCAGACCGAACGCGGGCGAGATCGAGACATTGTTCGAAACCCAGACCGGGACCAGTATATCGACCTGGCTGCTTTGAAAGGAAGCCGTCAGCCCGACGGTCTGACTGCTATCGGCATTCTCTTTCGCAAAGGCACTGCCGACAAACATGAGTTGCATTGTAAGAGCGCAGACAACCAGGTAGATACTCTTCATTACTTTTCCTTTCGGTATCGTTATGCGAAACGAACTATTCAGCGAGAAACTCTCGAAGACTTGCAGGTATATCGGACGGCTGCCTCGCTATCAGGATGTCATGGAACGCTGTTGCGCCGCCGGCGCGGAAGTACACTCTGTAGAACCCATGCGCCAGGCTGTCCGACCAGATATAGTTGTGAACACCTGCAGGTATGATCTGATTATGAAGGAGGACCTCAACGGTACTTCGTTGCGGAGCGATGGTGGTGGCGCCCGCTGCCGTTGCTATGCTCGAAGGGTTGTCGCCGGCCCATTCCGCTTTCACGATCCACAGGTCTACGGAAGAATTCCGTGAGAGAGAAAAGGGGATGACTATCGCTCCCGGCGCCGGATTGGGAAATGGATTGAAGAATGCAGTGACGGTGGGGATTTGCTGAACCGAATCGGTACCGGCGAGACTTCCCTTACTCGCGTCGAACGGGAATCCTCCGCCCGATGTGGAAGCATCTTCGGGACTCCCCCATTCCGCGATCGCGCCCGGGCCGGTAGAGGCGGTAATCCATAATCCGGTGACGACAGGCGTAGTCAGCGTCGGCGCGACAAGTGAATCGCCCGATTGGGAGGAATCGCAGCCTATTGAAATAAACGGCAGGATTATCAGGACGGAGATTAGAGTCCGATCAATACGTACCCTCCTGCTACCTGACTTCCAGGATTTGCCGATTAGTGCGACGATATCTCGTCCAACATTTCGCATAGGATTGAATATACTCTTTCCAGTTCTTCGTTTGTAATGCAATACGGCGGGATCAGATACATCACGTTTCCGAGCGGCCTTATGATGATTCTTCTTCCCACGCAGTAGTCGTTCATCCAGTCTCTCAGCTCGTTGAGGTAGCTCGTCTCTTCTTCGTTGACCACGTCGAAAGCGACGATCGTCCCGATCTGTCTCGCATTTCTCACGCGCGGATAAGCGGTAATCCTCGAAAGAAAATGCCGGTGCTGCACTTCGATCCCGAGTATATTCTTCCACGTTTCGTCCTTCTCGAACAGATCGAGGCTCGCGAGCGCGGCCGCGCACGCCACCGGATTCCCGGTGTACGAGTGTCCGTGGAAAAAGCTCTTTCGCTTGTCATCGGAAAGGAAGCCGTCGAAGATTTCTCCAGTGCACGAAGTCGCACCGAGCGCCATCGTACCACCGGTGAGTCCTTTGGACATGCAGATGATGTCGGGTTTGTTCGAAAGATAGTCGGAAGCGAAAAATCTGCCGGTCCTTCCGAACCCTGTGAGCACCTCGTCAGCGATTGTCGGAATCCCTTTCTCGCGACAGATGCCTATCATCTTATCGAGGGGATCGGCGCCGTACATTATCATCCCGCCCGCCCCCTGGAGGAGCGGTTCGAATATGAAGGCGGCGGCATCGTCGCGCCCGACGGCTCCGGCAAGCTGCGCGATAGCTTCCTCTTCCTTCCCTTCAACGGGCGCGTCCACGCGGACAACGTCGAACAACAGATCCCAGAACGGCTCGGTGAACAGGTCACGGACGCTCGCGGACATCGCGCCAAAGGTATCACCATGGTAAGAATTACTAAGTACGATTAACTTCTGTCTTTTTTGGCCGCGGTTGTGCCAATACTGGAGAGCCATCTTCAAACCGACTTCGACCGCAGTAGAACCATTATCGGAATAAAATATCCTCGACTGGTTCGCCGGCAAGATTTTCAGCAAGCGTTCGGCAAGCTCAACAGCGGGCTCATGCGTGAACCCGGCGAAGATTACGTGTTCCAGTTTCTTAAGCTGCGCGGCGACTTTCTCGGCGATGTAAGGATGCGCGTGTCCGTGAGTATTCACCCACCACGACGCGATCGCGTCGATGTATTCGTTCCCGTCTTCATCGTAAAGTCTCGCTCCTTCCCCGCGAACTATCGCAACCGGCAGACCGGAAGTCTGCATCTGCGTGTAAGGGTGCCATATAACTTTGCCGTCTCGCTCTGAAAGAGTCATCAGGCGAATTCTTTCTTGAACAATTGAGCGTAGCTCCTAACGACATCGCGGTCAAGTTGGTTTTCTTCATCAATATATCCGAGCGCCTTGATGCCTGAGTAGCGGAGTATGAAGTCCACGGATGTCTGCACTGGCTTTCCGTTGAAGAATACGCCTACTATCCTTATTCCCTTTCTCTTCATAGCGTCGATTGTGAGAAGTGTATGGTTGATGCTTCCGAGGTAGTGCTTCGAGACGATTACGGCTTCAGCGTCAAGGCTAATTATGAGATCCATAACCACTTTAGAATCGTTCACCGGCGACATTACACCACCCGCGCCTTCGATGATGAGGTCTCGCTCGCCGGATGACGGAAGAGATCTTCGGATCATCTCCATATCGATGGTCACTCCGTCTGCCGCCGCGGCCGCGTGGGCCGAGAGTGGCTGCGTAAGCCTGTACGCTTCGGGATGCAGCACAGATTTCGAATTTGAGATTAGACTCCTGACAGTGTCGGTATCGCTGCTGTCAAGGTTGCCTGCCTGGATCGGCTTCCAATAGTCGGCCTGCAAAGCTTCCGTCAGGATGGCGGAGACAATCGTCTTTCCAATGTTCGTGTCGATTCCGGTGACGAATA
>JAJYRM010000228.1 GCA_021794075.1 Bacteroidota bacterium | reverse complement strand
ACATCTATCCTTGAACGATTTCCTTTTGGTTGTGGTAGCTAACGGCGCTGAACGGCTGGTCGAGCCGATGATCATCATCATATTTGGCGGTACGATCAGTGTGGTCCTTCAAAAATCCGGAGCGGCGGAGAATCTTGTCAAGCTGGGCGCGGAGCTCGCCGGGTCGAGTCCGCTTGCGGTATCGCTCGTTGTCGTGGCAATTGTCGGGCTACTCTTTACCACAATTACCGGATTGGGCGCTGTAATAATGATTGCGACGATAGTGCTTCCCATTCTTGCTTCCGTCGGTGTTCGGGAAGAAGTTGCCGGCGGGATCTTGCTATTCGGAATAAGTGTGGGCGGGATTTTGAACGTGAACAACTGGGCTGTTTACAAAACGGTTTTGACCATCGGTCCGACGACCATCTCTAGTTATGCCCTGCTTCTTTTTCTCGTGTTGATCCCGGTGTCGATAGTCTATATTGTCATTGAGTTATGGCGCAGTAGGTTAATACGCTTCGAATCATCGAAAGCGTTGAGAGCCGCGTCATATCTCTTGGGCGCAGTTGTGATCGGCGTTCTGGGATACATCTTTCTCAAGAGCGTGAACTTCAACCCGGTTTTGACTCTTGTGCGATATCTATTCGAATTTCTCGGAATAGCGCTGCTCCTCTATGTTCTCTACGACCGATTTTCAGCGTTCAGGAAGGGGAATGAGTCTGAGGTTAAATGGTATTGCTACCTGATTCCTTTGGTTCCGCTCGTACTGATCCTGGTATTTCATGTTGAATACATCGCGTCATTTTTGATAGGATTTGTGTACAGCATCGTGGTTACCTTGAGGCCAGGGAGCGTTCAACTGACGACACGATCCCTCGTGGAGGGCGTAGAAGGGGTTGCTCCGGTCATCGTGCTCATCATAGAGATCGGTATGCTACTGAGCTCCATTCTGGGGCCATCACCGGGCGGTCCGGGAAGCGGGCTCTTCGCGAAGACCGTTGCAGGCGGCGGCCATGCGTGGCCAGTCCTAACCGATATGCGACCGATTTTCCGGCTTGTCATTCCACACACGTTTTGGGAATACACATTGGGGTTTGGCCTCCTGGCTCCTTTGGCGCTTTATCGCGGTCCGATGAACGTGTGGGGCCTCGGCTATGGGGTGGCCGGTATTCTCATGTCGACAGGACAGCTCAGTGCCAACGCAATCATGGGAATTCTGATGTCGATGAGCATCGTGCAGGGTATTTCTGATCCGACTAACACGCAAAACGTCTGGCTGGCAAATGAATTAGGTGTGGACGTCAACAGTCTGATGTGGAGGACTCTCCCTTACGCCTGGGTGACGGCTTTTGCCGGACTAATCATAGCCGGTTTGAGGTTCTTCTGATGGTCTATGTTGAAGTGAACGGAAGTAGGAAGGTGAAGGTAGGCATAGATGTCGGAGGCACGTTCACACACGCTGTCGCGGTGAATGCCTATACTGCTGAGGTGCTGGGTAAAGCCATGGTGCCAACAACGCACAAAGCGAAGGAAGGCGTCGCTCTCGGCGTGGTTCAGTCCCTGCAGAAGTTGCTCGCCTCAGTCGGGATCTCTCCGGATGAAGTATCATTAATAGCTCACAGCACTACACAAGCCACGAATGCTCTCCTAGAGGGTGATGTAGCGGCGGTCGGAATCATAGGCATGGGAAATGGCGCCCTCAAATTCCGGATCAAGTCGCAGGAAAATGTCCGGGAGCTTGAACTTGCTCCGGAGAAGTTCTTGAAGACTCGATTCGCATTTGTAGATACCGTCGGTGGCTTGAGGGAAACGGATCTTAGGAGCGCCGTCGATAACCTCTCATCCGAAGGTGCGGAAGTTTTTGTTGCGACTGAAGCGTTCGGGGTCGACGATCCGTCGAATGAAACCCGCGCTGCCGAAATAATTGAGAGCTTAGGCTTTCGATGCACCGCTGCCTCTGAGATCTCGCATTTGTATGGGCTAAGAGTTCGGACCCAGACAGCCGCCATAAACGCAAGCATGCTTCCGAAGATGCTGGAAGCCGCTGACATGACCGAGGCTTCCGTGAAGTCCAACGACATCGCCAGTAGGCTCATGATCATGCGGAGCGATGGGGGCATTATGAGCGTGGCTGAAATGCGGAAGAGGCCCATTCTTACCATGCTTTCGGGACCCGCGGCCGGTGTGGCTGCGGCCCTCATGTACGTACATGTATTCGACGGAATCTTTCTCGAGGTTGGTGGAACATCTACCGACATTTCGATTATCAGACATGGGCGTCCGGTCGTTAGAACGGCAGAGATCGGCGGACGAAGAGTATTTCTGCGGACGCTGGACGTACGCACGGTCGGAGTGGCCGGTGGATCCATGGTCAGATTGTCAAATGGCAGGGTTGTGGATGTCGGTCCACGGAGTGCGCATATCGCCGGTTTAAAATATATCTCCTTCTCTACGCCTGAAGAACTGTCTGATCCGCAAATCCATTTGATAAGACCGACAAGTTCGGATCCAGCCGATTACTGCGCGATATCCGCCGAGCCGGGCCGTGAGCCGGAGTACGCGCTTACCGCTACCGATGCCGCTAACTACTTAAGCCTGATAGGCGGCGAATACGCGCGCGGTAATTCCGAGGTGGTGGGGAGAGTGCTGGAGAAGGTTGCGAACCTTTATAAAATCGATTCGAGAAAACTTGCGACAGACATACTTAACAAGGCAACAGATAAAGTGATGCGGACCGTGGAGGCGCTCATAAGCGACTACAAATTGGACAAGTCTACATTGCATCTCGTTGGCGGTGGAGGAGCTGCCGAAGTGATCGTGCCGTTTACTGCAAAACGTTTAGGCGCCGCATTTTCCGTGTCCAAGAATCCGGAGGTTGTATCTGCCATTGGCGCTGCGCTTGGGCTCATTCAGGAAACGGTCGAGCGGAATATACTTCAACCCACTGAAGAAGACATACTGAAAGCGCGCCGGGAGGCTTTGGACGGAGTGTTGAGAATGGGTGCGTCGGCAGATTCCGCGGAGGTACACGTGGAGGTCGACCAGCGCAATAAGAAAGTTGTGGCTACCGCATTTGGAACTCCTGAGTTAAGAACCAGGGACTTATCAGTTTGCTTGTTATCTGATGTCGAACTTCGAGAAATGGCT
>JAJYRM010000008.1 GCA_021794075.1 Bacteroidota bacterium | reverse complement strand
GCGAATCCAGGGAAAGGAGCTCGCTCAACTGACAAGAAATCGTCTGTAGCATAGCAAAAACCATAATATCATTGCTTAACTGTGCGGTGGATAACTTTTCTGGAGGAATTCTCATCTCTATGTCGAAATCCTTCAAGTCCATCGGAATCTCCTTTTCCGCAAGTTATGAAAGGTTTAGGAAGTGAGCAAACCCGATAAGCATGTAGAATAAACAGGGGAGAATTACACGGTGGGATTCATAAGACGCAACTTCGCCCCATGAATGGACGACAAATCACAGTTAATTTAGCCGGGCTTACCATTTTGTTCCATCCTCACCTTGAAAGGAGGTGCGGTGTAACCATCTTCGAGGAACTTGTCGGGCATTGTGGTTCGGTTGCCATCCCTAATCGAATAGTAATGAGGCGATGCTATCTCGACTCCCGCTTCGAAGAACTTATCCTGTATATTTTGATGCAGCGCGGAATAAATGAACTGCATCATCGAAGGAGAATTTGTATATGCGTTGATCTGGTACGAGACATAAAAGTCGTCAAGCGCCGTCTGAAGGACAAAAGGCTGCGGGTAATGAAGCACATTTTCCGTGGCAAGCGCCGCCGCAATCAGAAGCTCGTGTACTTTCGGCCATGGGGCATCGTAACCGATCGTCACACTCGTGTAAAGGATAAGAGGATTCCCGTCACGGACGATCGCCGTATAGTTCGTTACGTGACCGCTGAGGACGAGCGAGTTCGGCATCGTAATCTCCTCGTTCTTAACGGTCTTAATCCTGGTTATGAGAAAATTGTGCTCGATTATATCGCCGGTTATGTCATTTATTTTAACCCTGTCCCCTACCTTGAATGACCTCATGTAAGTAATGACGACACCGGCAATAATGTTCGATATGGCCGATGAAGAGCCAAGTGACAGAAGGACCGCGAGGAATATCGAAACCCCTTTCGCCGCCGCGCTCTCTGAACCAGGGAGATAGGGGAATATGATCACAAGCACGAAGACTATGAGAAGGAAGGTGGCAATTCTGAATGTCGGCTTCGCCCATTCCTCAGGGAAACCCGGGATCGTTATCGTCTTATCCTCAATTTTCGAGAAGATCAGCTTCATCAATTTGAGGACGTAACGCGCGACCACGACAACGACGGCAATGTAAAATACATTAGGAAGATATGAGATGACCGCCTTCGCGATGCCGACGAGCGGGCTAAGCACGTACCCCAGTAATTTCTGGGCGACCAGTTCAGTCCAGACAAACAGGCTGAAAGCGAGCGTGAGGTACAAGTAAACAAGAAAGATGATTACGGCCCAACGAAGAATTCTTACGGATTTGAACGCGATAGTTGCAAGCTGATCGGCCGAGACGAGCTCAAGATTCTTTATCCTGACGGACCGTATGATCACGCCGCGATTTCTTCTGACGAAGCCATGCAACCTGATTGTAAACCGATTTAGAAACCGTATCAAGAACACCAGGAGAAAAGTAAGAAGTATGAAGAGAGCGCCGTGCAGGAGTATGTAATCAAGCTTTGAAGGTTGTGAAAATATGGAATCGAATCCCTTACTGATAACGCCGACTACCGAGTCCGCAGCGGACCCAACGGTGTCACCCTTTACGCTGTCGCCTCGGAATGAGCCGGAGCCTAAGGCGGTTAAAACGTACCCCATGAACAAATCTGATTTCATTCGGCAATACCTCGAGCGGTTTTTTGTTTGATCCTGATTCTCTTCTCTGCGCGGGCAATGGACCACTTCAGAAGAGGCGGCGTCACGAACGTAGTCACGATAACCATTATAACAATGGCGGAGAAAATATCGTCATTGATCACGCCGAGCCCCTTGCCGATGCTCGCGAAGATCAAGCCCACTTCCCCCCGAGGTATCATTCCCAATCCGACAGTCACGCGGTCGACATCCTTTTCCCTTACCACCAGTCCGCAAGCCTGCTTGCCTATAAAAGCGACCACGATAAGACCAGCGGAAATTCCGAGTATAGAAGGTATAAGAAAGCTTTCGACCCGGACCTGGATTCCCATGAGCACAAAAAAAACCGGAACAAATATGATGGCAATCGGTTGGATCAGGCTCTTGATGGTGGTGTTGCTGCCAAACTCCTTAAAATGTATTTCCTCAAGTATTAGCCCTGCTGCAAATGCGCCTACGATGGAGGCAAGGCCCGCCTCGCTGGCAAGCGCCGACAGCCCGAAGCAGAACAGGATCGCCGTAATGAGCATCAGACCCTGCGTTCTGAATTTCGCCGCGACTTTCATGAGCTTCGGTATGATATATGTTCCGATGATGATAGCCCCGACCAGGAAACCAACCGCGATCAACGTCAGCTTGGCGATCTCCATGAAAGATAGATCCGTTCCCATCTCCGCCGAAGAAACTATTGCAGAGACCGTCGCGAGGATAATCAATCCGAGGACGTCATCGATAACGGCGGCGCCGAGCACTATTCTTGCCTCCGGTATCTGAATCTTCCCCATGTCCTGGAAAACACGCGCAGTGATCCCGACACTGGTGGCGCAAAGCGTCGCGCCGATGAATAAATGAATATTATGAATATTGAAGTTCGGGGAAATCGCCAGTATTTCCTTCGGGACCTTCGTCACGAAGATTGTCGAGACGAAATAGCCCAGCACGAACGGAAGGACGACTCCTATCACGGCAACCAGGAAAGAAGAGAAACCCACGCGTCTCATATCCTTCACGCTTGATTCGAGCCCAACTTCGAAAAGGAGTATTATTATTCCAATCTTTGCGAGAATGTCGATGGCGATCGCCGCGTGATCGGTCAAGACATTCGCGCGCAGTGCCTCGAAGAAGGTCCATCCACTGTCCAAGAGCACGAGGTTGCCGAGAACAACGCCGGCAATCAGCTCGCCGAGCACCGCCGGTTGACCGATCCTTTCAAAAAGCTCCGCGCCAAGTTTCGCCGCGACAAGCATGACAACAAGATAGACGAGCACCTTCACGACGGGATCAGCTCCAGCCACCATGGCAGCCGCACTGAACGCCGGCGCGTTCACGAATGTCATACTGATTCCTCCCATGTCTGCAAATTAAACAGAACTGTTAGGAGAGACAAGCGAGGGAGGCGCGGATTTTATACTTGAGGAGGTAGTAGTAAAATAACGACAACACGAATGGCACAGGCAAAGCCCACCGAGTGCGAAAGGCTTGGTTGGGTGATACTAGCGCGCTCGGGATCAGAAGAGATTAATTGCACGATTCGTGATTGAGATATAAAATTTAAGCGCGTACCATGGTAAAGCAGGCGTTCATCTCTTACGGGCGAATGAGATCTCGAAGCGTGCAGATCTAAATGCCGGCAGCCTTCACGAAAGCAGCCAGCCGTTTGGGATCGACAGGGCTCGAAGTAACGCCGTCTTTCTTTATCGAAGTTCCAACTATCACGTTGTTCGCGTACTTAAGAAGTAAGTTCACGTTGGAGCTGTTGGCTCCGCTCCCTATCACGATGTTTGCCTCCTTAAACTCGCGGCGCAATTGTCTAAGCTGCTCCATGTCCACAGCCTGTCCCGTACGCGAACCGCTTATCACAAGCGCGTCGGCAAGCCCTCTTTCAAGCGCGTCGGCGGCCTGTACTTTTATGTCGTAGTCGCCGATCTGAGCGGAGTGCTTGACATCGATGTCGGCAAGTATTTGAACCGATGAGTTGAGGTTTTTTCTCAGCCGAAGTGTCTGATATGCTTTCCCCTGGATTATTCCTTGATCGGCTACAACCGCGCCGACATGAACATTTACACGAATGAAACCGGCACCGGTAACGTAAGCGATGCTTAACGCCGACTCCGCGTCGTTGCGCAGCACATTCAGACCGAAATAGATGTCAGGAAACTCACGCTTAAGCTCCACGGCGGCACGGGTCATCGCTGCCACGGTAACCGGTTCGACTGTTCCGGCAGAAAACGGAACGTCCCCGAAATTCTCTACGATTACTCCTTCGACGCCACCTTCATGATACGCCTTGCAATCTTCGATCGCGTGCGTGAGCACGCCGTCAATAGAGCCGCCATATCCAGGGGAACCGGGGAGAGGAAGGAGGTGGACTACTCCAATAACTTTTGGAAGCAATGAAGTCCTACTCGTGCTGAAGCAGCTGAGACTCGACGTCTTCCGACGTCAGGTCTTCTTTTTCTTGGAACTGCAGTTCTTCGACCGTCTTGATGACGACGTAAGCGACACCAGCCGCGATAGCGGCCGCGCTAACCAGCAGAATCAACTTTTTCATTTCTTACCTCCCCGGAAGCTTTTCCGTCTCCCCCATGTCCGGCAGCGGACGACGGGTGCGAGGCGGCGTCTACAATTCTCATCGTATCGAGAGCGATAACGAGTTCCTCGTTAGTCGGCAAGGCGAACACTTTTACCCTGGAAGAATCGGAACTGATCACCTTCTCCTTATCGGCGGAGTTATTCTTCTCCGCATCGATGCTGACACCGAGAAATTCGAGTCCCTTGCAACTTTCCGCGCGGACGTCGGGACTATTCTCTCCGATTCCCCCCGTAAACACAATCGCGTCCACGCCGCCCATTGCGGCCGCGTAGGAACCTATATATTTCTTAATTCTGTAAGTGAAGACTTCAAAAGCGAGTTCGGCCTGTTTGTTCCCCGCCTTCTTCTCAGAAATGATTTCCCTCATGTCGCTCGTAAGCCCCGAAATGCCGAGCAGGCCGCTGTGTTTATTAAGAAGCGTGTTTGCCTCCGCAAGCGACAATCCTTCCCTTCCCACTATGTGCAGAATGATCTGCGGATCTAGGTCGCCGCTTCTCGTTCCCATTAACAATCCTTCAAGCGGAGTGAATCCCATCGAGGTGTCGACCGACACTCCGCCATTAACCGCGGCCATGCTGCAACCATTTCCAAGGTGAGCGGTGATTATCTTAAGTTTCTCGATCGGTTTCCCGAGAAGCTCCGCCGCTCTTTGAGACACGTAGAAGTGAGAGGTGCCGTGGAATCCGTAGCGCCGGATCTTATAGCGTCGATAAAGGAGATACGGTATGCCGTAGAGGAACGCGTAAGGAGGCATCTTTTGGTGAAAGGCCGTATCAAAAACGGCAACCTGTGGAGTCCCCGGAAGATGTTTTAGGACAGCCTGGATACCACGAAGGTTATGCGGGTTGTGCAGCGGCGCAAGCTCGATATTCTCACGAACATCGTCCATCACCTTTTCGTCTATGAGCACGCTTTCGGAAAAGCTTTCACCTCCGTGGACCACGCGATGCCCCACGGCATCGATCTCAGACTTATCTTTAATGACACCGTGGTTCTTGCTCAATAGAACGGCTAACACATACTCAATGGCGGTCTGATGGTCCAGTACTTCGGCGCTAATCTTGACTTTATCGCCGTCGTACCTTTCATGGGTTACCACCGAATCGCTCATCCCCACGCGGTCTATCAACCCCTTCGCCAGAACAGTCTGGTCTTTAAGGTCTATGAACTGATATTTTACGGAGGAACTTCCGGAATTTAAAACGAGGACTTTCATTTCATCTTTCTTCTTCATGAAAGAAGACTATTAATTGACGTCTATTCTCTTTCCCGACTCATCGTACTTGAAAAAGCCCTGACTTGTCTTTTTCCCCAGGTGACCTTCGCGAACTTTTCTTCTCAGGATGGGGCTCGCCCGATATTGCGCGGTGCCGAGCTCGTGGTACATGGTATCGAGCCACGTTAAGACCTCATCGAGTCCCATTGAATCGGCCATCTCGAGCGGACCGACGTTCAGGCCGTAACCGAGCTTGATCGCCGTGTCAATACCTTCGGCAGTTGCAATTCCCTCGAGGAGAACCTGCATCGCTTCATTCAGAAGCGGAAGGATAACTCTCGTAGTCACAAAACCGGGGTATTCGAACACTTCGACCACAGTCTTGCCGATATCCTCGGCAAATTTCTTTATCCTTTTGAAGGTATCGTCGCTGGTCTTCAGAGCGCGGACAACCTCGACAAGCGGTATCTTCGGGACAGGATTAAGAAAGTGCACGCCTATAATCTTGTCAGGACGCGTCGTCGCGTCCGCCAGCTTCGTAAGGCTGAGGGTTGCCGTATTCGAGACAAAAATCGTATTCGCGTCACAGATCCGGTCAAGCTCTTTGAATACCATTTTCTTCGACGTGAAGTCTTCTTCGATAGCCTCGATTATGAGGTCGCACTCAGCTACTTCGGTGAGGTCTGTTGAGAATTTCAGGCGGGAGAGAATCGCTTTCTTCTCACTTTTTGTCAGTGCCCATCGTTCAATTTCGGAATCGAGCGTCTCAGATATCCTTTGCCTGCAGGCATCCGCAGATTCCTCGTCGCGCTCAATTATTAGGACATTTATGCCGACGGTCGCGGCGGTCTCGGCAATGCCTCTGCCCATAAGTCCGCCTCCGACGATCGCTATGTAACCTGCCCTATCCGACTCAGAACGACTAATATTGAAAATTTCAGTAATACTATCTTCTCGTGCCATAATGCTCATTAAAGTTAGAATAAACAGCCCAGTGAATCAAGAAAACACGCTGAAATGGCGTGTGGTAAATAGTATCTCTGGATATAAAAGGTTCCGGCAGGAGTAGGGATTTTACCTCGCTAATGCGGAGGACACAACTTGCGACCTTGCCGCCTGGAGAAACTTCGCCGCGCGGGCATTGGAAGGATTGGCCTTGACTACCCGAGCGAGCGTGTCTGCCGCTTCAGTGAACTTCAAGAGCTTGAACTGAACAAGTCCGAGAAGTTCGAGTCCATTCTCGTCATCGTAGCCGAGCTCGACAGCCTGAAGGAATGCATATTCCGCTCCAGTGAAATCTTCGCCTTTCATCCTGCACTTAGCAAGGCTGCCTAGGGAAACGGCGTCATGGGACGAAACGCAGCCGAGGAAACGAGACGCCTGATCATAATCCCCCTTCTCCATGAAGACCGACGACATCAGCCTCAGATACCAATCTTCCTCTTTGAACTCGGAAAACTCATCCGCGCTTTTTGCGGCTTCGTCAAGCATCCCTTCTTTCACGAGGAGCTCAACATACCTGGTAACGTTATGCGGAGTGCGTTTCTGCCGCGCGGCCTTCCCGAAATAAGTGACCGCCGTTCCTTCATCACCGGCGAGGAGCGCAGCGTTTGCGATCCTGGCGTAAAGCACGTACTTGTCGAATACTGGTTCGACAGCCGTATGCGTCTTCCCTTCCAAAATTCCAGATTCATACTCTTTCAGCGCGGAGGTGTATTCCTTAACAGAATCCGAATGATTCCCAAGTTTCGCGAGAACGTCCCCTTTCAAAATGTGAGCGAAGCTCTGAGTCGGCGCAGAGGCAAGCGACCTGTCGCAAGCGAGGATGGCAGCGTCGTAATTCCCCCGCTTCATCAAATTCTCCGCGATGATACCGTGAATCGAAGCCACCACAGAATCACCGATGCCGCCGGCGGCGAGTGCCTCTTCGAGGCGGAGCAGACCCGCATCTATATTACCGAGGACAATTTCAGTTTGGCCGAGCTGGTAGAGCGCGTAGCCGTAGTTCTCCCGTTTCTCGACCTGTGATAGAAGCAACACACGATTACGCCTGGCCTTCTCTAGTATAACATCATCATCCTGGGCATAACCCAGATGATCGATAATCACGTCCGAAGGAATTATTCGGGCAGACGCTTTCAAGAGCGAGGGGGTTACCTGCTCGTGGACTTGCCCGGTGAAGAAAACGTCTTTCATTTTTCTGAACAAGCGTGGGTAAGCGACAAGATGGTACTGAGCGTCTTCCCTCGTACCGATCTTGCTCTTCAGATTGAGAAGATAGGCATCGGCTTTTCGTGATGAGATTATTTTCCGGATCAATGCGTGATAAGAAGCGTCAATTCTCTCGTCAGCATCCAGATACAAGATCCAATCGCCGGTAGCGTGTCGAAGGGATTCGTTTCGCGCGGCAGAGAAATCGTTTCGCCAGGGATAGTCTATCACCTTGGCTCCAAAGCTGATGGCTATCTCTTTCGTCCCATCGGTGGAGCCGGTATCGGCGATCACCATCTCGTCGACTAGCGCTTTTACGCTTTCAAGGCAACCGGGAAGAAAACGCTCTTCATTCTTCACGATCATGGAGAGCGAAAGTCTCATTTGCCGCCTTCCTTCGACCGCGAACTGACCGCATTGACAACTTTCTTCCTAAACGAAACTTGTTCCACCGGTTTAACGATGAAGTCGTTCGCGCCGAATTCGACCGCCTTTTTCACGTTCGCGGAATCGCCGTAAGCGGTCATGATTATTATCGGTGTGGCCTTGTTTACGTTTCCCGATCGAATTCGCCGCAGGACCTCGAGTCCATCCATCTCAGGCATCATTATGTCCAAAAGTATCAAATCATACTTGTTGGTCTCCGCGAGCATGAGCGCCTCCGCCCCATCGGCAGCATTTGAAATATCAAAACCGACTTGTTTCAGATGAAACTCCACGAGTTTCCTGATCATCGGTACATCATCCGCAACCAGCGCTTTCATTTTTTCAACCTGTTCTTTAACTGTAAAAGCAATTCTTCCGCGTTCTCCCAATCAACGGGGGAATGGTGGACGACCTCGTTCAGCCGGGTCGCAAGCGTAGTCGCCTCATCATAACCAAACGATCCGCCCGTGCCCCGGATGTTATGGGTAATCGTTCTGATGGTATTGATGTCCTTTTCGTGAACAGCCTTTTCCAGCAAGTCAACCTGCTCGCCAAAGTACGCCACGAATTCCTCGACCATACTTCGCACGACGTCGCTGTACTCTTCTTCCTTCACACCGAACGGGTTTTCTTTTTCCTTCGGATCCCGCGGGATCATCGACCTAATAAAGTTCCTGCCGAAGACCTGTTGTAATTTCTGCAAGAGGACTTCTTCGGAAAGAGGTTTCGTAATGACAGCAGCGGCGCCCAACTTACCCGCCGACACGACATTTATCCTGTCAGAGTATGCCGTCATGACTACGACCGGGACATCCTTGGTGACCTCATTAGATTTTATGACCTGAAGAGTTTTAAAGCCATCGAGCCTCGGCATCATCAGGTCAAGGAATATAACATCAGGTCGGGAGGAAAGCGCCATCCGCAAGCCTTCATAACCGTCGGAAGCCAGCGACACGGACATATTCATCCGCTTGAAGAAATCTTCGGCGAACCTCTGGATGATTTTCGTGTCGTCTATTACCAGAACGCGCTTCTGAGCAGCGTCAGGCATTCTTCTTTCCCGTTCGTTCCGAGTCCTTGCTTGCTCGCGGAGAACCTTTTGAAAGCATGTCCTTCAGCGCTTTAGCGCTATCCCTGTCGAGCCTTGACGAAGCTTCCTTGTTCTCCGATGCTATCTTCACGTAGACTTCTTCTCTGTGAACTGGGATTTCGTCCGGAGCTTCGATGCCAAGCTTGACGCTACCACCATCTACGGCGACTACGACGACTTTAACCTTGTCGCCGATTTTTATTACTTCGCCCAACTTCCTTGTCAATACTAACATGCTAGCCTTCCATGGTCAGTTAATCTTGTATTGTGTAGAAAATCTATCAGAATTTAGGACGACCTGCTTCCCGGTCCTCGTGGCCTCGTTAAGTATGATCGGCGCCTTTAAATTCGCCGTGGTCGGGTCGGGATTTCGCCGCAGGACCACGACAACGAACGCCATAGACGATTTTTCTTCCGAAGGGAGTTCCCTGTAAATATCGGGAGCAACCAGCGAAGCCTCCAAAAGCGCAAACCCAATGTTAGGGTCATCCACGGAAAGCAGCCAGCGCAATGGCTCGGTGTCCTTCTCGTCTATAATAATGAAGTTGTGAAGTTCTTCAAAACCGGGCAAGCCGTTCGGGAAATGGTAAATTATACTCTCGTCGAACTCCAATTCACCAAACTGCCTCGTCACAAGTTTCATTTTCACTTCCACGTTCTCCTCAGTCCTTTCCCGCCATGCGGGGTCATTTTGACGTGATGCGGTTGAGTATGACAATGTCTACTCTCCTGTTTTCTCCTTTGTCGGCCGGGGTGTCGTTCGGAACAAGAGGATGATATTGCCCGTAGCCGACTATCGCCACTTTCTCCGGCCGTATTGGATAATGTTTCAATAAATAATAACCCACATTCATCGCCCGTGCAATTGACAGCTGCCAGTTAGACGGGTAAAGCGCCGTGTGAATCGGCGTATTGTCGGTGTTTCCTTCGATGCGAATCTCGTTCGGTATGGATGAAAGTAGGAACCCTAGCGTATCGAGTGCCGGGAGCGCATCAGGTTTGATATCGGCTTTGCCGGGATCAAACATCAACTTCTCAAGGAAATGGACTGTCACTCCACGTTCGTCCTCTGTAATCAAGATATTGCCGCTTCTCAGGTTGTTTCCCAGAACGGATTTTACCTTGCGTTCCATTTCCATGGACTGTCTCATAGGGGGGGTGACCGACGGGGCGGTCATCACTCCCTGGCTCCCTGGAAGTGGACCGGCAGTGTTCCCGCCGCCGAACACATTCTCGAAAGCAGAAACGACCAGCTTGTATTTTTTCATATCGACCTGGGAGCTGGCATATAGTATTACAAAGAGGCCCAGAAGAAGCGTGATCAAGTCTGAATACGTCAGGAGCCATCTTTCCTGGTTATCATGCTCCGCGCTGTGCCTCTTCCGCATTACAGATCACCCTGCTCGCCGCTCGGAAGCATTGATTTCAGTTTGGCTGCGACGATGGCGGGAATCTCACCCGCCTGCAATGCCAGCACCCCTTCGAGCGTTATCTCCATGAGGAGGTTCTCCTCTGCGTGGATTGTCTTCAACTTATCGGCAATCGGGAGCCAAATGATATTGGCAGTGAAGATACCCCAAAGCGTAGCGATGAAGGCGCTCGCGATATGGTGAATGAGGTCGTTCGGGTTTCCTCCCGCGTTAGCGAGTGTCACGATGAGCCCCATAACGGTACCTATGATTCCCATCGTTGGAGCATAGCCCCCCATTTTCTGAAATATCTGCGCGTTGGAGGCGTGGCGTTCGTTCAGGAATCCCATTTCAGTCTCGGCGACCGCCCGCATCGTCTGCGGATCCGTTCCGTCGATCGCAAAACGCAACATCTTCTTCAGGAACGTGTGATCGATATTGTTGAGTTCTTTCTCCAGGACGAGAAGCCCGTCTTTGCGTGCCACAGTAGCGAAGCGGACTATGGTGTCGATCATTTTCTTGACATCTTGCTTCGGAGGCATGAAAGCGACGAGCGCGAATTTCCAAATGCTGCCGAACTGCTTGAATGAAGTTCCGATCATCGCGGTCGCGAAGGTGCCTCCGATAACGATCGTGATGGCCGGGATCATTATCAGCGCGCCGAAATTTCCTCCTTCCATAAGGAAGGATCCGAATATCGCGATCAGGCCGAACAATAGTCCGACCACCGTCCCTATTTCGATGGTTTTCTTCATGCCTTAGAGGTAATTCGCCAGAGAGAGTTGAATGATTCCGGAGCCTGTTTTCAGTGCCGCGTTCAATGTTGTCTGCTGCTGCTGAAGTTGGATTACGGCAGATGCCACGTCGGTATTTCCCAGGTTCGATATCGTCGTTTGAAGCGTTTGATTCTGGGAACTCAACTGATTTTGGATGAGGTTAAACCGGTCCATCATCGCGCCCGCTTTCGCGTTGGTGTTTATCATCGAGTTAAGGTAGTTGCTGACGGTTGATAGGTTTGCCTGGCTCGGCGTGTTCCCGCTCGCCATCGAGTTCTCGATTGAGATAAGATCGTTGAAAAGATTCCCGTTATTGAAAGCTTCGGCGCCGGTGATATTATATTGTTCGGTCATCTGTTGGCCGACATTGAGCTGAAGGGCGCCACCCACGCCGTTTGGATTGGCGCTGACGGCAGTCTGCGCCGCGTTCATAAAAAAGGGCTGCGATGTCGTTTCCGTCCCTCCAAAAATATATTTTCCCCCGTACTGCGTATTCGAAAGGTCAAGGAGCTGTTTGATCTGCTGCCCGAGTTCAGTGCCGTAGCTTTGAAGATCGTGCGCATTGGTGTCGTTCGCCGCTGAAACCATCATGGTCTTAATATTTGTGAGGATGCCCACGGCGCTATTCAGCACAGAGCTCTGTTCGTTCAAGAATCCGTAAGCGTACTGCGCGTTCTGGGTGTAGACATTATTCTGATTAACCTGTCCTTGAAGCAGCATCAGCTGCTGGTTGAGAGCCGGATTGTCGGAAGGAGAGTTCACAATCTGGCCGGTCGAGATCTGCTCCTGCAGCTTGTTGATGGACGAGTTGTCCTGGCCAAGCGAGTAAAGCAGATCGCTCACGATCTGTTGTTCATTGATTCTCATTTTACGGCACCATTCCGATAATTGTCTGGTACATCGCGTCCGCTGTCGTAATAACCTTGGCGGCGGCCTCGAACGAATGCTGATACTGAATCATGTTGGTCAGCTCCTGGTTGAGGGAAACGCCGGAGATCGAAGACTGGAAAGCCTGCATCTGATTCTGCTGGAGTTGAATGGTTTGGACATTGTTGTTGGCAGTCTGTGAATCTGTACCGACCTGGTTCACAAGGGCCTCATAAGCATTGATGATAGACTGACCGTTGCTCATCACTGGTGCGTTCAGCACGTTGCCCATGGCGGCCGCGTTCTGGCCGTCGCCAGGCGCTCCTGAAGAGGAAGCCGCTATGTTGTTCAGATTAGAAATAATGTTTTGAGACACCTGTATCGTCCCGGCGGTAGTTCCCTGGAAGAAGTCTCCTCCCTGCGTGGCCTGTTTTCCATTTGTAGAGAGCGTGTAGCCGGCGTTGTTGAATGTATTGATTGTCTTGGCGAATGTCGAAGCAATCGTATCGAGTTGCGAAGAGTACGCTGGGATCTGGGTGTCGTAAGAGTTCATAAGCCCAGCCAGTTCGCCTGAAGAGATCGTGGCAGGCACCGAAGAATCAGAGCGACCGACGGTTATTCCGGAAGAGGTCTGCGTCATGCTGAACTTAAACGCGCTTCCCGCCGCGACCAGGACAGCCCCGCCCGCAGTCACGTTCATTACGCCATTCGAGTCCGTCACCACCTTCACGTTCACCAGATTGCTCAGCTGACTGATCGCGTTATTCATCTGGTCCTGAAGATCCGAGGAATTCCTCGATGTTCCCGCGTTGGCCATGAGCTGTTTGTTGATGCTCGCGATGGTTCCAGCGAGCGTGTTGATTTGATTTACATCCGATCCGATTTGCTGGCTTACCTGGTACTTTACGTTCTGGAGCTGACTGTTCAGGGAATTGAAAGTAGTGGCGACGTTTATTCCGGCCTGCAATACGTTTTGTCTCAGTCCGCTGTCTTCGGGAGATTGCGACAGAGTCTGCATCGCGCCGAAAAACGCGTTAAGTTGCGCGGTCAATCCGTTTGTCGAGGTAGCCGTCTCGTTGAAGATCCCCCCGATCGATGTCAGGGTTTGCTGGTTGATATTTGCCTGACTCAAATCTGAGTTCAGGTTTGTTACCTGCTCATTAACGTAGGCATTTCTGACGCCCTGTATGCCGGTCACTTCCACGCCGGTGCCGAGGTAGCCGTAAGGCGTCTCGACCGGGATGGCCGCCTGTGTGTCGACGCGCTGCCTGGTATAACCAGGAGTATTCGCGTTCGCTATGTTGTGCGCGGTCGTGTTCAGCTCGGTCTGGCTCGTGTTGAGAGCCTCATTCCCGATGTTAAGTATGCTTGTTAGTCCGCTCATGACAGCTCAGGCTTTCTTGTCGACCAGTCTTCGCTTACCGTCGTCGGTAAGGATTCGGATATTCTGTTTAATGAAGGCGAGCGAATGCAGGAGCAAAACCTGGCACATATCGTTCAGCCTCATTACGTTCGCGAATACCGCACGGAATTTCCCATGGAGTTCCAGAAACTTGCCTGCATACTCACTTCCCAGTTTACCGTCTAGAGACGCGGGCTCGACGAGCTCTTCTCCCGAAAGAGAAAGAGTCCGAAGAATTTCCGCTCTTTCCTTTTCAAGTACGCGTATCTCGTTCATCCTGGAAAGCTCTTCGCTCACCAATGTTTGGAGCCTTTCCGTATCGAGACTGGAAATTGCTGATCGTTTCTTCAAAAGTATCTCCGCCATTTTTTCGAACTCGGCGGTTTCCAGTCCAGTTAAGTCTAGCAAACGTTTCTTACTATTGTCCTCCATTGCCAACCTCACTCGCGTCGAACATGTTTAAATAGTTCATTACTCTCTTGACGTATGTTTGTGTCTCCGGGTATGGAGGCACGCCACCGTATTGCTCAACCGCTCCGGGTCCCGCATTGTAAGAAGCCAGCGCCTTTTCAAGGTCGCCGGGAAATTTCTCCACAAGGCTTTTCAGATACTTCGCGCCACCCATTATGTTCTCCTTCGGGTTGAACGGGTTTGAGACGCCCATTTCCTTTGCAGTCGAATCGGTAAGCTGCATGAGCCCTTTCGCATCCTTGACCGAAAGCGAGTCGGCGTTCCCCGAAGATTCCGCGGCGATGACAGCTTTTATCAGGTTAGGCTGCAAATTGTAGGTACCTGCCGCTTCATTAATTATATCGGAATATTTACCGACGTTCTCCAGCAGCGAACCCGAGCTGTAGGCTTTTATCTTCTGAAGAACATTTTGCGGCTTATCGGGAAGCCCCTGGACCGGATCGTTGAGCTCCGACTGAGAAACCCCGGCAGGAGTCGTGTCCATCTCCTCACCGGTAAGCTGCTTGTAAAGCATGCTACCGATGCCGAGGCTTGAATTCTTTGTCATGTATTCCGAGAGCTTCATATTAAACAGGCCGGTCATGATACCGTTTCCGTATCCCTTGTTGTCGCTCTTTCCGTCGATATTCTCGGTTTCCTGCATGGCTTTCAGCATATACTGCATGAACACGGCTTCAAAGTCTTTCACAGCGACTTTGAGTTTCGCTTTTTGCTGCGCGGTTAACTGAACCTGTCCTGCCGATATGTTTTGCTGAATCTTATCCATGCCGGTTACATTATCACTAGTTGTGCTTTCAAAGCTCCGGCGGCCTTCAACGCCTGGAATATTGCTATTATGTCTTCCGGTCTGACCTTAAGCGAGTTCAGAGCGTTGGCGATATCCTGTACCGTTGCCGCGCCGTTTATGGCGACGACGGAGCTCGTGTCCTGGTTCGCCTGCAGCGTTGCCGCCTCGGTGGCA
This sequence comes from Bacteroidota bacterium, assembly GCA_021794075.1. Lineage (GTDB taxonomy): Bacteria > Bacteroidota > Ignavibacteria > Kryptoniales > JAKASW01 > JAKASW01. The sequence goes on along the minus strand of JAJYRM010000008.1, from coordinate 54,767 downwards.
TAGGTCTGGCCCTGAGAGAATGGCGCGGGTTGTGAGATGACGGGATAAGCCTGAACTTCGATATTCAGATTACCATGCGAAATAGCAACAGGAAGGATCGTCACGTTCTGCCCGATGACGACGGTGCCTGTGCGTTCATTAATAACCACTCTCGCGACAACATCGGGAACGACCTGAAGCATCTCTATCTGCGAAATGAACTGGACAATTTTATTCTGCGGTTGAAACGCCTTCGGCACGTTGACATCTATTCTCCCACCGTCTATCGCATACGCGACCGGGCTACCGACGCTCTTGTTTATTACTTCTGCAACCCTGTCGGCGGTCGTGAAATCTTCTTGCGAGAGAATTATTGAGATGTCCCCGTTGTTGTCGAACTGAACCGGAGGAGTTCTCTGGACGAGGGCGCCATTGGGAATCCTGCCGGTGGTCGTGAAGTTGTTCTGTATCATCGACCCCGCTGCCTGGAAGTTGTAGCCACCGACGGAGATTGGGCCCTGTGCCGTCGCGTAAACCCTGCCGTCTTGTCCGACCAGGTCGGTCAGAAGAAGCGCGCCGCCCTGCAAACTGGTTGCGTCTCCCATGGACGAAACGGTTACGTCAATCGAGGCGCCTTTCGCAGAGAAAGGTGGAATCGACGCCACCACCATAACGGCGGCCACGTTTCTCATCCTGATCTGGCTCTGATCGAGCGTGATGCCGAACCTCTTCATCATGCTTGCAACCGACTGTTGGGTAAGGATCGACATCTGAGAATCGCCGGTCCCGTTAAGCCCGACGACGAGGCCGTAGCCGATAACCTGGTAATGATTGACGCCCTTGATATAGGCAATGTCCTTTATACGTGTCGCGTACGCGACAGAAGCTGCCATTAAGAGTATTACAAAAGTCTTTTTCATCACTTACCTCAGAAAAGCCAATGGAAAAATGCCATGAGCCAGCTCGGGTTTTGCGCTGAGTTGACTGAACCGGATCCTTCAAACACGATCTTGGCGTCCGATATCTGCGACGAGTATATCGTGTTGTCGGGGAGTATGTCTGACGGGCGAATGACGCCGCTAATCTTTATAATCTGATCCTGACCATTGATCGATATGTCCCTACTCCCTTTGATTTCAAGGTTGCCGTACTGGTCCACCCTGACTACCTGGGCGCTGACGGTGGCCTGGACGCTACCGGTTTCGCTTGTCGAGCCACTTCCTTTGAAATCGTTTGTTGTGCCAAGGGACCCGCTGCCTGACGGACCGGTCGCGTTCCCGACCGACAGCGCGCCGTTCAAGCCTACGTTGCTTGCCCTGCTCGTGTTTGTCGATTGATCCTTTGACGCGGAACTCTGCTCTGTCACGATCACGGTCACGGCATCTCCGACTCTCGATGCCTTATAATCTGAGAATAGGGATCTCATCGGATTGCGCATTGCTTGCCCATACGACGTGCCGGCAAGCAGAAACGTCAGCGCTACGATTCTTACCATCTTTATCCTGCCGTTGATATATGTTTGCGGTTCGTTGTTCATAATTGATCCTCCAAGACTTCTAATTCACTAAAAGAACCTCGCCTTTGCCGATAACCCTGGCACGAAGGCTTTGCCTGTACTCGTTTGCGACATTGATAACATCGCCCATTCTCCCGTCTTGCAGCGCGCTTCCCTGGTCGCTAACCGTGATGTTCTTCGTCCTGAATATGATCGTTATTGCCTCACCCTGTTTGATTAACGGCTTGCGAGCGAACATGCTGAACGTCAGCGGCTTTCCGCTCTGTATCCATTGCGTCGTCCACTTTCCATCGAGCTGGCCGAGGTTTAACACGGGGTTATTGATATCGGTCGTTTCGGTTCTCACAGTGGTCACTTCGTCTCGGCTAATTACACTGTGCGGGTTGATGGTCTGAGTCGAGACAAGAACCTTCTGGAAAGTCCTGATCTTCACCGTCACCGGTATTACTTGCGTGAAACCCTTTTCGCGTCCGACCGCATGAGCCCTGACGAGGAAAGTCACGAGACCTTTCATGGTTACTGAGTTTACTGACGAAACAACCAGGCGGCATTTCTTATAGCCGACGCCGTAGCTGGGTCTGAGGTCTTCAAACTCTAGTGAAGTCTCCAGCGATCTCGGGAGCGTGTTCTTTATATATGCGGCAACGATGTCGCGTACGGCAGACCCGCTCACGGTCTGGCCAAACGCCTCGCTCACAGCGAAGGAGGTCAGCGATAGCACAAGAATCATTCCCGCGAAGGAAACGCATTTCATTCCATCATCTCCTACTGTACAAGGTTATTCGCGATCTGCATCATCGAGTTGGCAGTCTGGACCGCCTTCGAGTTAAGCTCATATGCCCTCTCCGCCTCGATCATCTTCACCATCTGGTTAACGATCGAAACGTTGGAGGCTTCCAGGTAGCCCTGCTGAACAGTGCCAAAGCCCGTCGTGTTTGCATTCCCGAGGATCGGAGTGCCCGATGTGACTGTCTCCTGATAAAGGTTGTTCCCAAGAGCCTGAAGTCCGTCGGGATTTATAAATTTTGCGAGTTGTAGCTGGCCGAGCGTGACAGGATTCGTTTGACCCGAGACAGTCGCCTGCACGGTTCCGTCTGGACCCACAGACAGGCTGGTCGTGTTTTCAGGTATGGTGATGCCGGGCTCGACGAGGTTTCCGTTCGATGTGACTAGGTTTCCATTGGCCGATATTTTGAAAGAGCCGTCGCGCGTGTATGCCTCAGTGCCGTCCGGCATGCGGATTTCGAAGAATCCGTCCCCTTGAATTCCGAAGTCAAGCTGGTTCTGAGTCGGCGTCAGATCGCCCTGGCTGAAGTTTCGCGTAGTTGAGGACGGGACCGTACCGTCGCCGACCTGCAGTTCCTGAGTGCCATATGTACCCAACTGGTCCGGTACGCCGGTGGCGCGGATTGTCTGGTACATCAGGTCCTGAAACTCAACCCTTGTCGATTTAAACGAAGTCGTGTTCACGTTTGCCAGATTGTTAGCTATCGCATCTACATTGAGTTGCTGCGCGTACATTCCGGTTGCAGCTGTCTTCAACGCTCTGTCCATGTTTTCCTCCGGTTATATATTTCTTGTTTTAAAAATCGTTGTCGTCATGTCAAGCCACCTGACCGACTTGGTTCGCTTCCGAGAGCGTGGTGTTCTGGCTCTGTATGGCTTTCTGGCCTGCTTCGAAATCCTGCTGGATCTGTATCATGGCCACCATCTCCTCGATGGGATTAACGTTAGACCCTTCGAGATAACCCTGCCTGATCGTCACAGAAGACGGGTTGACATCCTGGAGTTGAGCACTCTGTTGAAGCGAATAGAGATTTCCGCCCGCCTTGCTGATCGCGCTATACGAAGAGGGCATCACCACTCTCAGCTGACCGTAGATTTCTTTGCCTGCCTTGACGACGCCGTACCTGTCGATGACTAGACTACTCGACTGTATCTGCTGTATGTCGCCGATGCGTATCGGCCCGTCGGCCCCCATAACGGTCGCGCCGTTGCGGGTTACGAGGGTACCGTCGCTTGAAAGCGTGAACGATCCGTCGCGCGTGAGGCTGGTGCTGCCGTCCTGGTTCTGAACCACGAAAAAGCCATGACCGTCTATCGCGACATCGAGCGGATTGCTGGTTTGCTGAAGCGGACCTTGTGAGAAGTCCGTGAACGTTTGCTCGCTGACATCATTCTGCGTCGGATCCACGCTTCCGTTATTTACCACCGTATTGGCGGATATAAGCTGGTTTGCAAACGAATCATCCCTCTTGAACGCAGTCGTATCAACATTCGCGAGGTTGTTTGCGATTACTTCGAGTTTCTTCTGCAGCGGTATAAGACCAAGCGCGCTTGTGTAGATTCCTTTGATCATGATTTTCCTCCTTTGCCTTTATCCACAACATTTCTGGAATTGGCAATCTTACTCCGTTTTAACGCGAGGATAAGTTCAAGCTCACCCTTTCCCATGTTGAGCTGACGAGCCAAAACGTTCAGATCAGATTCTTCGCTGACCAGCGAGAAAGCTTCCTTGAACTTAGCGCCCGTCTGTCTCGCCGACTGAGAGGCGTATGAGATGGCAAATTTCAGCCGCTCAGATTCCATTCCGTGTTCCCTCGCCATCTCGTGGACGGCGGCCGCGGAATCGAGCCTACCGTTGTTGTCGATGTAATATGCTCCGGTCAACGCTTCCGCGTTTTTCGCCTTATCGACGGCGATCTGCCCGAGTATCCTCTCGATCTCCGCCTTCGTAATGGCGGCAGGCCGTTTGACACTCATCCGTTGCGCCCGGGCCACTTTCTCTTTTTGTTCACGCGCTAGTCTCCTGGACCGAACGACAAGGGCGACAAGAAGGGCGGCCATGGCAAGGATCATCGCCAACTCGAGAAGCAGCACGAACTCGGAGATCCCGAAAAACTCGCTCGGAGGTTTCCGATACGCCGCCTCGGCGGCCTTGACTGCCGCGCGCGCCATATCCCTTGTCACCAGCGCTCTGATATTTACCGCCGCGGTGTCCGCGACGGATAGAAACATTAAGAACATTCCTGTCATTTAACATTACCTCCACTGATAGTGCTGCCGGTTCTAAGTACCGGAAGCACTATCGAAAAAGTTGTACCTTGGCCTTCGATACTGTCGACTTTGATCTCGCCTCCAAATTTCCTCACAATCCCTCTCGTGATCGGAAGGCCGAGGCCGGTTCCCTTTCCTGGCTCCTTCGTCGTGAAGAACGGTTCGAAAATTTTGACAAGGTTTTCTTTTTTTATGCCCGACCCCGAATCGGTGAAGCGTATATTTATTTTCCCATTAACGAACTCTGTTGAAATGATCATCTTTCCTCCGTTAGGCATCGCGTCTTTCGCGTTTATCAGAAGATTAAGGAAAGCCTGCTGCATATAGTTCTTGTTCGAGTCCAGCGGTGGGATGTCTTCCGAGAAACGCAGGTCGAAATCTATGCCGCGGTTCTTAAACTGATAATCGACGAGAGCTATGATTTCGTTTATAGCCCAGTTGACATTGACCAGCTCATGGCTAAGTTCTTCGGGGACGCTCCTGGAGAACGAGACAAGCTGGCGGGTAATCTGAGAGATTCTCTGGACCTGGCTCCTGATGATCTCGATCCTGTGCTCGATATCTTTCCCCTGTTGAAGGAGGGCGATATGGCCAAGGAGAATCTGAAGAGGGTTGTTGATTTCGTGCGCGATACCGCCCGCGAGCTCCCCGAGGGAGGCGAGCTTCGCGGCCTGAAGCATCTGGGACTGCGATTTCTTCAGCTCTTCGGCGGCGTCGATAAGTTTGTGAATGTTATGAAGGTTCTCGATCGCGACGCCGGCCTGGTTCGAAAGAATTCCGAGCAACATCAATTCATGGTCGGTGAATATACTGCGCAAGCCGCTTGTGCGAATGATGTAGACCCCGATGGCCTCGTTGCGGAGTGTCAGCGGGACAACAACAAAGTTCCGCTTTCCGGCTTCCGCCACCGACGCGTTAAGATCAGGCACCACGGTCGTCTTCTTCTGCTCGATAACCCAGTCGAGAATACCCTCTTCAAGCAGATGCTGCGAAGCTTTGAGCATATAGTCGGAGCACGTGGAAAGGAAGGGCTTCGTCTGAGACCTTGACGCTCCGACCTCGAATATCATGCTCTCTTCGACGGGAACCACCTGACGGGTAAGTTCCAGGAGAGAATCGAAGACAGAGATTGGGTCGGTGGCGGTGCTGATTGTGTTTGCAAGCCGTTGCATCGCGAATATTTCGTCGAGGGACTGTTTGATGTCCGTCTCGGTCTTCTCGTGCAAATCGAGCTTCATCTTGAGCATCTGAATCGTGCTTTCCAGCGCATGGATGTACGATTCGCGAGTCTCCATGAATCGCTCTATTGTCTCAGCAACGGCAGGCGTCTGCGGATTTCCGCTCTCCGTTTTCGTGTCGTTCTCTGCTAACTCTTCTTTTTTCATTTATTATAATCTCCGGGTAAACAAGTCAGATAATATTCACAAATGTCCGCTCAAGATCTTCGCGCAGTTTCGAACCGAAGGACTCATAGAAAGCCTCGGTCATCTCAGCTTCAGAGATGTTAAGGATCTTCAACGATTCAGGATCGTACTGCTGCACTTTCTCATAGGAGAGAGCGCCAATACCTAGTTTATGGCAAAGATAATCGACAAAATGGATCAGGGCCGTCAGCTGTGGGTTTCTTTCGGCGAGGCTCGGCTTGTGATGGAATCTGATCGCCTCAATGAGCTGATCGGGAAGATTCCACCGCTCAGCCAGCCATGCCCCGATGTCACCGTGCGTGGCGAAGAGGACCGTCTCTTCCATATCCTGGAAGGACACCTTTCCGTCGGTCACGGCATCGACGATCTGTATATAATCATCGTGGAAATATTGATGGGTCACGAGTATCCCGATGTCGTGGATGAGCCCTGCCACAAACGATTCACCGCTGATACGATAGCCGAGCTGTTTCGCGAGGGTACGAGCGGCAATTCCCGTAGCCAGCGAATGCTCCCAGAACTCTTTCGAATTGAAATATTTGTCCTGTTTCTTTTTAAAAGCGCTTATTAACGAAACGCTTATCAAAATCTCCTTCAGCGAATCGAAGCCGAGTACCATGATGGCGAAATCGAGCGTCGATATTTTCCTTTGAAAGCCGTAGAAAGGCGAGTTCGCTATTTTCAGCACCTTGGCAGTCAGGACCTGGTCGGCGGAGATGACTTTAGTCAGCTTGGAGACACTCGTGTTCGGATTGTCGATTAGCGAAGCAACCTCGACCGCAATAGTGGGAAGTGCGGGAAGCTGTATGATATTCTGTACTTTTTCTTTTAGAATCTCATTTTCCATTGGTCCAACCTATTCGTTAGTATCGCGCGTTCAGCCATCTGCTGGAGCGCGGAAATTGCGTTCTTGTAATACTCAGCGACAATTGCTTCCTCGTAACCAAGCACAGTCGCCACCTGTCTGAGTTCAAGCCCTTCGTAAAGCTTAAGAGTCAAGACCAGTCTTTCGGTCGAAGGAAGAAGTTTTATAGCATCTTTGAAAAATCTCTTGAGAGTGCCGTCGTCCACTTCGTCGTCAGACTTTTCTTCTGAATCGATTGTGGGCAGTTCCGGTTCGCTGCCGGGCGCGTAATCGGTCATGGGCACGCGAATTTTTATGAGGCTCGTATTATCATCGTTGACATATTTCTTGGCGAGAATTCTCATGGGAGAGGAGAGCCTCTCGATCCCGAGATATTTAATCGCCAAGGTATCGAACCTTATAGGTTGGTCAGCGCAGGAGTAACCGACAGATGACGCGATGAGGCTTGCCGCGTGAACTATCGAAGTAAGCTCCGGATTCACTTGAGCAAACGCCGGTGAGTGATGGAACTGAATTGCCTCGACGAGGTAAGCCGGGAATCCCCATTTGGATGCGAGCCATGCACCGATCTCGCCGTGGGTCGTCCCCGTGACCACCACTTCGGCCTGGGAAGGCTGCACCCCTTCTTCGTTTTCAAGCCTGAGTATCTCATCAAAATCATCCCGGAAATACTTGTAGAGTACCAGCGTCCCGACATCGTGGAGTAAACCTGAGGCGTACGCCTCACCGGGGATCCTGTATTTCACCTCACGCGCGAGCGTCCGGGCGGCCGAGGCTGTATCGACGGCATGCTTCCAGAACTTTCGCGGGTCAAAACTTTTCGTCGCGCCGCCTTTGAACAGGTCAATCATCGTCAGTGAGAGGATGGTCTCTCTCAGAGTCTCAAACCCGAGAGCGACGATCGCCCACTCAATAGTAGAAATCTTTCTGGCAAAGCCATAATAAGGCGAATTAGCCACCCGAAGTATCTTGGTCGCTAGCGAAGGGTCTCTTGAAATTATCCTCGCCAGCTCGGCAGCGCTGCTGTCCGAATCGCTCGCGAGCCGCATGACTTCCAACGCGGTGGTCGGAAAAGTGGGCAAATCCTTTATCGATGATAACCTGTCAGTCAATTGTCCAACCCCTATCATAGTTCAACAACCTTTCTTAGCTGCCCCTTCATTTTCGATATCACCTCAGAATGTATTTGGGACACGCGGGACTCGCTTATCCCAAGAACCTTTCCAATCTCTTTGAAGGTGAGTTCCTCGTAATAGTAAAGGGTGACCACCATGCGTTCTCTTTCAGGAAGCTGCTTCAGGATCTGCACGAGCTGCCCCTTCAGTTCCTCATCCTCGAACTGCTCGATAACTTCGCTGTCGCTGCCAATCACGTCTTCAAGGGTCATATCTTCACCGATCGTCCTGGTGAGAGAGACGGTTTCGGCATTAGCCAGGTAACCCTTGATCTGCTCAAACTCACTGATACTCATGTTTATCGCACGGGCGTACTTCTCGCCGTTTATGCTGTCCATATCGAGCTCGCTCAGCGATTTGGAGGCTTTCTTATATTTGTCGCGGACAGACCTCGGGAGCCAATCTACTTTCCTTATTTCGTCAAGCATGACGCCGCGAATTCTCTGTGACGCGAAAGTCTCGAATTTCACCCCGCGCTTCGGATCGAACCTTTCTATCGCCTCCACCAGACCGATTATGCCTATACTCATCAGGTCATCGGCGTCGAAGACGCACTTCGAAGGGAGATTAATAGCTCGGGCCGCGTATTTGACCAGATTCATGTAAGAAAGGACGAGTTCTTTCTTCACTGCCGCCGTCTTGCGCCGGGAGTATTTTTCCCAGAGTTCTTGAGTCGTCATGATTGCATCTCAACTTTCTTGCTCTGCAGCTGACCTGTTTGTGATCGCTGATCCGCGGCAGGTGTTTTCTCGGTTTCCGATCGGTTCTTCTGAAGAGTCAGGAAGAACATGAGTAGCATTGTGAATAGGAGGATAATCAGGGCGATACCGAAAGCAAGCATGAACGCCCTTATTATCGCATCAACGACGCCGAATCCATCGGAGGCGAAGTAAACGACGCCAAGGAAGAAGGCCAGCATCGGTATTTTTATTCCAAGCTTGTCCATCACACTTTTTTCCTGAATGATCCTTTTGCCAGGATGCGTTCCGCCATCGAAGCAATCGCCTTTGAAGACAAGGATTCTGGAAACTCTTTGACTAAGGGCGACTGCACACTTACAGCTTTCTCGACCGATTCATCCGAAGGGATGAAACCGGCGTATTCGATCTTGAGATTCAAGAAATGCTCGCTGACCAGGTCGAACTTCGCTCTCACTTCATCCGCCTCCTCGGCGCTCTTTGCCCTGTTTATGAGCAACCTCAGATCGGCGTTCGCGTTTATTCTTTTGATCGCCTTCACGAGCACATAAGCGTCCATGACCGCCGTCGGCTCCGGCGTCGAGACGACAAGAACCTCATCGGATAGGAGAGCGAGCGATATCGACTCCTGCACGATGCCGCCTGCTGTATCGATCACAGCGTAATGGAATGCCGGCTCTGCGAGCTTTACTTCTCTGAAGAACGCTGCCGCGTCTCCCGACCCGAGCTTCTTCAACCTTCCGTCGGACATGCCAGCAAGGAGAAACACGTTCGGAGATATTTCCGCGGTCGCCTCTCTGAGCCCTACCTTCCCTTCAATCACATCGAAGAGCCTGTAGTTCGGCGAAACACCAGAAAGGATATCGAGGTTGGAAAGATTGACATTACCATCAACCAGTAGGACACGTGCGCCATCCCGGGCGAGTGCTATACCGAGATTGAGGGCTATGTTGCTCTTACCCACTCCGCCTTTTCCGCTTACGACGCTGATCTTATGCGGCTGATCGCCGATTTGCGCCACGGCTGTCTGAGCGTTCACCACTTCCCTCAACCTTACTGCCTGATCAAGCATGGGCTTCGGCTCCGATTTCATCACGATATGATCCGACCGGATAAATCATTTTAGAAAGGCCATCTCCCGACGCGGGCTCAATGTCATCGGGAACGCTTTGGCCATTCGTGATAAAAGAAAACGGCACCCTAGAATCCCGGGCAATGCTCAGCAACATCCCGAGAGAAACAGCCTCATCTGTTTTAGTGATCAACAGCCTGTTAGGCTTAAGACTCTTGAATCTCTTGTAAATATCGAGTACAGTGCTCGCCGAGAAGTTTGCGCTCAGCACCAGGTGAACTTCGTTCGGATCGGCAGCGTCGATGAACCTGCCGAGCTCAATTATTTTGTCGGGCTTCCGCTGACTTCTACCTACAGTGTCTATGTAAATCGTGTCGTAGTTCGAATACTTTCTGATAGCGGCTATCATTTCGTCCGGAGTGTACACGACGGATAACGGTATCGATGCTATATCCGCAAAAGCCTTAAGCTGATCGATGGCTCCGATCCTGTACGTATCGGCCGTAATCAGCGCGACGTTCTCACCTTTGACAAGCTTGCTTATGGAAGCGAGCTTAGCAACGGTTGTTGTCTTGCCGACACCGGTCGGTCCGACGAGCGCGACAACGTAGCCTCTCCTTCCAAGCCTTCTGACAGGGGCTTCCAAGAAACGGGTGGCTATGGCAGAATAGACGAAGTTGTCAACCGCAAACTGGTTTTCAATTGAGCTTCCGCTCAGCTTGTTGTTGCAGGCCTGCACGATTTCGAGAGCAATATCCTCCTCGACCTCGTTGTCGACAAGCGACGTGTAAACGTTTTTCAGCGCTTCGGAAAGGACCGGCATCTTGGAGTGCTTGATATGCTGAGCTATTTCTCCAAGCGCGCTCTTCACCTCGGAGAGTTCCTGCCTGAGGGCGTCGCTCTCGGCGCTTGAGGCGGCCTGGGCCATCGATACCGGCGGCCGCTTCGTGGAGATATCAGCCTTTCGTTTCTCTTCAAACTTGGAAGCCATTTGTCTAAGGCTGCCGAGGACATCCTCTCCGGCGGCCGGCGCCTGCTGTGAACGGGTTTCCTGGCGCCGCGGTTGCACCTTCATCGGGGACTCGTCGTAAGCGGCAGTCACTTCGACATATTCTTCATTGCCTATTCCGAGAAGGCCGCCCTTGGATACGCGGCGCGTGTTCAGGACTACGGCTTCTTCGCCGAATTCCTGCCGCATCTTCTCCACGGCCTCTTTAGCCGTAGAACCGGTGAATTTCTTTATTCTCATCCTGCTACTATCCTTCCGATGATATCAATCTCGGTGCGTGCCGGGAGCTCCGTGTACGAAGTGACGGCCACCTGCTGGAAGTTCGTATGTATAAGCCTGTAGAAATAAAGCCTTACTGTCGCCGAACAAATGACGACTGGGTCGTAACCGAACGATTGAGCGTGTTCGACATTTCTCGAAACGCTGTCGTTTATTTTCTTTGTGATTTCAGGTGAAAGCCCGAGCGTGTTCGTGATCTCTTTTTGAGTCTGCAGAGAACTCGACAGTATCTGTTCAACTGACGGATCAAGCGTTATCGCGTGAATTACGCCGGACGGATCGGCGTAGAGGGCAGCTATTGTTTCAGAGAGAGCGTGCCTTACGTATTCGGTCAAGACCTCTGTGTTCTTTGTTACTTTGGAATAATCAAGAAGCGACTCGATGATCGTCACGAGGTCCCGTATCGGGATGCGTTCCTTGAGCAGATTCTGAAGCACCTTCTGAAGCGTTCCCAGCGGAAGAAGGTCCGGATTAATCTCTTCGACGAGCGCGCCGTAGTCCTTCTTCAAATTGTCTATGAGCATCTTCACTTCCTGCCTGCTGAGGATCTTATCCGCATTCCTTTTCAGCGTCTCGCCAAGATGCGTCGACAGCACTGCAGGCGCCTCCACGACAGTGAAGCCCAGAACTTCGGCATTGTCGCGCTGCGTTCTTTCGACCCACACTGCGGGTAGTCCGAAAGTCGGATCCGTGACGTAAATACCCGGGATGTCGCCTTCCTTCATACTCGGACTCATCGCGAGGTATCGATCCATGTAAAGTTCACCCTGGGCAACCTGCACGCCTCTTATCTTGATCACGTAGCGGCTCGGCGGGAGTTGAAGGTTGTCGCGCACTCTGATTGGAGGCACGATCATGCCTAACTCGAGCGCGATCTGCTTCCTCAAATTCGTGATCCGCTGAAAGAGATCGCCGCCCGCAGCTTCATCTACCATCGAAATCAAACCGTACCCTATCTCAAGTTCGATAGGATCGACCTGCAGGTAGGACTCAATTTTCTCGTCCTTCTTCTCCTCTTCAGTAACCGCCTTGGCTTGCTCCTCCGCAGGCTGGTTCGACATGGTTTTAGACCTGACGTAACCGAAGCCCGCCACAATTGTGGCGAGGGCGAGGAATGGCACTGTCGGAAGTCCCGGGATGATCCCGAAAAACGCGAGCGTTCCGCCGGCGATGTAGAGCGCTTTCGGCCTCGATAATAGCTGCTTTTTCAATTCCTGGTCGAGCTGGCCGCCTGACGCGCTCCTGGTTACTATCATGCCTGCCGCCGTTGAAATAACCAGTGCAGGTATTTGCGTGACCAAGCCGTCGCCGATCGTGAGAAGAGTGTAGTGTGAGAGAGACTCCGTGAAACTCATCCCAAGCTGCGCCATACCTATGATGAATCCACCGACGATGTTGACGACTATTATGATGACACCCGCTACCGCGTCGCCTTTGACGAATTTGCTTGCGCCGTCCATCGCGCCGAAGAAGTCTGCCTCTCTCTGCAGGTTGACGCGCCGCTGCCTGGCCTGATCTTCGGTGATCAAACCGGAGTTCATATCGGCATCGATGCTCATCTGCTTACCGGGCATCGCGTCCAGGGTAAACCGTGCCGTGACTTCCGCGATTCTTCCGGAGCCTTTGATAATGACGACAAACTGGATGGTCGCCAAGATTATGAATATGATTACGCCGACTACGTAGTTTCCCTGAACGACAAACGAGCCGAACGCGTGTATGACTTCACCGGCATATCCTTTACTGAGGATCAATCTTGAAGAGGCAACGTTCAAAGAGAGACGGAACAGCGTGAGTATCAGGAGCAAACCGGGGAACGCGGAAAGTTCGAGCGGGCTCGTGATGTACATGGCGACCATCAGGAGGACGATCGAGAACGTAATGTTTGCCGAAATGAGAACATCAAGCATGAACGGCGGAAGCGGCACGATCATCAGAGAGAGAATAAGAAGCACCACACCCGCGAGTAGCAGGTCGGTATTCTTCCCGAATAATTTGTACGCTTTGCTGGCCGATATTCTGTCTACAGTCGCCGCCATTTAGTTCTTTCCGTAACCGCGTTTCAGTTTTTTCATCTTGTAGATATATGCAAGTATCTGAGCAACCGCCTTGAACAGATCTGGCGGGATTTGTTCGTCGATGTCCACGGTCTTGTAAAGGAGCTGCGCGAGCGGTCTGTCCTCCACGATTGGAATGTTATGTTCCGCCGCAATCTCCTTGATCCTCTGAGCAATAAGGTCCTTTCCTTTCGCGACAACCACAGGAGCCGACATTTTCGCCGGATTATACTGTATCGCGATGGCGTAATGGGTAGGATTCGTCACGACAACGTCGGCCTTCGGAACGTTGGCCATCATGCGCATCTTGTGACGTTTCACCATTTCACGTCTGATCCTCCCCTTTATCTGGGGATCTCCTTCCTCGCTCTTGTGCTCTTCCTTGATTTCCTGCTTAGACATTCTTGTATCGCGTGCGAATTTCCTGCGTTGCACAATGAAGTCCACTACGGCCATCATGAAAAATACAGCCGCGATCTTCATGCTTACCGCGAAAGCACCGGTACCCATAGATGAAAAGATCTCAATGGGCGAGCTGTCGACCAGGCGAATGGACCCTTCGATGAGTGTCTTGAGCGCGAAGTACCCGACCACACTTACGATCAAAATTTTGATGATACTTTTTCCTAATTCTATGAGAGACCCCTGCGAAAAGCCGAGCTTCTTTATCCCATTCAACGGATTCATCACGGAGAAGCCCTTCATGAGCGGCTTGGTTGTGAACAAGAAGCCGACCTGGGCGACGTTTGACAAAATGCCGATTCCCATTATCACCAGAAGTACCGGAAAAACGATCAGCAAGAACCGCGAGGCAACGTTGCCGGCAATGGCTATCGCGTTCGTTTGACTCAGGTCCATTCCGTAAGAAAGGGATAGATACTGCCTCATAACATTTGCTATCTCGGCAATCAGACCGCCGCCTAGCACATAGAGAATGATGCTTCCCCCGAGAAGACCAAGCGCGGAGTTCAATTCCATGCTCTTGACGACTTTTCCGTCTCTCCTAAGCTCGCTGCGTCGCTTGGGAGTAGCAGGTTCCGTCTTTTCCGCGAAATTGTCGTCTGCCATCTTACATCAACCTCAGGAGTTGCACTGTCTGGTCTTCAAAAGTTCCAAGAAGCCTTCCGAACACAAGGACGAAAAAAGGAAGTGAGGCGATCAATAGAACCACGCCTATGCCGATGGTTATCGGCATTCCGACGAAGAACACATTCACCTGCGGCACCATCCTGGCCATGATGCCCAGAACTACGTCCGCCAGGAAAAGGGAAACAATCACCGGAGCGCCGATCTTTATCGCTGTCACGAAAACCATGCCGCTCAGGCCGACGAAGAGGTTCACCGCTGAACCCGTTATCCTCAAGCCGGACACGGGAACCGCGGTATAGCTCATTTGAAGCGCCTGAAGCAAGAATAGATGACCGTTCATTATCAGAAAAAGAAACGTTGCCATGATGGCCTCGAACTGACCTATGACGGGGACGTTGACGCCACTCTGCTGATCGATCATGCTTGAAATTGAAAGACCCATCTCAACCCCGAGTAACTCGCCGGCGTAATCGATGCCCATAAAGATCATCGACATGGTAAGCCCGATCGCGGAGCCGACTATCACTTCCTCGATGGCGAGAACAATAAGGGAGCCAAGGTCGAGAGAGAGAGAGCCAGTGTGAGCCGCGACCAGCGGGAAAAGCGCGAACGCGACCGCCGCCCCGGTCCAGACCTTCACCTGCGCGGGGATCGCCTGATTCCCATACAAGGGCGCTGTCGCGAACATAGAGAGCGTCCTTATGAAGACGAGAAGGAAGACGACGAATTTTTCGGCGTAGAAAGTCATTTCACTTCAGGTTTGGTATAAGATTGAAAACGTGCTGCGTGAACTGGAGCATCTTCTGCATGATGAACGGAAGAAGGAGTATGCAGACGACACCGATCGCCAAAATCTTAGGGACGAAAGTAAGAGTCATTTCAGTTATCGATGTGGCGGCCTGAAAGATCGAAATAAGGAGGCCGACAACTATGGAAACGATTAACGCGGGCGCGGACACTATGAAGATCGTGTAAAAAGCGTCCCTGGTGATTCCGATTACAAAGGCTTCTGTCATATCTTCCTCAATGAAATCCTCTTACGAGTGAACCGACGAGGAGGTACCAACCATCGACAAGAACGAAGAGCAAAATCTTCATCGGTAGAGATATCATCATCGGCGGGACCATCATCATGCCCATCGACATCAATATGCTTGCGACTATCATGTCTATCATCATGAAGGGGATGAAGACCAGAAAGCCGATCTCAAAACCTATCCGCATTTCACTGATGGCAAAAGCAGGCACGATCACATATGTCGGAATGTCCGCCGGAGTATTCGGGCGGTGAAGATTGGCAAGATGCACCATCATAGCCAGATCCTTCTGGCGAGTCTGCCGGAGCATGAAATCCCTTATCGGCTTGACGCCGACCGCGTATGCCGAGTCCAGCGAGATCTTGTTCTTGAGATACGGCTGAAAGGCTGTCTCGTTAACTTTGTTCCACGTGGGAGCCATTATGAAAAATGTCAGGAAAAGGGCGAGCCCTATGAGAAGCTGCGTGGGCGGCATGGTAGGAGTTCCGAGCGCCTGCCTGATGAAGTAAAGAGCAATGATGATCCGCGGAAAGGCTGTCGTCATTATCAAAATCGCGGGAGCAAGACTCAATATCGTCATGAAGAAGAGGATCTGAAGAGTCAACGCCACGTTTTGAGGACTCGAAGATTTCGCTATACCTAAGGTGACCTGAGGTATCGGGACGGTCGTCTGGGCATGGGCGACGGCGGGCACTGTCGACATCAGACAAACGGCTAGCACGCCGATAGAAAGAAGCTTCTTCATCTCAGCGAAAGCCCTTTCAGAAGCTCGGCGAAGCCTCCTATTTGTTTCTTCTGCTGCGTCGTCTCAATCATCTCGAGCGTCTCGTCGTCGGTGATTTCACCGAGCGCGGCAATTGAATTGTCGCTTGTGCCGACCAGCATTACCTTATTGAACACCTTCACCAAATAAATAGACTTCTTCGGCTGTAAACTCAGGCTGGAAAGAACCTTCATATTATTGTTGGAGACATGCGGTTTATTGAAAAAGTATTTGCGCACCACAATAAGAAGGGCAAACATAAGCCCGACAATCATCATCATGGTTAAGAACGCTTTGACGACCAGCCAGTCCATTACTTCCTCAATCCCTTTATGCGATCCGAAGGATCGATGAGGCTCGTTATCCGGATGCCGAAGTGCTTGTCGACCACGACAACTTCACCCTCAGCCATCTTTCTTCCGTTAACAAGAATATCCACCGGCTCGCTGACGAGCTTGTCAAATTCAATGATCGACCCGCGCCCGAGTTCGAGAATGTCCTTTATCATCATTGTCGTCTTTCCGAGCTCCACGCTTACAAGAAGGTCGAGGTCGAGAACCAGATCGAGTTTGTTCTCGCTGCCGACGGATTTCACACCCGTATCGGTAAGGTTTTCGAACGCCGGACTCTGAACTTCTTTTCGTTCGGACTTTTCTACTTCAGCATTGTTGATCGCATCATCGGCCATCAGAAATCTCCGTTTTGTTCCTCTTCTGTTGCATTTCTTACTATCTTCACCGCCTTGTGCCCCTCATGCACGCCGGCCTTCGCAAAAAACTTTGTCCTGGACGCTATCCTTACCGGATGTAATCCGTCTTTCTTGCTGTCCAGTAATATTACATCTCCTACCTGGAGCTCGAGAAGGTCGCGGATGGTAACGGACGACTTGCCGAGCTCAACACTCACAGGAAGTTCAGTCACTGAGATGTTTTTCACGGCTGCAGTCGTAGACTTCGCTCTCTGGAGCGCGTCGCCGGTTCCCATCGGGGCGACGTGCTGCACAGTAAGATGTTGTATTATCTCTTCAAGCGAAAAAGTCGGGAAGCAAAGATTCATGAGGTAGCCCGTCCCGGCGATCTGTACGTCGAACGAGACCACGAGCACGATCTCACTAGCCGGCGCTATTTGTAGAAAATCCGCTTCGCTCTCGAAACGGTTTGGCGTGAACTTCAATCTACTGATCGATTTCCACGCGCCCTGCAAATCCTGGAGCGCCTTCTCTATTGTGCCCTTGATGAGAGTTTTTTCAATTTCCGTCACCGCACGGATTTTCCGTTGGGGCTCCGTGGCTCCTCCACCCAGAAGTCTCTCAACTATGGCGAATACAAGCATCGGCGAAAGCTCCAACACTCCCCTTCCTTCGGAGGGCTGCATGTCGAACACGTAAAGGCAAGTGGGGCTCCCGATTGAAAGTTGATACTCAGAATAGAAAAGCTGGTCGACGGAACTCACCGCTACCGAAACCTGAGTCTGGAGCTTTGAGGCGAGGTAGAAGCCGAATAGCTCAGCGAACGTCTCGTGAACCGCCTGAAATATTCGAAGCTGGTTCTTTGAAACGCGGTTCGGTCTTCGGAAGTCGAATCCCTGCACGTCACGCGTCTCTTCCTTGACCTCGGGCACCCCTTCAGCTACCTCCACCGCCGGAGATTTGCCTATCCCGGCAAGAAGATTGTCTATTTCGGATTGCGACAGTACTTCAGGCATTCTCTATGCTCACTGGATTATGAACTTGCTAAAATAGACATGCAGCACGTTCCCCGTCGTAAGGTCCTTGTTGAGTGCGACCTTGATTTCAGTTTTCAAGCTATCGCGGGAATTGACTTCATCGAGCTGCGGAAGGGTCTTGCTTGTAAGAATGTTGATGATCGCATCGTGAATCTCGACATTCCGTTTTTCACATTCTTTTTCGGTCTCGGCTGATGACACTTCAAGTCCTATCGTCGTAAGAAGGAACCGCAACCCGTTTGTACCGGCAGGATTCACTATCAAATCCTTCACGATAAAAACGTTATCGAAATTGGAATCGCTTGAAGAGGCTTTCTTTTCTTTGGCGCTGGCGGTCGCGGTAGCTCCGGGTGAATCCGGTCCGCCACGCTTGAGGAAAAGGCCCACCAGAAAATATGCCGCTACCAATTGAGCAACGACGACCACCACGATGACAAGCAACTTTTTCGACTTGCCAGCCGGCTTGGCCGTACCCGCTCCTTCAACTGTCTCTGCCATCTCTATTATGCCTCTTCTTCATTCTTTTTGTTTTTCATACACTTGATTAGTCAAGGACTATGCCGGTAAGGAACCCTTATTTCAGGCCGAATTTTGGAGTTTTTTGGAAGGAAGGAATGATTTGTGAACAATATTGAGCAAGTGAACAATATTGTCAGTCGTTTCAAAAGTGATGAGAAAGCGCCCTGCATGTCCGAAAAAAATCCAAGAATTTTTGGCCAAAGAAAAGGTCGGACGGCCTTATTCGCCTCCTAAAGGGGCTGATCGGGGAGATTCTCCGTTTCCGGACTCCCTGAAGAGACGCTCGGCGAATTGATGCGCCGCTTGTAGTCCACGACTCTCTTTACTATCTCCTCGATGTCTTCCCGAACGCGAATTCTCCGAGAGGTTGTGAGCGTAATGATGGTGTCGTGAGCTTTCTCTATGGTCTCGATCAGATCAGCGTTCACCGTGATCTCGTCGCCATTTATCTGTGTCAGTTTAATCATGCCGGCCTCGCTTCTTTAGGGATGGGAAAAAATAGGGTGCAACGCGTGTTGCACCCTAAACAGGAATTACTTACCTATTACTGGAGATTGACCAGAGTATTGAGCAGCGTGTCGCTCGCGTTGATTACCTGAGCATTCGCCTGGAACCCGCGCTCGGCAACGATCATGTTGGAGAGTTCACTCGCGAGGTTCACGTTTGACTGTTCAAGAGAACCGCTTACGACCTGAGTAGGTATCGCAGTACCGGCTTCCCCTATAATGGCGTTGCCCGTGCTGGGTGAAGCGGCGAACAGGTTGCCGCCCACGTTTACGAGACCGCTGGAATTGTTGAATGTGGCGAGCATCACCTGTCCAAGGGTGCGAGTGGTTCCGTTTGAGAACTGACCGATGATGTTGCCGTTCTGATCTATCGATTCGCTGTTGAGGACACCTAAACCGTAGCCATCCTGCTGGCCGGATACCGTAGTTGAGGCCCCGCTCATCTGAGTCAAGCCCGAGAAGTTACCCGAAGTGCCCGGGTTCAATTTAAGGCTTATCAAATTCGCGCTGAGATTCGAGGCGTTTCCAACCGGCGCGGGATTTATCTGTAGACTTGTTGAGCCGTCGGCATAAGTAAATGTGTTCAACGAGCCGTCATTGTTGAAGACGACGGTGCCGGAACCGCCGCCCGTGATTACCGCGGGCTGGTTTACGGAAGCCTGCCAGTTCCACGTATTCGGCCTGGTTATGTCGCGCGTAAATGAAAGCGTGACATTGTACTGGTTTCCGAGCGAGTCGTAAATCGTCGTGGATATATTCTGAGTGACGTCGGTCGCCGCCTGGGTTTGCGTCCAATCGCCTGCCTTCGCGCTGAATACGCTATTGAAGCCAGCCGCGGTGTTCGTTCCATCGGCTATATCGACGTTTGAAATTGAATGCGCGGTACCTCCGTCCGCGTTGATATCCATCGCTCCTGTTTGAGGATCTATCGTAGTACCGGTCTGGTTTGTGATTCCGAAAGCGGAAGTCACACTCTTTGCCAGATCGCCATAAGTTGTCGATGCACCATTTACCTGCAAAACTCCTTGAGTGATCGAGGAGCCATTTACTTGGCCATTGATATTTATCTGATCCCCATTTGCGATCCCGAGACTCCCGCCCGTGCTGTTACGCAGGTTGGTCAGGAGATCGGAAGCGGTAGCGACGTGCGAGAACTCCTGCGTCGAGAGGGACCCGCCACCTGCCGCGAGCGTGACCGGGCTTGAGGCTTCCATTGCAGCCTGAAGAACGGGGTTCGTGCTTGTAATCTGTAGCGAATGTGTCGCGGTCCCGTTGTTTACAAAGCTGATGGAACCGTTTGTCGTATTGACAGACGCCGTCACTGGTGAAGAACCGCCGAACTGCTGGTTCAAGCTATAGTTGACTTCATTGACCAGATCCTGCATCGTATGAAAATCGCCCTTGCCGGTTCCCGAGTCAGTGGTGACATATGTGTAAGTATACGCCTTTCCATCCACCGTCATCGTAAGCGTTGTGGAATCGGGCACCATGCCTGTTACCACATGGCTGTTGCCTCCACCGGCGTCGGCAGCGAGGAGTCCTTGGACATCGCTCTGCCCGTTGTCGACAGCATAAACGGAATTAGACTGCAAGATCGTGCCTAGCGGAGTCTTGGAGGAATCGAGGTTTCCGCTCATCTGAATGTAGCTGGAAGCTTTAGCGGGCGATTTCTGACCAAATGGTATCGTGATATCCGACACCGCGGAGCCGACGGGGAGATTTCCCTGCGCATCAGCCGTTTTTCCCTGTACGATCGCGCCGGTACCCGGATCCACCAGCTGACCGTTCGCGTTGAATTGGAAAGCTCCGGCGCGTGTGTAATACTGACTCCCGTTGAGATCGACAATGAAATATCCCTGCCCCTGCAAGGCGAGGTCGGTGTTCTGGCCGGTGGTCTCAAGATTACCCTGAGTCATATTTGTGTCCGTGGACTGCACGGAGACACCGAGACCGAGCTGAATGGGATTTGTTCCGCCGCTGAGACCATTCGGACCTGTAGCATTCCGAAGGATTTGATCGAACGACTCGCCGAGAATCACGTTGCTCGACTTATAGCCGATCGTATCGACGTTAGCGATATTGTTTGCGATTGTATCCATCATGGTCTGATGACTGTCCAGACCGGAGATGGCAGAAGTTAGAGAAGCACTGAATGGCATCTTATAACCCTCCATTTTTTCATGAGGGCACGGCACACCGCGTCCTCAGTATTTGTTGAAGCGCTTCAGTCAGTCGGCGCTTCAGAGGGGCTTCTCCGGATTCCGAAAGCTCGGAACCGGGAGGCCAGCCCTTTGTTATTTATTAATTAGAACTGCACTGTCGATGTTTGTAAACAAATTGTTGTTCAGGTTTTCACCGTCAACTGCCGTTACGACAGTGCGATTCTTGACATTGACGATGAATGCTACATTCTTCATTACTACCAGAGAATCCTGCGCGCCTTTCTGTCCCGCCTGGTTGACCGCGTCGGAGAGCTGTTTTAAGTCTTCGCTTGAAAGCTGGATGTTTCTCGATTCCAACCTTGTCTGGGCGTGATGAGAGAACTTAAGTCCCTCCAGTTCACCCCTGAGGACTTCATCAAACGTTTTCCCTTCCGGCGTCGCGATCTGAGGTGTCGACTTTAAGCCATCAACACCTCCAAGAGGTACAAAGGGGATTTTGACTCCGTTGACTTCCTGCATCTTCAGCCTCAGAAGATTTCCTGGACGCTTGAGAGGTCGACTTGCGTTCCGTCAACAAGAAGTGAAGCGCCGTTGGAACCGAACTTAACTCCCTGGACAGTGCCAAGGACATAGAGCGAAGGAGTGATTTGATTCCCCTGTGAGTCGGCGGCACTAACAGAGAACGAATACGCGCCAGAAGGGACCTGATTTCCGGAGCTGTCTTTTCCATCCCACGTCATGGTCTGGTCGCCGCTCGCCATCGGTCCTTCATCGATCGTCCTGATTACTGTCCCGTTGGAGTTCAGAATGTTTACCTTAACATCCGCAGCGCTGCTAGGCAGCGTAAACCCGAGCGTCGGGTTGGTCGTGCCATCATAATTGATTTGTGAGGTATTCACCTGAACCTTCTTCCCGATCAATGTCGCTGCCATTGTGTTGCTGATAGACTGGGTCATGACGAGATTCGCGTTCGTCGAATTCTGGACGTTCGTGTTCAGGGTCTGCAGCTCACTTACGGAGCTGAACTGCGCCAGTTGTGCCGCCAGGGCTGTACTCTGGAGAGGATTCGTCGGATCCTGGTTCTGAAGTTCAGTCACCAACATCTGCAGAAAATCCTGCTCATTAAGCGTCTGAGAGGTGCCGGTACCCGAAGACGACTGGCTGGAGGAAGAAGAAGTAGTAGCCGTCGTTCCCGACGTAGTCGCATTTGCGGTTGGCAAAGCGGACGTTATGTCATTTAGTTGCATAGTTCACCTATAGTTGCATTTCCATGGTATTGTAGCCGAAGGTCCTTGATGTCTCGGGCGCGGCTATTGAAATCGCGGCGATACCCTGATTGCTGTAATATCTGGTCCGCTGCCTCTTCGGTTGATAACCAAACTGCTGATTTCCCGCGGGCAATTCACCACCCGATAGGTTCACTCCAAGATGAGATACCGACACACCGTTGGTTTCTAGCGCCTGCCTTATCTCAGGAACGTTTGCTTCCAGGTAAGCTCTGGCATCCGCTGTCTTCACGTTGAACTGCGCGCTGATCTTACCCCCTTCGCTTGACACCTGGAGCGTAACAGATCCGAGTGATTCAGGCTCAAGCTTCATGTTTACAACCGTCTTGCCTTGCTGCGCCATCAGCCTGACTTCCCTAACCATGTTTTGGGCAAGCTGGAGCGCGTCTGGCTTCACAAGAGTCGTGGGCCGGTTCTGAGCCACTTCCGACAATGTCTGCTGGAATGTGGTACTCACTTTCTGCTGACCGGAAGCCGCAATATACGCCTGCGATGCATCCGCTTTCAGTAAATCCGCGGAGTCTTTACCTGAGCCCGCGGTGCTCTGATTTCCCTGCTCCGTGGCAGTCGCCTGGATTTGTCCAATCTGAGGCTGCGTCGCGGCGGCTGACAGATTTGAACCCTGATTCGCCGTATTCGCTTGCGGAGAAGCTGAAGCAGCTCCGGCACTTAACGAGGCGGTCGCGTTACCCTGTGTGGCGGCGGATTCAATCGTGGCCGCCGTCATTGCGGACACCGGTGAAGCAACTGAGGCCGTTGTCACATTGCTTTGTTGAGCGGAGGCGGTCGTCCCGTTGCCTTGAGGAGACGGCACCGGCGCACCAACACCTTGCTGATTCGCGTTGTTGATATTAATCGTCGGTTGCTGAGGAAAACCGAGGACTTGCGCAGAGGCAGTGCCAGTAGAAGGAGCGACTGCATACCCTTGCGATACCGGCTGTGAAGGTTGCGCGGATGCGGCAAGCTTGGCCGATGCCTCTAATCTCTGAAGAATATCCTGCATAGAAACTGCGTCGCCGCCGTTCACGCCAGCTAATATGGCGTTCAACTCCTTAAGCGCCTTAGGGCCTGGCGCACTTCCCGAGGCTATCGACAATAAATTCGCTAATTCCTTTTCGGTCGCTGGAGAAACCGCTGACTGCTCGTTCGTGCTGGCAGGATTAGCCGTGTTGCTTCCTGAGTTCGCGTTCGGCTGGGCGATATCACCGACGATCGCCGATGAACTTCCTTGCGTCGCGGAGAGTTGATTAGTCTCCACGAGCGAGGCAAGCTCTTTCTCAACCTGCGACAGCATCGCGGTCGTAATACCAGTCAAAGCGAGCTGCGGGTTGTTCGGCAGGTCTGTTTGAGTCGGCGCCATACTCGGATAAGCCGGAGCGATAGCCAATCCTGCGAGCGAATACTGCGCCGCAGTCTGCGAATTGCTCGCGGAATCTTTTCCCTGTTTAGATTGCCCACTTCCGGATAAAATGGAGGTCAATTGCTCAAGTAATGTGACGCCTGAATTTCCGGATGAAGTCCCTGAGGAAGAAGTGGTCTGTGACAATGGATCCGCTGATTGGGCTGCGGCAGGATAGCTTTGCGCTGAAGTAGTTTGAGCGCCTCCATTGACCATCAGTAGCGACGCCAAGATTTCCATCAACGCGTTGAATCCCAGCGCATTGACAGGGGAAGCCGAACCTGTCGGCTGCGCTCCGCCTGTCGTCGATGGACCAGAGGCGTTTGAGCCCAATATCTGGATTGCCTGCGTCATTTGGTGGTATTAAGACTCATCATCAGTTTCGCGGCCCTGGTAGGATCAAGATCTCCAAGAATTTTTCCTGCCTGTTTCTTCTGTATTGTCGATAAAATGAAAATGATATCACGGTCGTCGAGGTTTGTCATAATTTTCGCCGCAATGGCCGGATCCATGTCGTTATAAGCAGACGCAAGGTCCGCCTTCTTTTTGCTTTTCCAGGAATTGACTTCGCTTTGAAGCTGGGCAATCATACTACTAGCATCGGAAGTTTTCATCTGAAGTTGAGAGAGAGACCTGCTCAGAGACCTGATCGAATCGTCCCTGACCGCGATTGTATCGTTCTTGGCGGCAAGCATTTTCTTTAGCGTGATAACGGTCTCGTTCGCGCCGCTTGAAGTATCGGCTCCGGCACTCCCGCCGCTCATTCCCACAAGTCCACCCGGATTGGTTGCCGCAACTTTAGCACTGGCATTCTTCACGGTCTGCGCGTCGG
This sequence comes from Bacteroidota bacterium, assembly GCA_021794075.1. GTDB lineage: Bacteria > Bacteroidota > Ignavibacteria > Kryptoniales > JAKASW01 > JAKASW01. Next base: position 30,318 of record JAJYRM010000008.1, on the reverse strand, counting down.
ATTGCCCGAACATCCACGGGTATTTTTCCGACAAAAAGTACATTCCACCGGCAATGACAGTGAACGTCACCGAGAATCCAAGGACATACGCGACTATAGTCTTCATCTTCAGCCGCTAATCCTTTGGGCAAGCGCGTCGATCAACACTTGCTCCTTTTTTTCAATGTCTTTCTTGTATTCTTCAAACCTTTTTTCTCTCAGGCGTTCGATGGCTTCCTTGTCTTTCTTCACTTCCATTACTTCGTCGATTTTCTTATTCTCCGACTGAGTCAGGAGTACGATTCTCGTGTTCTCGAAATGTATCTGGCTGGAAATTTTTTGGATGTAGTCCTGGCGAAGAGCGATATCGGCGGCTCTCACTTTGCCCTCGACAGGAGAGGCCGAAACAAGTCTTTCGTGTTCGTGCTTCAGATCATCGAGACGGGCCTGCTCCTTCAGTATGTTGTTCTTGATAGTCGCAAGCTCCCGCTCCACCTTCTTTTCCTGTATCTCTTTAACTTTGATCAACGATTGCAGTCTGAATTTAAATTTTGCCATCTCTCACATATCCTAGTCTTTGGTCAATTCCATTAGCCGGCTCAAGGCATCATCCAACGTCGAAATCTCATCCATTCCCTGTCTGAGAAACTTCCTTATCGGCTCTATCATCGCGACCGCTTTGTCTATCTTCTGGCTGCTTCCCTTCACGTACGCGCCTATGTTGATAAGATCCTCGGCTTCCCGGTAGGTAGCGAGCAAATCCAGAAGATATCCGGAGGCTTTCCTGTGGTCTCTGGTCGTTACGTCGGGCATAACGCGGGAGACGCTTTCAAGTACGTCGACGGCCGGGTAATGACCGGAGGAAGCGAGTTTCCTCGACAGCACGATATGTCCGTCGAGTATCGATCTCGCTGCGTCGGCTATCGGCTCGTTCATATCGTCGCCTTCGACAAGAACCGTGTACAGACCCGTGATGCTTCCCTTTCGGGAGTTACCGGCGCGCTCGAGGAGCCTCGGAAGTAACGCGAACACGCTTGGAGTATATCCTTTGGTAGTCGGCGGTTCGCCGATCGTCAGTCCAACTTCCCTTTGCGCCATCGCGACGCGCGTGACGGAGTCCATCATGAGGAGTACGTCGAGTCCCTTGTCTCTGAAGTATTCAGCGATCGTTGTGGCTATGAGTGAAGACTTGACGCGTATCAAAGAGGCCTGGTCGCTCGTGGCAACCACGAGAACGCTTTTCTTCAGGCCTTCTTCGCCGAGTTCTTTTTCTATAAAATCCCTTACTTCCCTGCCGCGTTCGCCAACGAGAGCGATCACGTTCACGTCGGCGCTGGAGTTTCTGGCAATCATGCCAAGAGTGACGCTTTTGCCCACGCCGCTCCCGGCGAAGATTCCCATTCTCTGACCTTTTCCCATCGTGATGAGTGAATCGATCGAGCGGATTCCACTGGAAATCGGCTTCGTGATTCTCTTCCTCTCAAGCGGATTTGGCGGAGCGGCATATATCGAGCGCATTTCCTCGAAATCGACCGGGCCAAGACCGTCCATAGGCCTGCCAAGACCGTCCAAAACTCTCCCCAGCAAATCCATGCCGACACCAACGGAGAATGTTTTGCCGCTAGCCACAATTTCACTTCCCGGACCGATGCTCGACGCGCTTCCCAGCACCATGGATAAAACCCTGTTGCTCCTGAAGCCAACCACTTCGGACATACAGAGCTCTTCACCGTCTCGTGACTTTATGCTGCACACATCGCCAAGCGAGCTTGTCGGTCCGACAGACTCTATTACCAGACCAATTACCTCCGAAACACGACCGTTCACCTTGACAAGGTCGAGTCTCTCAAGCTGGTCGATATACTTATCGATGTGTTCCACGTAAGTGTCCGTTCCGGAAAAAGCTGCGCTCATTATTTGGTTAAACCTAACAAGGCTTCTTCTATGAGTTCAAATTGAGTCGATACCCTCGCGTCTATATTACCGAGTTCGCTTTCGATGATACATCCTCCACGCTCAACTTTGCCGTCGGCTTCTATCACAATCTCCTTCACGGAGTCGGCATAGGCGCTCAGGTCGTTCCTGTGCTCCCTCATATATTCTTCATCGGAAGGATTGATGTGAATCTTTATCTTCTCGACGCCGATGATTTTCTTTATCGCTTCGCGCGATTTGGCAAGGACGGCGCCTTCATCTTCCGCTATTTCTCTCGCGACGATTCTTCTCGCTATCGCCAGAGCCAGCGTCACCACGGCTCTATCAAAATCCTGACTGAATCTTGCCACCTCGGCTGCAAACTCCCTAAGCACGGATGGGAAATTCTCGGTTACCTCTCCCACTTTGCGGTCGTATTCCGACTGGAGCGTGATGGAAGCTTCGAGCTTTCCGGCCTCAAATCCCTTTTCGTACGCTTCAGCTACCGCTTTCTTAGCCGCCTCCTGGAGCCCCGCGTCAACGTCTATCGCCACCGGCTCGCCAATCATTGGCTGGGCACTTCCGACGATATCTTCAACGTCGACTTTAACAATATTCTTCTTGTCGGCAACTATTTCTTCAATCACACTTCTGTAGTCCACGATCTTCAAATCATGAAAGCGAGAATGAAGCTTGATGACATTCGGCTTGCCGTCCTGCACTGACTCTCTAGACAAAGACATCCTCCGGGCTCCCTCTTCCTCCGATTACAATCTCTTCGTTTTCTTCCAGCTGGCGGATGACATCGACTATTCTCGTCTGCGCGGATTCCACATCCCGTAGTCTCACAGGGCCCATGAATTGGAGCTCTTCCTTGATCATCTCCGTCGCACGCTCGGACATATTCGCGTATATCTTCTGTTTGAGTTTATCATCAGCGATCTTGAGCGCAAGGGTAAGATCTTTCTTGTCAACCTCGCGAAGTATCCGCTGTACGCTGCGGTCATCGATGTAAAGGATGTCTTCAAACATGAACATCAGGCGCTTGACCTCCGTGGCAACCTGCGGGTCACGCTGCTCGATCGCGGTCATCAGGAATTTCGCCTGCACAACGCCGACTTTGTTCAGTATGGCCGCCATCGCCTTCGCACCACCGGTCGAGGTACTGTTTTCATTTATTACCTCTTCCGCTACCTCATCCACGACACTCTCGATTTCACCCACGAGCGAAGGCGCCACCCTTCCAAGCGTAGTGACCCTGAAAGCGACATCAGCCCGTAGATCCTCCGGGAAAGCTTCAAGCACGTCCGCTGCCAGTTCGGACGCGAGATGACTGAGGATGAGGGCAATCGTCTGGGGATGTTCCTTTTGAAGAAAGTTCGCCAACTGTCGCGGCTCCGCCTTTTTCAAGACGGAAAAGCCCCTAACGGTCGTGAGTTCCTTTACCTTCTCTATTATCTCGCCCGCCCTCATAGCACCTAGAGCCTTCTCGAGGACAGATTGGGCATAATCGAGGCCGCCTTTAACGATATACTCCTGGGCCAGGCTGAGCTGCTGGAATTCCTCCATCACTTTGTTGATTACGTTGGAATGAACTCCCTGCATGTTCGTAATCTCGACCGTAAGTCTCTCGATCTCTCCCTGGTCAAGGTGTTTGAAAATATGGGCGGCGCTCTCCACGTCGAGAGCTATCATGAGGACTGCGGCCTTCTGCCTTCCGGTCAACTGTTCAAATGTGATCTGACGGGCAACTTCTTTAGACATTTTCACCGCCATCCGTTAGCCAAACTTTCAATAATTTTGCCGCGTCTACCGGCTTTGTCTGTATGTATTCTCCGACGGTCTCCCTGATCTTTTGAGCCCTAAGAATTTCCTCCGAATATTCGGCGGCCTGCAGACTTTCGACGACATCCTCCCTATCCCGAGCGTTGAGCGATGCCCTCTCACCATCGGCAAGCGCTTGTTTCGGCTGCCTGGAGACCGTTACCTGCTTCAAAGGTTCCGCTTCCTGCTTCCGAAGTTTTCGGAAAATCGATAGAAAGACCACTATGGCCCCGATCATCGCGGCGAGTATCACAAATTTGTCCGCGTAATCCTGAACATTGAGACCGGGCTTCTGCTTCATCATGTATTGCTGGTTGCCGTTTTCAAAGGGAATATTGACAAGAGAGACCTGGTCTCCTCGGTTCGCGTCATATCCGACGGCAGACTCCACGATGTTCGTAAGCTGGGATATCTCCTGCTGACTTCGCGGAGTATACTCGATAGTCTGCACTCCCCCTTTATTTATGGCAGTGAATTTCCCGTTTACCAGCACCGCAACGGAGAGCTTCTTTATGCTTCCGACGCTGCCGACCAGCTTCTCCACTGTCTTTCCAACGTCATAGTTGGTAACGACGTTGGTCTGTCCGGAATTGTTCGAGAGCGAGTCTGCCGGGACTGCCGAATGCTGCTGCATCGTCTGCTCGCTGAGGACAACGCTGTTCGGATCATATTGCTCCGTAGTCTTCTCCACCTGGTTAAAATCCAGATCGGCGTTCACCCTGACTATCGCGTTGCCTGGACCGAGAACGGCGTCGAGCATGCTCTGGGCCTTGTTGGCAAGATAGTTCTCAACTTTTGTCTGAAGATCGTACTCCGAAGATGTCAGTGCATCAATGCCCGAAGTTTTTCTTGAAAGCATGTCTCCTTTTGAATCGACTATTGTAACGTTGTCCGGACTGAGTCCTTCTATGCTCGCGGCAACAAGATTCTGAATACCGTTTATTTCTTCCGCGTTCAGGTGCGCCCCTTGTTTCAGTTTGAGGAAGACGGACGCCGTGGTTTTCTGTTGTTGACTGCGAAACAGGGCCTTTTCCGGAATGACGATACGCACGCTTGCTCCCTGAACTTCGTCAAGCTGAAGTATCGTCTTTTCTAACTCTCCTTCCAGAGCCCTCTTGTAGTCCACCCGTTCAGTGAAATCGGTCATCCCAAACGTCGGCTTGTCGAAAATTCCGTAGCCGACGATGCTTGATTTCGGGAGGCCCTCTCCGGCCAGTTGCAGCCGTAGCGCATAGACCTTGTTCTTAGGAACCAGGATCGATTTGCCCTGGTCGCCCAATTCGTAGGGCACCGCCGCGGATTTCAGCTTATCGACTATCTTTGAGGCATCCTGTGGTTCCAGATTGGAGAAGAGCACGCCGTATGTCGGTTTGTTTGCCCAGTTTATCAGCATGACAACGGCGATCACGGAGACTACGGCCGCGATACCAATGCCTATCTTCTGCTGAAAAGTCAGCTTCTTAAATATGGATGAGAACTGGCCGGGAAAAGACGACGGTGAATTTGCCATTTGTCAGCGACTCACATCTGCATCTGCATAATCTGCTTGTAAGCATCGAGCATCTTGTTCCTGATCTGAAGAAGCATGTCGAAGCTTACCTTTGCCTTTTCCATGGCGACCATGACCTCGTTGACGTCCGCCGGCTGGCCAGACGCCATCTTGTCCATGGCTGTGTTCGCGCTGTTTTGAAGATCGTTGACATGATTGACGAAGCCGTCGAGCATTTCCCCAAAACTTGTTGTCGCATCGTTGGCGCTTTTGTTAGCAGAAATATCAGGCGCCAATCTGCCTATCGCTGCCTGAAGTTCACTGACCTGCATCCTACACCTTTCTATTTATGATTTGCCCGGGCTCCATGGAAGAATGAATACCGTTGGGCGAATAAGTTGAATGGGCATGTATTTGCGACGAGGATTCCGGAAACAGTTTCGCAAAAAACGCGCGCTCGGCATTTGTCAAGCCGCCATGACTAAGCGAGACTCCCGCCGTCGACTGAGATTTTTGTTCCGGAGCTGCCACCCTTGAACTTTTTGCCGGCTCTCTCTGTGATACCGGCGAAAACCCCATACTTGAAATAGAACCAACTTTCATAATTCTCCTCAGATGTTGATTGAGTCTTTTATAATACTCTTTGAGGCCTGTATGGCGGTAACGTTCGCCTGGTATTCGCGCGTCGTTGTGATCATATCCACCATTTCCGTAACCACATTTATCTTCGGCTCCGTGACATATCCCTGGGAATTAGCATACGGGCTTGTAGGATCATAGACCGTCTTTACGGCGGTCGGCTCATTAACCACCTTACTCGAGACTTCCTTCACCGTGAAATCGGGAACCGACATATCCGAATTGGAAAGTTGAGTCTGACCGGGGGCGGATGTCTCCATTGGAATCATTTGATTGGCAAGTTCCTGGTTAAAACCAATCGACTCGCCGGGAGTGGATAGGACCACTTCTCTTTGATAGGGCTGGCCATTCGGTCCGATAGAATCCGCGTTCGCGAGGTTACTCGCTATCGCGTTCATTTTCTTGCGTTGCAAGGCTAGGCCGGACGCGCTGATGTCAATCGCAGAAAACATATCTCCAATCTTCATGATCACATCCCGTTTATGCTTTTGTCTATCAAAGTGAGCGTGTCGGTCGTCAGACGAGCGGCCAGCTCAAACTGTAGCTGGTTCTTAGCCAGATCGGCCATCTGCTGATCTATGTTCACGTTGTTCGCGCCGCTATCAAGCGAGCCGCTATTGTCGACCTGGATCGTAGGCTCGACCTGCTTTACTTCCTCGCTAAGCTGGACATCGTTGGTAGAATTGGCGATGGCATTCGCGAGCTCATTTCGGAAGGTTACGTTAATAGTCTTGTAGCCTGGAGTTGCAATATTCGCGATATTGTTCGCGATCGCCTTGTTTCTCGCCACATACAATTCCATCTCCTTCTCAAGAAGGGGAAGTCTGCTCCTATCAAATAGACCAATCTTCATGTTCATACTCCCAGATAATTGTCCATCTCATCGTCCACTGCTCCAGTTATCTCCTCGGCATTTTGAGCATCTGCGATAATCACCGCCAAGGTAGAAAAGAAAGCCACCAGCGAAACTATTACCAAATATTTTCTCATACCAACGCTCCTTTGCTCTCCGCATGTAGTTCAACGACTGTGCCAATTCTTATCCTCAAATCCGAGCAGAAATTTGAGACATCCGCCTGCTGCTTGCGCAATATTCTCCATTGATGTTCACTATTCGCCAGGGCAGGACATCGACCGAGATCTGACGCGAGTCAGATGACTAGGCCGTACCATCCGGCAACCGCCTCGACGAAAGACACACCACTTTATCCCCTACGATGCTTCGCGCACGGCTGGCGATTATTATTCAAACCACTGGCTAATATTCCGCCGTTGACAAGGTGAATCACAGTGCCGTTGTTGAAAACAATCTAAAATCCGAAGAAAGAGAGCGGCACGGCGATTGTGGGTGAAAGCATGAAGGAGTATAGACAGAATGTACTTGATGTACCGCAGCACAAAGCCGATGGCTTCAAGTCACCGGGGAATATTTCGAAACCTTGTGTTTGCGGATTTTGCCGAAACCACACGCGCACTGATACCGGGAGTGACGAAATCGATGACACTATCGGGAAACCGGTTTCGGCCGGCTCTATCTTTCACAGAGTCGTCAAGAAAATTCATTGAAGCGTCGACGTTGCTTGATTACGCCTGTAGTCCTAACCGCAATAATATTCGCAAATGAGAAACCGAGAGGGCTTGGAGAGACTATTCTCTTCAGAAAAACTAACAACGAGGAAAATAGCTTTAAAAAGAAAACAAAGGATGCGCAAAGATGCACTTGCTAAAAAAGATCGCTGTCCAGCTCTCCTTGGTCCTATTGGTATCGGCCGCTCTTTTCGGCACACCCGAGGCTTTGGAGTCCAATGCCACACCGCTGCAATCATTATTTATGATAAAACAAATCTTGCCCCAGGCGACAACCGTCGGACTGATGTATAAACAGTCAGCCGACAACAATGGGGATCTGCTGAACCAGGTCAAGAGGGCTTCCGCCTCCTTTGGAGTGAAGATCGTTCTGGCAGACGTCGAAGCGCTTCCCGATGTAGCGGCCCAATTCCGCGACCTCACTGGGAGCTATCATGTGCAGGCGATCTGGGTCATCCAAAATAGCCAAGTGCTCGGCAGTTCAATTGCCCGCGACTATCTGATAAAGAATTCAACCTTACAGGGGATACCTCTCTTCGCCCCGAATACTGACTGGGTCTCGGCCGGGGCTTGCGCGGCGGTAGTCACCGACGGCGGCAACACGAAGTTGTACGTGAATCAAAAAACTCTCAATGCTCTTGGACTCAAGGTCCCCGCGAAATACGCTTCGGTCACACAGGTTTTGGCATCAAACTGAGGATTTAAGATGAACACCAACCAACGGATCGCAAACATTAAACTGAGACAAAAGTTTTTTATTCTCCTCTCGGCGTTTATCGTATTTGCCTGGACGCTCGTATTCATTTACTCAAGATATTCGGTGGGCGTCTCCGAGCACCAACTAAAAGACAAAGCGAACCTCCTGGCGCAAGCTGTCGGCGCGCAATCACAATTCAGCCTTATGATGAACGATTCGTCAGGTTTGTCAGACGCGCTAAGGAACCTCGTCGGGACAGGCGATGCAGTTGCCGGGTCATTCTTCACGCCCAGCGGCCAAACGCTTGCTCAGCTTGATTACAGCTCAATTAGAATTTCCAACACAGATCCCCTTTCCATGGCGGGAAAAGTCAAAAGCGCCAATATGGACGATGGAACCCCCGTCGTCATTTCGACCATCAAAGTCGACAACAAAAAGACGCACCAGCTTCTTGGTTACGTTTCGGTGGCGATCTCCTCTGAATCGCTCTCTTCCGAGAACTCGACCAGCGTCCTAATATCTGTTCTCACGTTTCTCCTGTTTGCTTTCTTCGGCCTGGTGGCGATGTACCTTGTACGCAAGACGGTGATTCTCCCTGTGGATTCGCTCAAACAATCCGTTCAAAAGGTTGCCGCGGGCAATTTCGACGTGAGGGTCGACATTAATCAGGGGGATGAGATCGGTCAATTGGCCGCGTCGTTCAACATAATGATCGAGAACAGTAAGAAAGCGCTCGACGAGGTGAACTTAAAGACTCAACAGGCAGAGGAAGCCAGAAAGCTCGCTGAATCAATGCAGAAGGAGTCCGAAGATAGACAGGTTTATCTCAAGAGACAGTTCGAGAGAATATCCGACGTCGTGGAGGCAGTAACCAAAGGCGATCTTACCAAAGAGCTCTCCATCGAAGACAGCGATGAAGTGGCGGCGCTGATGGGAAAAATCAATCAGATGATACGCGACCTCAACGGGTTAATCGGAGAGGTCCATCACGCGGGGAATTCATTAGCTGAAGCATCCGGCCAGATCTCGTCTGCCGCCGAGGAAATGTCCACGGGTGCGGCGGAGCAGGCGAACCAGACACGCGAAGTCGCAACGGCCATCGAGCAAATGTCCAAGACCGTCATAGAATCCTCGAAGAACGCTAATGAAGCCGCGGGTATGGCGAAGAAAGCATCCGATCTCGCCAACGCGGGCGAAAAAGTGTTTCAGGAAACTATTGAAGGCATGACGAAGATCGCCAAGCTCGTGAAAAGGTCGGCCGAGATAGTCGACACGCTCGGAAAATCGAGCGCTCAGATAGGCGAGATAATACAGGTCATTGACGATATAGCCGATCAGACAAATCTGCTGGCATTGAACGCGGCTATCGAAGCAGCCAGAGCAGGCGAGCAAGGACGCGGTTTCGCGGTAGTTGCGGACGAAGTCAGAAAACTCGCGGAGCGCACGACGTCGGCGACGAAGGAAATTGCCGGCATGATCAAGAGAATCCAGCAGGAGACTACTCAGGTAGTGTTGGCAATGACCGAAGGGAACACGGAAGCCGAGAACGGAATGAAGCTTGCTGACAAGGCGGCGGACTCTCTCTCCGAAATAATTTCTTCCGTAAACGGCGTCGTCGGCATGATCAACCAGATTGCCGCAGCCGGAGAAGAACAATCCTCCGCCAGCGAGCAGATCTCACACAACGTCGAGAGCATTTCAACAGTGTCCAGCCATGTCTCAGCGGCAACGGTGGACCTCGCTCGGACGGCTGAAAATCTCAACCGCCTGACGGAACATCTGCGCGAACTTATCGAACGTTTCCATCTCGCTTCAAGCCTGGACGAGAGGAGTTCATTCGGAGTCAGGGAAAATGGCAAGATCGTTCCGCTCACAAAGGGCGCTTACAGGACCGAATCACATTCAAACGGTTCAAACTCAAACGGTTCCAGGAGGAAATGAGAAATGACCGCGGTTAGCAGCAACCAGTTGAACGAGACCATATACCAGCTGGTAAGCTTCGTCATTGAAAACGAGGAATTCGGCGTGGATATCCTGAAGGTACAGGAGATCATTCGTACCGTGGACATTACACGTGTTCCCAAATCACCCGAATTTGTCGAGGGGGTAATCAACCTTCGCGGTAAAATAGTACCGGTTATCGATCTCCGAAAAAGGTTCGGCATGGCGCGGAAAGACCGCGACAACGACACCAGGATAATCGTTGTCGAGCTTATCGACAAAGTCGTCGGCTTTCTCGTGGACAAAGTGAAGGAAGTAATACGAGTCGAGAAGACGGTTATCGAGCCCCCGCCGGAATTGACCACGAGCATCAATTCAAGCTACATCACCGGCGTGGCGAAGCTCCAGGACAGACTTCTCATACTACTCGATCTCAACAAAGTTCTCTCTTCCGACGAGCAAGAGAAGCTAGCGGAAGTCGAAATGGAAACGAATGCTTGAACAACATTTCATATGCTAAGTAAAAAGGAATCTGTTTAATCTCCTCAGCGAGGTGGGCAAAAGTGAAGTGGCTGTATAACACACATCTATCGACGCGCATATTCCTCACCTTTGGGACAGCGACGTTGGTTTTGATAGTCTCGGGCATCATAATCGGTAACGAGGTTAGCGATTATGCCTCAGTTGCGTCATCCGGGATCAGATCCGCGGCAAATGACGGCCGCGATCTCAATTATCTCTATACACTTTCGATTAAAGCCGCCGCTGAAGAAAAGCTTGTGCTATACGGCGTGGCAGAACCATCCAAGGCCCTGGAGTCGTCGGCAGACTTCGCTGCCTTTCTTACAAAGGTAATCGCAAGGAATATGACAGGAGACCGAACGGCGCTCCGTTCAATTGAGACCCTCTGGAACAAAATCCGCTCGGCTGACCCCTCTTCCCTGAAGACTCTCAGGTTTAGGAATCCGGCGCGTTTCGTGTCAACCAGAGACAGCCTCCTTTCCGACTTTGCGGCAATGAACAACGAGTTATCCGGATTAAGCGGCCATGAGACACAGGAGGTCTTGCGCGCGGGTTTGGCTGGCGTCAACGCCGAGAGAACCATCAAAGACAGGATGTGGGCTGCAATCGGCGTTCTCATCCTGGCCACTGTCATCGCGAGCGTGCTGGCATACAGATCGCTTGTGAATCCTCTCAGGGCCCTTACCGGCGCGACGAAAGATATTTCGGGAGGCAAATGGGGCACACAGGTCAAGATAGAATCTAAGGATGAGTTTGGAGAGTTGGCGGCGGCGTTCAATGATATGTCTGTCGACATTGCCAAGTTGGTCAGCTATTTGAATCAAGTCGGAAATCCTGTTTATGCGGTTGACAAGGATTACACTATCCAGTTCGCGAATTCAGCCGCGCTAAAGGCAAGCCACAACAGGTACAAAGACGTCGTAGAGAAAAAGAAGTGTTACGAAGTCTTCAAGTTGCCCATCTGTAGAACAAGCGACTGCCCGGTTTCGAGGGCATGGAACAACCATTCGCAAATCTCCGGTGAATCAATCGCGGAGCTTGACGGAGTCGAAGCCCCCGTCCTGTACCATGCCTCCACTGTCACGGATTCGGCAGGTGAAACAATACGAGGCGTCGAGGTATTGACGAACATAACAGAGATCAAGGAGACATCGAAGAATCTACAGGAGCAGAAGTCTTACCTGACTGACAGCATAGCCATGCTGCTTGGTCAAATGGAAAAACTAGCTGACGGAGATTTGACGGTTCATGCCCCGGTGGAAAACGAAGACGAGATAGGCACGCTATTCAACGGCTTCAACGAGTCTGTGAAGAGTTTCAACATTTTAATCGAGCAGGTAGCCCGCGCAGTTGAGATGACAGCGGGTGCGTCGAACCAGATAAGCGTCTCCGCGGAGGAACTCGCGGCCAACGCCCAGGAGCAATCAACACAAGCCAATGAAGTCGCCGGCGCTATCGAAAGGCTGAGTGCCACCGCGGCACAAAATTCCACGAAAGCCGGCGAGGCCGTGGAGGTAGCGAGAGAGAATGGGGACGCGGCCCGGAATGGCGGAGCGATATTTGGGGAAACGGTTTCCAAGATGAGGAGCATCGCGGATGTAGTCCGCCAATCATCGAGTACGATTAACAGGCTCGGCGCCCTCGGGAGGCAAATCGGCGAAATCACTTCGGTCATAGAAGAGATAGCTGACCAGACAAACCTCCTCGCACTCAACGCCGCCATCGAGGCCGCAAGGGCGGGCGAAGGTGGAAGGGGCTTCGCCGTCGTCGCCGACGAGATAAGAAAGCTCGCCGAACGCACAACACAGGCAACGAAGAAAATTTCCTCCATAATAAAAGATGTTCAGGAAGGCACCGATAGCGCTGTCAACTCGATCGAACATGGGAACAGAGAAGTCGACGAGGGAATCAAGCTTGCGGATGCGGCAGGCGAATCATTAAACCGCGTGGTCCTAAGCGCGGAAGGAATCGTCGGTACACTTAGCCTGATCGCTTCCGCAAACCAGGAACAGGCCACCGCGAGCGAGCAGCTCTCACGGAGCATTATATCAATATCCGCCGTCTCTGCAGGATCAGCGAGCGAAATAGCCGCGATTGCGGGGGCCGCCGAAGAACTTAACGAACTGACCGAACGTCTTCAACATTTAACGACAAGGTTCAAAATGGGCAAGCATCGAGAAACAGTTCAGCAAGTATAATCTTGGAAACGAATAATAAAATGAAAGCAGAAGGACCATGTCGGGTATGACAGCAAAGCTGAAACTCACAACGAAAGTTGTCCTGGGTACATTGTTGGTCGCTGGGGGTTCCCTCGCGGCAGGATACGATCACGGCATTTCGATGATGGTAATTTCAGTCATAGGTTTCGTAGCCTTGGCATTCGTATTTGCGGCACGAGTTTCCTCCCAAATCAAAGCGCTTGACCAAGATGCGGAAAGGATTGCCGTAGGTGATTACGATGTAGAACCGCGCTCCGTGGCGGGGGCTGAACTTAAGTGTCTTGCGGCATCTTTGCATAAGATCGCATCCCATGTCAAGGATGAAGCCGCTATTTCACGAAGCATACAACTCAGCATCGAAAGCCCTCTTTTCATGGCCGACAGAGACACGAACCTGACTTTCATAAACAAAGCGGCATGTGAGCTGATGCGCGTGAAGGCCGCGGATGTCGTCGGGAAGATGAAAGTTCTTGAGTTGTTCGGCAGCGATCGCGCCACAAGGAGTGCGCTTCAAGGCCTGCCTCTTCCCGCTTACGAAGTCAATATTCGGAACAACGCAGGAGGGTCTATGCCGGTAATCGCGAGCTCGGGCCCCATTAGGAAGGCGAATGGTGAGATCGTGGGGGCATTTCTGACTTTCATAGACCTCAGGAAAAACATTGAACGGCAGAAGCGATACCTCGAAGAGCAGACGCGACCAATCGAAGAAGCAATCAGAGCCCTAGCGGCTGGAGATTTGACAACAAGCGTTGATATCGAAAAGGACGGCCAACTGTATGAGCTCGGGATGGAGGTCAACAGGACTATAGCTAGTCTCAGAGATACCCTTAGGCGGGTTTCCGATACTTCGGCCGCGGCTGCCACCGCTTCGTCCCAGATAAGCAGCTCGACTGAGGAACTCTCTGCGGGCGCTCAGGAACAGTCCAACCAGACGAGTGAAGTCGCGGCGGCAGTGGAAGAAATGACCAAGACGGTAATCGAAAATTCCAGGAACGCTACCCTGACTGCCGACATCGCGAAGAAGAACGGCGTCGTCGCAAATGAAGGGAGCAAGATCGTCGACCAGACGGTGCTCAAGATAAGAGAAATCGCCGAAGTGGTTCAAAACTCCGCCGCTACGGTGGAACGGCTCGGCTCTGCGACGCAGGAAATCGGAGAGATAGTGCTGGTCATAGACGATATCGCGGATCAGACCAATCTCCTCGCCCTCAACGCTGCTATCGAGGCCGCGAGAGCGGGAGAAGAAGGTCGAGGTTTCGCCGTTGTCGCTGACGAGGTGAAAAAGCTCGCGGAGCGGACAACGACAGCTACCAAACAAATCGCAGCGATGATTAAAAATGTCCAGGCTGAGGCAAGCGTGGCGGTCGCATCCATGAAGCGCGGAAACGTCGAAGTGGGGGAGGGGATAAGACTCGCGGACAAAGCGGGCGAATCACTAAAGAACATCGTGAGCAATACGGACAATGTCGTAGACATGATGATGCAGATCGCCGCCGCGAGCGAAGAACAGTCTTCGACCAGCGAACAAATCTCACAGAATGTGGAATCGATTTCGACGGTTTCGACAGAATCGGCAAAAGGGATTGCCCAGATAGCGATGGCGACAGAAGATCTAACCCGACTCACCGGAGAGTTACAAAGTCTCACCACAAATTTCAAATTCGACGAAAGCGGGAGATATCCTGGCAACCAGCCGATCAACCCGAATGCTACGCACGGGCAAAATGCGACAAAGGCCCAGTCCGCAAGGACAATGGTGCCCGCGTTTTCAACGCGAGGGATGCAAGTATTATGAGCCAACCGGAAGATGATCGCGGAGGTCGGACAAAAGTGGAAGTCGCAAGCACGCGCATCAAGCTTGACATATCTGGCGACTGCTACGAAACCTATGCAACCGCAGAGCAAAATGGGCTGGAATTGTCTGATATACAGGCGCTCCTGGAAGCCAACGGCATTGTCTACGGGGTCGATTTGAACGCCGCGCTCGCCGCAATCAAAAACGTCGGAGTGAGAACTCTGGTCGCGCGCGGCTCCAGGCATTCCGACGGCAACGATGGCTACTATAAGCCATTGGAGGCTCGTCCCCGCTCTGAAGGCGAAAAGAAACTTGAGATCACGAACGTCTACACTGAAGATACAATAGGCGAAATATACAAGCCTTCCTCCGGGATTGTCGGGGTAGATGTCTTCGGCAGAAAAGTGCAACCCGATGAAGGAAAGGCCTGCAACATCTTCACGGGCCCAGAGATAAAACGCGTCGAGACTGAAACTAAGATAATCCTCGAAGCCGCGGCAGACGGCTACCTTAACGCGGGCCCCGCAAGTGTGGAGATAGTTCCACAACACATGGTACACGGTGATATCGACTATTCTGACGGCGAGCTGGAGTGTGCCGGCTCATTACACGTTACCGGCGACATAAAAGGAAGCGGCAGCCTGAGGATCCGTCATGACCTTCATGTCGAAGGATCTGTGGAGGACGCCAAGATTGTAGCTGGAGGGAACGTTACCGTTGAAGGAAGTTTCGTCGGCCGCGGCGATGGCCTGATTAGAGCTGCCGGAATTGTAGCGGTCAATGTCGTTTTAAACCAGATGATAGAGGCTGAAGGTTCGATAACTATAGGAAAAGAATGCGTGAACGCACATCTAATCGCCTCCGAGAAAATTATTGCCACTAATGCCACAATTATGGGAGGCACTGTGGCCGCCGGCGAAGCAATCGAAGCTCAAACGATCGGTGGAGAACATTATTCAACCACGAGGGTGAAAGTCGGCATTGCCGAACTCCAGAGGGAGAACGCGATCGCCATTGACCGAGAAATTCAGCTACAGTCAAAAGTTATCGATCAACTGAAGAACGACGTCTATATCCTGGTCAGGGAGAGAATCGACGGTAACAATTTTACTTACGAGAAAGTCGAGCAGCTCAAGCTCCTGCAGGAAAAACTCCGCCGCCAAAACGATCTGGTGAAGGAGCTTTCCGCGAAGAAGCAGGAATCGGTACTCGCGATGAGCCGCAAGAAATGCCCGAAACTGACGGTGCTCGGGATCATTCATCAGAGCGTCGTAGCCGAAATAAACGGTGTCAGGGTTCCCCTAAAAAGGAGCTACAGCAACACTACTTTCGAAGAGTTGAGAAATGAAATAATCCGTACCAGGAACTTGTGAGCTATTATGATTGACGAATTGATCGAACAGCTGCACACGCAGGATCCTTCGGGTAAAAGGAACGCGCTCGAAGCATTGTACGACTACTCAGAGGATGATCGGGTTATAGAAGCCGCAGCATATCTTCTGACAGACCCGGACCGAGGAGTTAGGGAAGCTGCTTCGCATGTCCTCGTGCTCTGTCTCAACGAAAAGGCAGCTTCGTTGACCGCTTCTCATATACAAAGCATGAATATCGCCGTGAGGAACCTCGCGGGGGATGCGCTCGTCAGGATGCAGGGGGTGGCGGTCAACGCGCTCCTTCCCTACATCGATTCCGCCGATAAGGATGTAAGAAAATTCGCGATCGATATCCTCGCCCAGCTCCCGGCCGCCCCCGAAAGCGTGGAGAAAATTGCGGCTCACTTGCGTGATACCGATCAGAACGTGGTATGCGCTTCGGTAGACGCGCTCGGTGCTCTCCACGCCAACCAATACGTTAGTGAACTCCTCGAGTTGTACGACGAAGCCGAATACGCGAGGCCCAATATTGTAAGCGCGGCGGCCAAGATCCAGGGCGACTCGGACCTTAAGTTTTTTGTTAAAGCTCTTTCGGATAACGACCCGATTGTTCAGCTTGCGGCCGCCGACGCGCTCTCCTCTCGCAAGGACCGTGAGACGACCGACATCCTTCTGGAAAAGCTGAACCAGGTCTCAGGGCTGGCAAAGCCTGTAATTCTTCATTCACTCGTTGTCCTTTTCGAATCGGCGGATAAATCGGAGAAGATGCCCGCATCACTTAAGCCTGACCTGCTCGATATGTTGGATGACCCTGACCCCACATACGTCAGGGCTGCCGTTCGCGGACTCGCGTGTCTTGTGGACGACGAAGTTCTTGCCGCCCTAATAAGCCACATTGGGAAAGCCGATTCTATAGACTCGGCCATTTTGCCGGTTCTCACCGCGCAGGCTCAGAAATCGGTCAAGATCGCGCTGACACAGGCTCTGGCAGCCGACAATCCTTTGCCAACGATAAAGATGGTTGTGCTATTGATTCAAAACCTCAGCGACACAGGCTTCGGTTTCCCGGACAACAACGAGACGCGCGCGATAGCCGCGTTCATCGGCAAACACCTGAGCGAACTGGATGTCGAGACACGAATCATCGCCCTTAGCAAATGTTTCGCGTATGGAAATGTCTGGGCGCAAGAGTTGGTCAGAGCAAGTCTCGCAGACCCCGAGACTGCCGTCAAAATGCTAGCAATCGAATTGGCGGCGAAACTCGGCCCGCGTTTGTTTGAGAAAGAGCTCGACATGCTGACGAGCGATGACGACGTGGAGATAAGATCAGCGGCAATAATTCTGGTAACTCAATTAACCTCGAGCCGGAGGAATTAGACCAGGCCGATGAGTTACTTTTCATCTCCAAATACTATTCATTCTCAAAGCATCTCCCTGGCGGAAGATTTGTTCAGACGGCTGCGGACGTACATATATGAGCGGACCGGCATCTTCTTCGCCGACAACAAGAAGTATCTTCTCGAAAGCCGCGTAAATCGAAGGCTCTCCGCGCTCGGCATCGGCTCATTCGAAGACTATTACCGGGCGTTGATGAACGGCTCCGGATCCAGTGAGCTCCCACACCTTATTAACAACATCACAATTAACGAGACCTTCTTCTTCAGGAATGAGCCGCAGTTCGCCGCTATAGAAAATCACATCCTCCCGCAGCTCATCATGCAGCGCAGGCAGAATGGCATTAATCGAATACGGCTCTGGAGCGCTGCCGCTTCGTCGGGGGAAGAACCTTACACTCTGGCCCTAATCATAAGAGAGAAATTCCAGCCGCGTTTTCCGGCGATTAAGTTTGAAATCGTCGGCACCGATATAAACACACAGGTCCTCGATGTTGCAAAGAGGGGCATCTATAAGGAATACTCGATACGCAACATACCTATGGAATACAGACACAAGTACTTCAAGCACGAGGGCGACAAGTACTTTCTGGGCGAAGAAGTCAAGAAGATGGTCGAGTACAGACAGCTCAATCTCTTCGACAAGGCCTCAATGAGACTGATGAGGGACTTCGATGTAGTCATCGCCGCGAACGTATTGATCTACTTCGATTACAATTCAAAAGAGAGCGTGGTCTCATCAGTATATAACAGCCTAAACAAGGGAGGCTACTTCTTTGTCGGTTACTCGGAGACTCTATACGGCTTATCTCAGGCGTTGAAGCCCGTGCACTTCGAGAAAGCAATCGCGTATCGAAAGGAGTGAGGTGAAGTGAAAAAAGTTGTAATGATAGTCGACGATTCCGAATCAGTCAGGAAATTTTTGGTCTTCGCTCTGCGGTCCCTCGGCCTCCTCGTAGTCGCTGCGAGAGACGGCATGGACGCGCTCGAGAAACTCTCGCAAAACAAGGTCGACCTCGTCATCACAGACCTGAACATGCCTAACATGGATGGTTTCGAATTTCTCAAGGCCTTGCGCGAAGACAGCGAGTATTCGGACGTGCCCGTCATAATTCTGTCTTCCTTGAGCAACGAAAACGATGTCGAGACGGGCATGCAGCTGGGAGCCAACTCTTATATCGTTAAACCATTCGATCAAAAAAGAATTCAATACGAAGTTGCAAAATACATTAACTAAGGAGAACGCCCATGAAATTCCTCGTAGTTGACGACTCTCAGACGATGCGTCGGATCGTCAACAATGCCCTCAAGGGGATCGGCTATGATGATATAGTCGAAGCTGAAGACGGTAAGGATGCGCTAACGAAACTCTATGTGGATAAGATCGACTTTGTGATCACAGATTGGAACATGCCGAACATGAGCGGGTTGGAATTCACGAAAGCCGTGCGCTCGGACGACCAGTTCCTCAACCTGCCCATCCTTATGGTCACCACCAGAGGAATGAAAGAAGACGTGATGGAAGCTTTGCAGGCCAGAGTAAACAACTATGTTGTGAAACCGTTTACTCCTCAGGTGTTGAAAGAAAAAATCGACCAAATCTTGAAAACGACTTTATAGAGGGGAATCATGAACACCAAAAATCTCGGTGGAATCCTGGACAAAATAAATGAGCTGCGCGCGCTCTTCATATTCGGTCAAAGAGTAATACCGTTTCTGGAAGAACTATTTTACTTCGTCAACGACATAGTTCCCGTGCTCGAAGAAATAAACGAATCAATTTATGAAAGCGCGAACAAAATGCCGCGCGCATCTTCTCAGCTCAACAAGGTCACACAAGCGACTGAGCTTGCCACGACTGAAATACTGGACAACCTCGACGGCGTTCTCTCCAAGCTTAACGCCATCGGTTCCCATTTCCAGACCGCTACGAACGACCTGGCTGCGGTAGAGAGCCTGGACGAACAGGAACTCAAGATGCTGAAATCGTCCCTGAAGGGGAGTAACTCCGAGCTGCTCGCAAAGCTCACGGAAATACATGAGCAGAAGGACTATCACATCAGGGCCCTCAGGTCCAACGCCGGCGGACTTCAGGACAGTCTCCAGGACATACGCAACAAGGCCAATGACATAATGATCTCACTCCAGGTGCAGGATATCACCTCTCAACAAATCGCGTCGGTCAACCACTTGATTCAGTCAGTGCAGGACAGGCTGGCTAACCTTATCGACAGATTCAAGATATCCGGGGCAGATCTAATCTCTGAAATCGAGAAAGTGGACGGGCGGACATTTGATCCTCTCGCAACGTACGACAGATCCGGAAACGCGCAGCGGGATGCGGACCATGTTGTGCAGTCAGTTGGAGATACGACGCCTCCTAAGGCTCCGCCCAGCAAGACCGGTTCCGGCCACACATCACAGGATGAAATAGACAAATTGTTCGGTAAGGGGGCTTGAATCGAAATGGCGCAGCACGCGATGTTCTCGGACGATATGAAGGAAATTGTAGAGAGCTTTATCGTAGAGACCAACGAAATATTTGAAAAGCTCGACAATGAGCTCCTTGAGATTGAAAAGAGACCGGATGACAAAGAGCTCATTAACTCCATCTTCCGCGCCGTACATACCGTAAAAGGAACCGCAGGCTTCCTCAGCTTCGAACAGATGAGCGTTCTCGCGCACAGGTTCGAAGACGTATTAAATAAGATGCGACGAGGCGAAATTTCCTTCCAGCCCGCGATGCTCGACGTGATGCTTGAAGCTTTCGACCTGATGAAGGTCTTGTTGAAACAAGTTGTAGACCAGAACATCAGCGACATCGATCTCACCCCGACGATAAAGAAGCTGGAGATCCTTTCTAAAGGAGAACTCCCTTCCAGCCAGCCTGCCGCGAAAACTGAACCAAGCGAGGCCAAAGACATCCCTTCTGCATCGCAGGCCGCGAAACAGGAACCGGCAGCCGAGACACTTGAAGATACCTCTTCCCCAAGGCCAAGCGAATCTCATCAGACCGAGCAAGGAACGCAGCCACAACACTTGCAGCCACCGAAGAGCGAGAAGAATATCACCGACACTACGATAAGGGTTGATGTTCAACGACTCGACCATCTCATGAATCTCGTCGGAGAGCTGGTGCTCGGCAGGAACCGGCTTTCCCAGATTGTCTCCCTCGACAGGAACGAGGATGGCCGCGAAGACTTCTCTCATCAACTTAATGACACGGCGGCACAGATAGATTTTATTACGACGGAACTTCAGACAGCTGTAATGAAAACGAGGATGGTCCAGATAGGGAGGGTCTTCAACAGGTTTCCAAGACTCGTGCGCGACATCGCCCGCGAATTTTCCAAGGAGATAAGCCTCGTTATCAGCGGTGAGGAAACCGAACTCGACAAATCGATTATCGAAGAAATCAGCGACCCGCTCGTGCATTTGATCAGGAACGCCGCCGATCATGGAGTTGAATCCGCAGACGTCAGGGAAAAATCGGGCAAGACGCGGCAAGGAACAATAAGCCTTTCAGCGGGACACGAGGGTAATCATGTTATAATTGAAGTGAGGGACGACGGCGCCGGAATTGATCCGGAGAAACTCAAACAGAAGGCGATTGAAAAAGGGATCATCACGCCGGAAGAAGCGCACGACATGAAGACAGAGGATACCTATGGCCTGATTTTCCTACCCGGCTTCAGCACCGCTCAAAGAGTGAGCAGCGTCTCCGGACGCGGGGTGGGCATGGATGTAGTGAAGACAAACATCACCAAATTGAACGGCATAATCACTGTTGAATCCGAAGTGGGCAAAGGGACAAGATTTACGCTGAAACTCCCTCTCACGCTGGCAATCATCCAGGGGCTCCTTGTCGGGGTCGGAGGCGAAACTTTTGCCGTACCTTTAAGCTCGGTTCTCGAAGTTGTCCGCACTTCCCGCTCCGAAGTCTCAACGGTAAACGGTCGTGAAGTGATCAGATTGCGGGAGACGGTCCTGCCGCTTGTTGACATTTCAGAAATACTCAATGTTCCAGGAAGAGACACGGGTGTCAAGGCGTTTTACACCGTCGTCGTCGGTGTGGCAAACAAGAAATTCGGAATTGTGGTTGACCGGCTGATTGGTCAGAAAGAAATCGTGATAAAGCCTCTCGGCGCTTACCTGAAGAACATTCCCGGAATAGCAGGTTCCACGATATTGGGCGACGGCAGAGTAATCATGATAATCGATGCGGGCGAGCTTTTGCGTCTCGTCGAGAAATCGACAAAGGCCGCCACAACGAGCGAAGCGAGAGCCTGAAATGTCTACGATCAGAGTGCTCGTTGTCGATGACTCCGCGTTCATGCGCAAGGCTATATCCATGATGCTTGGAGACGATCCAGAAATAGATGTTGTCGGTACCGCGAGGGATGGGATCGACGCGATTGAGAAAGTGAAGCTGCTCCATCCTGATTTAATGACTCTCGATGTCGAGATGCCCCGGATGGACGGGATCACCGCGCTAAAGAAGATCATGCGCGAAAACCCTCTTCCTGTCCTCATGGTTAGCTCTCTCACCGTCGAAGGCGCCCGCGCGACAATAGACGCGCTCTCGGCGGGAGCAGTGGATTTCATACCGAAGCAACTCTCATATGTCTCGCTGGATATCACAAAGATCAAGGGCGAGCTTATTTCAAAAGTAAAGGCGATCACGCGAAGCAGGTTCGGACAATTCTCGACGCATCTTACAAACAGGATATCGAATTTTCCCAGACCGTCGCAGCTGAAGACATCCGGCACCCAGATCGTCACCATCGGCATTTCCACGGGCGGGCCGTTCTCTCTCCAGAAAGTCATTCCTTCGCTTCCTGTGGATTTCCCCGTCCCCGTCGCGATCGTTCAGCATATGCCGCCGCAGTTTACAAAATCACTCGCGGAAAGACTCGACTCGATCAGCCGGCTGGAGGTATGCGAAGCGGAAGACGGTATGAATTTGAGCAGCGGAAAAGTATACATCGCGCCCGGCGGGCTTCATATGAAGTTCACAAGAACCGGCGGTCTTCCGAAGATTGTCATCTCGAAAGATCCGGGCGACACGCTCCATCGCCCTTCAGTTGATGTAATGTTCTCATCAGCGAACGAAGTGTTCGGGGGACGCGTGCTCGCGGCGGTGATGACCGGGATGGGTCACGACGGACTCGAGGGGGCGAGATTGATAAAGGAATCGGGCGGTAGAATTATCGCGCAGGACGAGGAGACTTCCGTGGTTTACGGCATGCCGAAATCTATAGTGGATGCTGAACTTGCAGACGCTGTCCTGCCACTCGATGAAATCGCGTCCGCGCTCACCTCGGCGCTGATGCCGGCTGTACCAGTTCACTAGCGCGCGCGGATTCGTTCTGCAGAATAATGAAACAGCCCAATCCATGACGACGATTTCCCACGCATGGAGCTAAAGCTTTTCGTCCGATTGCGCGTCTCCCGTAACGTAATTCGGGTTCAGTATGCGCTCGCAGCTATCGCAAAACTTCGCCAGCGGGTTTCTCATTAGTTTCGAGAATTCTATTTCCTTCCTGCAAAACAGGCAATAGCCGTATCGTCCCGAAAAAACTTTCTCAAGCGCCTCGAATAAGTCGAGTAAATCCTCGTCTGCCTTGAATGATTCGACGCGCTTGATGGCCTTTACAACAGTCTCCCCCTGCGATTCGTTCTCAATCAGCGGGTCAGGCACGAACTCCCCATACCGTTCGTATAGTATTGACCTAACCCGGGTGAAGATTTCGTTCCTTAGTATCGCCAGGTTTTTGGCTTCCATTTCGTACCCTCCCTTCTTTGATACCATGATCGTCAAGTCGTTATAGATCGACATCGATATCAGTACCACTCCTGCCGCTGCCCGAAGCAACGCTGGTATCAGACGGGTATGTGAATAGAGCATCGCATGGAACGCTGCAACACTCTTTAGTCCGGAGTATCCAGGCTTGTGTCGATGCAACTTTTACTACATAAAAAATCTCGGTAATTCCATAATGAATGTCAACAGCATGATGAACCGCTAATCCGGCTTCTGATCCGATAGCAAGATCGATGCCGCCCAAGATCAGACTCCCCTAAGAAGCCACGCCAAACTCGTGCAAATCTTCTCCCCGTCCTGTCGCCAGCAGACTCTCAGGAAGGACGTCCACTCTATTTCTTTGCGCGACCCCCTTGCCAATCCAGGCAAGTTCGCTGCCTCCTTCGCCCTCCTTGAAATCAGCCTGCGGAGAACTCAACTCTGCCAGAGGTATTGGACTTTCACAAAGAACTGCTGCTCGGTCCTTTGAACCCCATATGGCAGGGAGTATTTCGTGAATCCATGATTGGACCCGGCGTAAAAAACCGTAAAAGGACTCAGTTTGTAACTTATGAGCGGATCAATCTGGATTTTCTTGGCGAACTGATCGTACTGACCCGTCAACCTAACAAACAACTGCTGAAAGAATTGATAAGCTACGACCCCGCGGCTTATGTAGCCGTCGTAGAAGAGATGGGCATTGTCCATTGACCAAAGCCGCGATTTTGAATACGACACGTCCACCGTCAATTTGTCGGTAGGCTTCAGGACGACTTCAAGCGAAAAGTTGTTTCCTCTCCCACGATCAGGCACATCTTCTCGATAGACGAACCTTCCTATCGATCCGTTGAAATATATCGAAAGTTCGCTGAATGGATTAGAGTTAATAGTGAACTCTGTGCGATATATCCTGCTGAATCCAACACTATGGAAGATCTCGTCATTCAGGGGGAAGTAATCTATCCAAACGTAGGTCTGGCCTTTCAGCTGCAGTTGAACCCCAAACATTGTCCACTTCTCTTTCAGGAAACCCGTATCGTTGAAATGCAGCCCCGAGGAAGTTTGGAGGGAGGCATTCTCAATGAATGAATTCTGAGGATACAGCCAATAGCCCTGCCAGTAAGAGAGGTACCGGTTGTTCGTCGAAGTCACAAACCCATCCTGAGCTTGAAAGGTTGGCGACACTGAAGAGTATTGAAGGTCGAAAGAATAGTCGCGGGCATTACGCTTCAAGTCGACCTGCATGCCACGCCCACCGAAGCTTTCCCCGTCGAAAGCCGCGGTATACCTCGTCGCGCCGTAGCGCCGCTGATCATCGAAAATCGAAAGTGCGTTCAGCTCCTTCGTGTCAGACACAAGCGCCTGTCCCACGAAATAAAAGTTTCCCAGAAACAGTACGTTCCAGTCGACTCCACCAACATAGTTGTGGGCGGCAGTGAAATTCCTTGAAGTGAAAAGCCCGCCTATGAAAGACTCACTGCCGAAATCATACTTGGCACGGACGACATTGCTGAGTGATTTTTCAGAAGTTCCGACAAAATCGCTCCCCTCTTCGCCCGGAACGATGAAGGGCGATTCCCTGTCATAGGCAACGAGATAAGCGACGGAAAACGATCCGGATTTCTGAGTCACCTTCGATGCGGCCAGCGGATTGTTTATCATTCTCGAATAAAAGGCGCTCGCCAGAGTCCCGAAGAGTTCGGCGCCCTCCAGAAAGAACGGTCTCTTTTCAGGATAGAATATGGAGAAAGTGTTATTGACGCTGATCTGAGTCGCATCGGATTCAATCTGACTGAAATCAGGATTCACCACTGCCCCGAGTACCAGGTTCGAAGATGGCGCGTACTTCAAACCGATTCCAGCCCTTCCTTTGAATGGACCACCAATGAAATTGGAATTGGGATCTTCTGCGTCCTCCACATTGCCCGTCTGAGCCGCCATTGCATAAGGGAGAAGCTCGAGGTTATTCGAAGCGGCAATTCCTCCTATACCTTCGATCGTTCCACCCTGGCAGAGGAGACACGGATTGTTGCGGTCAATAGGTGTCCATGTTATTTGATAGCGGCTGTCCCGCGGCATGTTGCGCAAGAACTCGGCGATCCAATGTTGTTTGCCGTCCGACGGAAGTCGGAGGCTATTGAAAGGTATAGCGATTTCTACGGTGTAGCCTGAATCATCAACGTTCCCCGCCGAGTACCACACGCAATCAAAACTCGCGTCCTCATTGTTGCTGGTTCGCATCGCGTCGAATTGGCTTCCGTAGCTGTTTGCCATGAATTCGTATCCGCTTTGCATGGTGCCGTACGTGTCGAGAATCACGCCGACGAAATCATCGTCTGTCATCTTGTCTCGATCGGCTATGTGGGACCTTATCGAGGCAGGTTTGTCGTCAAACGCACGAAATCCAATGTACAGTCTGGACGAACTTAACAGAACATACACAAGCGTCTTCTGGCGCGCGGGTAAGTTTTCTCCGGGCTGGATTTCATAATTAAGTTCCACCGGCGTAGCGGTTTTCCAGATTGGATCTGAGAGCTTCCCAGTCAAGACTATTTCTCGGTCGATCTGCGTCGCGGTCAAACGGAAAGTCTCTGGGTTTTTGGAATTATAAGAGTTCGCGGTCCCGGCATAAGAAAACAGGGAAATTGCAATTAACCAAAAAGGAGCTTCCCGGAAGAAATTGAAACTAATTGCACGATCCAACATTGCCCTGACCTCTTCTTGATTGACATCTTAGCCATACGGAAGCGCGATTGAAAAAGTTACCGGCCGGCGTTAAGCGGCAAGATCAACACGTTCAGATTTGATTTCCAATCCGTCATTCATTGAAGAATTTTATCCTTCACCGATCCGCTATCTTGAATTTTCATCACCTAATATCGATAATAGACCTAAAGAGATGTGCAGGGCAGAGATAAAATTCGCGGGACTGATTGTAAAATGATGACACGTCTCACAGACGTTTTCGGGAACAAGTTCGCGGGAACGCGCCGAAGAGTTTTCGGACTCTATCTGTTTCTCATCTCTGTCAATCTTTTAGTTTGGGCGATCGCGATATCCATGTTCAGCGGTTTTCCACTGCTGATCGGCACTTCAGTGATAGCCTACAGTTTCGGATTGCGCCATGCGGTTGACGCAGACCACATCGCCGCCATCGATAACGTGACTCGTAAGCTCATGCAGGATGGGAAAAGGCCCGCCGGGGTGGGATTCTTTTTTTCACTCGGGCACTCGACGGTCGTCGTCCTCGCGTCGGTGGCGATAGCGATAACCGCGACGGCGATTCAGAAAAACTTTCCGCAATTCCAACATATCGGGGGGATCATCGGGACGCTTGTTTCCGCGGGCTTCCTCTTCCTGATCGCGCTCCTTAACATGTTCATTTTGAGAGATGTCTTAAAAGCTTTCAGGAAAGTGAAAAGCGGCGGCGCGTACGACGAACAGACTCTCGATGATCTTCTCGGGCGGCGCGGACTGATGTCGAGAATTTTCAGACCGTTCTATAAAATGACCAGCGAAAGCTGGCACATGTACCCCCTCGGCTTTCTATTCGGGCTCGGCTTCGACACGGCCACGGAAATCGGGCTCCTCGGCATAACCGCAACCGAGGCGACGAAGGGTTTGCCAGTGTGGTCAATACTGATTTTCCCCGCGCTTTTTACCGCTGGTATGTCGCTCGTAGACACGACAGACGGCGTTCTTATGCTTGCCGCGTACGGATGGGCTTACGTCAAGCCGCTGAGAAAACTGTACTACAACCTCACGATCACTTTCGTTTCCGTCCTCGTCGCGCTTCTCGTCGGTGGTATAGAAGTGTTCAACATTATCGGCGATAAACTTCGACTAAGGGGATGGTTTTGGACGGGCGTCGGTCGTTTAAGCGGGGACTTCGGAATGATGGGATATTTTATAATCGGAATCTTCGTGATAAGCTGGATGGCCTCGACGATTATTTATAGGGTACAGAGGTACGACGAGATCGAAGTCACCACGAGCAAACCGGGCTCCGATCGCTAGTTACATCCACCGATTCATCCATCGATCTGACTTAGATCCCGCATTGCAGCCCGGATGGGCAGCAAAATCATGTTGCGCCAAACCGATTTCGGATCACGAAGCCTACTGAAGGCTGACCCTCAGTCCGCGCCTCACGCTATCCTTGCATCAGGTTGTACTCTTTGATCTTTCTGTAAAGAGTTTTCCTGTCGATACCGAGTATTTGGGCGGCCTTTGACTGGTGCCAGTTAGTCCTCTGAAGCACCTTCACGATATATCGCTTTTCGACTTCGGAAAGCGGCATGTTGTCCGACGCCAGATCGTCTATGAGATCCGTCGACTTCATCTGGAAAAGATGCTCCGGGAGATCTTTGCAGTCGATGACGTCTCCTCCGGCGAGAGCTATGCTTCGCTCAATCACATTTTCGAGCTCGCGCACGTTTCCTGGCCAGGAGTATCTCATCAAACACGCCATTGCCTCATGTGTTATCTGGACATTCTGTTTACCGAACTGCTCTCCGTACTTTTTAAGGAAGTGCTCGGTCAAAATCTGTATGTCTTCAGTTCTGTCTTTGAGATCTGGCACGTGTATGGAAATAACGTTGAGCCTGTAAAAGAGATCTTCCCTGAACTGATCGTGCTTCACCATCTCTTTAAGGTCGCGGTGCGTAGCGGCGATCACGCGCACGTCCACCTTCTTGATGTCGTCGCTGCCTACGGGACGAACTTCGCCGGTCTCGACGACTCTCAGGAGTTTCGCCTGTGAGCCGAGCGGCATGTCGCCAATCTCGTCGAGGAAAAGCGTGCCGCCGTTTGCAGTCTCAAAGAGGCCGCGTCTCGATGTGATCGCCCCCGTATAAGCGCCCTTCTCGTGCCCGAAAAGCTCGCTCTCCAGGAGCGACTCCGGGATAGCGCTGCAGTTCACGGTAACGAGTGGCATGGTCTTGCGGTCGCTATTGTAATGTATTGCTTTCGCGATAAGCTCTTTTCCCGTTCCGGATCGTCCTGTTATGAGGACGTTGCTTCTCGCGTGAGAGATCCGCTGAATAAGCGAGAAGGTATCCTGCATCGGCTTGCTTTTGCCGATGATGTTGGAAAAAGAATACTTGTGCTCGACCTCCTGTCTCAGGAGTTCCACTTCCCTTTGAAGTCTCCGCTGCTGCGTCGCGCGCTCGAGCAGCGCGAGGATCTCGTCGATATTGAATGGCTTGCTGACGTAGTCATAAGCGCCGGCCTTCATCGCGTTGACAGCGGAATCAACCGACCCGAACGCAGTTATCATGATAACCATCGTGTCTTTCTGAAGATCTTTCACCCTTTTAAGAAGGTCCATTCCCGATGCCCGAGGCATTTGGATATCGGTAATCACGATATCATAGTTTTTGTCCTCGACGAGTGTCATGGCCTTCACGCTGTCGGAGATCGTTTCCACGGTGTAGCCCGCTCGCTTGAGAAATTTCTCGAGCATCGCGAGCATATTTACGTCATCATCAACTGCCAGTATTGAAATGTCTGCTCTCATATTCGATTCCGCTTTTATCTCTACGGTGTGTCACGCAATCCGTTGAGTCTAATTTGTTTAAACCTATGGCTTTTCTGTCGGCGCAGCCTCGGCGGCATATATCGGGAACGACAACCTGAAAATGGTTCCCTTGCCGACGGTGCTTTCCACCGAAATTGTTCCTTTGTGGTCCTGTACGATCCTTTGGGCTATTGCCAGACCGAGACCGGTTCCCTTGCCGACCTCTTTAGTCGTGAAGAATGGATTGAATATCTTCTGGAGATTTTCTTCGGGTATCCCGCAACCACTATCAGCGATCGCCACTTCTAATGTGCCGCCATCCGCCGCGCTGTTCACGGTGGTCGATATGGTGAGCCCTCCTCCTTTTTCCATCGAGTGAATCGCGTTCACTATTAGATTCACAAAGACTTCCTGGAGTTGCGATGGATCGCCGAACACGTAAGGGGGTCCGTCATGTAAATCCAGCGTAAGCTTGATGGACGATTTTTCGAGCTGGTTCTTCAAAAGCTGAAGGACGCCCACTATTTCAGTGTTCAGCATCACCGGTTTCGATCTCATTCGTTTTGGTCGGGCGAAATCAAGAAGCTGCTGAATAAGCTTCGCGATCCTGTTCGTCTCTCCGATGATCATCTTGAGCTCGTCGTAGTCCCTGTCGCCGGCCTTCATATCCATCATCAGGTACTCGGCATTCCCCAGTATTATGTTCAGAGGGGTTCCTATCTCGTGCGCGATTCCTGTCGAGATCTGGCCGATAAATGAAAGCTTCTCTGTCTGTCGCAATTCCATCTCGTACTGCTTGAGCTGAGTCACGTCCCGCATGATGAGAGCAGTCCCTATGAACGTTCCCTCTTCGTCCTTGAGCACAGTTCCGGTGAGGCTTACCATGATCCTCTGTCCTGAAACAGTTTCACAATCCAGCTCGAAGTTTTTCACCGACCCTTCATCGTGGATCCTCTTGAGAATCACCTCATCATCACCGATCAGTCTCTTTTCTTGCGGAAGGAGAATTGAAAACGGCCGACCGGTGGCCTGGTCGGGTTCGACGCCGAAGAGGAGAGCCGCCCCTTTGTTCCAGGAGACAATCTTTCCGGCCACGTCGAGTCCGATTATCGCATCCGCCGAGTTATCGGTCAGCATCGAAATATAATGCTCTCTGGAAGTGACCTCTCCCTGTAGAAGAAATTTCATGAGCCCGTAGCCGAGTTGATCCACCATGGCGAGGAGTATGCTCATGCTCTCCTCCTGGAGATCCACGACGCTACTTTCTCTCAATGGAACGGATGGATACGCGAGGAGCAGGAGCCCGAGGAGAAAGTCGCCTGCCGATACCGGCAACATCACTACCATTCTCCTGTTGCCGTAAATTTCCTGCATGACGGCATAACTTCGTCGCGCGCTTGCTTCACCCGTGAATTGGCCCGCGAGCGCGTTGAGGAATTCCCCACCCGCCGTGGGCCGCTTCTCGGGCATCGAGAATCTGAAAGTCAGCTGCTGAGAGTTCTGGTCGAAGGCGAAGAATTCCACCGCGTTTGCCTTCGACTCTTCTTTTATGATTATCGCCGCCGCGCTGAGCGCTTCGTCATATGCGTTCGCGGCTCCCATCGCCCTCGTGAACCTAAGCAGC
>JAJYRM010000094.1 GCA_021794075.1 Bacteroidota bacterium | reverse complement strand
GGATGGGACTCGTCTCGCTCCTCGACACAATGCTCAAAATCCGGAATCTTTCACGAACCGCCGTATACGGAACCGTTCGTACCGTGGTGTGAGAGGACGGCGGGAGTAATCCCGCCTCCTACTCGATTGCCCACTTGCGTTTAATCCGGAAATGAGCCAGATTAGTCCCAGCGGACGGACCATGGAATAAAGAGGGTGTAGCACTTTCCGAGGTGATCTCTTCAGAAGTACAACAGACCGGCACAATATGCCCGAGAACCCACACGATGTGTTTATTGAACTCGAAGCAGGAGCGTGACGATGGGAAGCATTTTCTCCGCCGCGGGGAGAAGTCCTGATGTAACGAGAAGCAGCGTCTCTGCAACTGGAAGCAGTCTTGATGTTACGCGAAGCAATCACGGTCCAGGAGGAAGCAGCCTCTGGGCAGCAGGAAGTTGCTTCGACGTAACGGGAAGCAATTTTGGCGTGGGCGGGAGCCGTCCCGTAGTAACAGGGAGCAACCGTTTTGCAGCCTGAAGCAGCCTTCCTGCATCGGGGAGGAGCCGTAACGCCTCCTCCGGCGCGCGCTCTGGAGGTACCAGGCGCGAAATCTTTCAAAGTTCCTCTTTTTTCGACGAGATTCCCGGGCCGCTCCGACGGAGGTCTTTGCAATTGCAATATCCGATAAAGTCTTTTGATTGAAAACGCCCCGGTAAAGGGGCCCAAACATCAACAAAAGAAAAGGGGAAAAACATGACAAGAAGGCCGAAGAACTCGACTGCAGAGCAACTGAAGCGGGCGAAAATCGCCCTCACTAACACCGCTGGCGATAACGAGATCCAATCCGCTGTAGCTGCTTTCGGTTACAACGAAACAACAATGGCTACCGGCTGGACTTACTACAACGACGCAGATGCCGCTGTAGCCTCTGGTGTTGCCGCCGCTGGCGCCCAGTCAAAAGCTACGGACGACGTTCGAAAGGCCGAGAAGGATGCCACGACTGCCTACCAAAGGTTGTCCGTCGTCGCGAAGGCACTACTCCAGAACGACAAGGGGTCACTGGCGAAACTCGGCCTGGACCGCCCGATGCCGAGAACAATCGCGGCCTTCTTATCGGCGGCATATATACTCTTCGATAACGCCTCCGGCGATACGGAGATTAGGGAGAAGCTGTCGACCCGCGGTTACGACGACGCGAAGCTCGCTCAGGAACGCGCCAGGATCAAGGCTTATGACGACGCCGACGATGTTCAGGAAGCGGCGAAGGGAGCCAACCAACAAGCGACTTCGGACGCCAATGCCGCGATGAAAAGGCTTAACGACTGGATATCTCAGTATTTGAAGATCGCTAGGGTGGCTTTGAGCGAAAAGAAGAATCTTCTGGAAAAGCTCGGCATAACCGTCCGAACTGCTAAGACCGCGGCCCAGCGCGCGGCGCCGGCCAAAGCAGCAACAACAAGGAAGGCCAGAAGAATGGGAGCGAAGTAGCGGGTGAGTTCGCGGAACCGCCTGGAAACCTGGCCGAAAAGCATAACCGCAAAGTGAACAAAGGAGGAGATACCAGTTTGCTGAGGAAATAATGCTGTGGGAACGGCACTCTTCTTCGCGGTCTTTGTCTGTCCGTTGCCTTCTTTGTGGCTCAATCTCCCAACGTGGACTTTCAGTCCGTATCTCCGGGGGCGGTTTCAAGCCGACGCCAGGCGGTTTCTACTTCACTTCCGCCCTCGCTCGCTTCCCGGCCCACTCTTCGACTTCGATCTGCATCGCTACTTCATCGCAGACGGGAAACTTCAGGCAGTCGATGCAGATGTTCCACACCTTGTGCGGGAGCTGCTGCTTATCGATTATCCTGAATCCGAGCCTCTCGAAGAAATGCGGCTTGTAGGTGAGAGCGAAGACGTGCTTCAGTCCGAGCTCGACGGCGTCGTCCATGAGCGCCTCGACGACCTTGGTGCCGACTCCTTTTCCCTGGACCTTGTCGCTGACGGCAAGTGAGCGGAGTTCCGCGAGATCGTTCCATGTGATGTCCAGCGAGCCGCAAGCGAGAACGGTCTCTTCCGTGGATTGCCCATCGGAGGAATTCATGCCGGGGGTTACCATGACGAAGTAGTTCCTGACCTGCTGCAGGACCTGGCTCTGCGACCTGTAAAGCATTTCCCCTTTTTCAGCGTATGAATTTATTAGTGCGACGATTTGATGGACATCTCCGACCTTCGCGCGCCGGACTTTTATATCAGAATCCAATATTTTGGTACTCTCTCTTCGTTATTTTTATGTCTCTAAGTTGCGGAGCTTTTATCCTAATTTCAAGATTAAAACCCCGTAAGTACCCGATCGGGTTCCACGCGAGCGTCATCTCCCAGCAGTCCAGATCTCTGTAAACCGTCACCGTCGGGACGACGAGGTCATGCTGTATGAAATCATAGCCTCCTGTGAACCCGATCTTCCAATTCTGCGTCAGATTGAAGCCAAGGTTGAATTGAAGGCTGGCGTATTTATTCACGTAAACCGGCGTGGGCTTGCTTATTCCGAAATTGAGGCTGAGGTTCAGATTCCACGGAATGCTCAGGTCCGGCGGCTGAATTTGCTGGTAAAAGGAGTTGTATCTCTGCTCGGCCTGAAGCGAATCCTGGGAATGTTGTTGCTGACCGCCCGAGCTGCTTTGCGTCCGCTGTCCATGGAATGCGGTAGATAGACTCAGGCTGAAGTTGGTCATGTCGGGAAGTTTTCCCTCGGCGAGAAGAATCTTGTTGATTCTCCTTTGCTCGGCGTAGTCGTATTGGTAAAAGCTGAAACTGCTGCTGCCGCCTATATCTACTTTACCTGCCACGTTCGTGCGGTACGTGACGCTAAGATCTGACAGTGGAAGATTGTAACCTTGAGCGAGGAAGTTGTAGGACATGCTGAGGCCTAAGTTCAAGAGTTGCAGCTTCTGCTCGGTCTGAGAAGTATCGCTCGATTTGACCTTCGCTTCGAAGTTGTTGTTTACGGAGAATGTCATCCCGCCGAAAGCTCCCTGAGGCGCGCCGCCGAAAAGATACTCGTTGCCGCCGAAGTAACTGTATGCGACCTGGCTGTCGTTTAGAGTGTAATAGTGGCCGTAATAATCCCAGAATGGCTTCGAGAAGTCCGGCTGATAACTTACCGTGACGCTCGGCTGAAGTGTGTGCCTGAACGCGGTGATGCCGAATATGTTCGGGTTCATCAGTCCGAAAAGCCTTGTACTCACAGACACGCCGGTGTTGAAGTAGCCGATATTGTAGAACCCGTGCTGTTTTTCGCCGACAAGACTGTCCTGCCCCGTCGAGCTCGGGACAACATGGAGCAGCGTGCGCGAGGGGTACATCATGTCCGATACGGAGACAAACGGAGAGAAGGTGAAGTAACCGATCTTCGGCGAAGCGTTGATGGTGATGGAATGATCCAGGCCGTACGTGCTGAACTTGTCAAACCCCGTGGATGAAGTCGTATCGTAGAGCTTGGACGTGTTGTTCTCGAACTGCCCGTTATAAGAAAATCCGATCAGTTCGTACCACGCGAGCTGGTCGAGCGGCTTGTTCGCGTCCGCCGCGGGTCTGAAAGGATAGCTCTGACTGTGCGAGAAGGTGATAGTCGGCAGGTTTGCCGTGATCGAGCCGTTTTGCAGGTTTTGATCCCTATGGAGGTTGAGCGACAATGAATTACCTGAACCCTGCCAGCTCTTGTACAATGTCACGTCCGACACGAGGTTCTGTTGAAGGAGTTCGCCATAGCTTAGCGCGGTGTTCTGAAAGTAATTCTGCGAACTCATCCTTACGCTCGCGGTCAGCTGCGTGTTCGGATCGATTGTCTGCTGATGGTTGATGGATAGATCCCAGTTCGTCTGCACCGTTCTGCCGGGATCTCCAGGCTGTCCTGTGGCCTGATACGCGTAGGAAGCGTAGATGCTTCCGTTGAACTGATATCGGACGTCGTAGCGGAGGCCGGTCTTTATGTCGTACTTTCCCCTCGTCCACCAATCGGCGGTCGTTGTCAAATCCATGTAATCGTTGATCGCCCAGAAGTAACCGAAATGTGAAAGGTATCTACCATAGTTTGCGCTCTGACCGAAGGATGGCGTGATCAACCCGCTGCGCCTTCCGGACTTCGCTGGGAATACGCCGAACGGCAGCGCGAAAACCGGAACACCGTCGATATACATGACGATCGGCTCGGCAATTATCTCGTTGCCGACTAGCAGTTTCATTTTAGAACTCTGAAAATAGTAATCGGGCGGATTCTTGTCGCAGGTGGTGAACCTCCCGTTCTTTATATACAGGACGTCCTTCGAATACTTCTTGATGAGCTGACCATGGTAATGGCCCTTGTCGATGGTCGTGTTCGCGACGGAAACCGTCCCTTTCTTACTTCTGAAATCATACGAGACGTGAGAGCCGTCGTAAGTCTCTCCGGCGTCCGTGAAGATTGGCTGCTCGACGATCTTGTCGGCGGTGTCCTTGACTCCCTCGGCCGTGAGTATCGCGTTGTCCCAGTTGATCGCGATGTGTCCGGCGTCGAGCTTGAAGTCCCTGTACTGCATGTTGCCCTTCTTGTACAGCTTCATCTCCCTGTTCGAGATCGAGTAGACTATAGAGTCCGTCGCGCTGTACGTGACGACCGTGTCGATGCCGGTGTTTGTCGCCGATGTATCCGGCGCCGCGGTCGTGTCGGAAGCGGACGCCGAATCGGCAAGAAGCCCCGATCGCGTTCGGGAAGTATCGTTCAGCGTCGAGTCAGGAGAAAAGCCTCCCGCTTTTTGCCCGGGTAAGCTTTCGTGAGATCCGTCGGCGGCGTGGAGAACTGGGACGCAGAAAAGGGCAATTAATATGGCTAATGTGTATTTCACGGCATACCAGCAATCAGCGAACCGGTCCTCCGGTAGATGGCAATATCACTCGGCGATCAGGGCTGCCGCGCCAAGGACGCCCGCAGAGTTTTCGAGTTGGGCTTTCATTACCTTCACGCGCGGCTTCAATGACGAGAGCACTCGCTCTTCAATTGTCGCCTCGATCGAGTCGAACAACGGCCGCCCCGCCTTCGCGACTCCGCCTCCGATTATGAGAGTTCCAATGTCAAACAGATTGAATGTCGACGCCACCGCCGTCCCGACGTACGTTCCTACTTCCTGCCAGACGGCGAGCGCGAATTTATCGCCGCGATCCGCGGCCTCGCTGATGACCTTTGGCTCAAGTTTCTCAGGGTCACCTGTAATGAGCTTATTGATGAGAGACTCGGGGTGGCTTTTCAGTTGTTCGGCGACTCGGCGGGAAAGATGTCGCTGTCCCACGTATGCCTCGACGCATCCGCGGTTGCCGCATCCGCACTGAGGTCCGTCCATGTTGATTGTTGTATGTCCGAGCTCACCGGCGCCGCCGGTCTCGCCGCGGAAGACTTTTCCGTCGACGATGAAACCTCCGCCCACACCCGTGCCGAGAGTTATCATAATGAAGTTATTCAGACCTTTGCCTGCGCCGAATTTCTGTTCTCCGACCGCGGCGGCGTTCGCGTCGTTCTCGACTTCGGCACGGACTCCGATCTTTTTCGATACCTCTTCGCCGAGCCTGAAGACTTTCCAGTTTGCAAGGTTGGGCGGATATTTAACCGTTCCGCCGTCGAGGTCGACGATGCCCGGCGAGCCGATCCCGACGCCGAGAAGCTTGTCACCACCGTGTTGACTCCTCAAATCGTCGACAGCTTTCGCTATCTGGCTTACTACAGCCTGTGGACCGATCTCTCCCTGAGACGGCAATGAGACTTCCTTCAGTAGTTTTCCCTCTTTCGACACGGAGCCGGCCTTGATGTAGGTCCCTCCGAGGTCTATTCCGATTATGTAGTTCATTTGGCTCTTTCTTTCCGAGGTCCGCCATTTTCGCGAGACGCTACTTTTTCCTTTTTTTCCAGATTGAATCGAGATATTTCTTCAATGTCGCTTCTCTACCGATTTCGGAGGGATCGTAATAAATTCTGTCCTTTAGTACGTCGGGCAGATATTGTTGTTCCACAAAGTGATCGTCGAAATCGTGGGAGTATTTGTAATCCTTGTGATATCCGAGCTCCTTCATAAGTTTAGTCGGCGCGTTTCGCAAATGAAGGGGAACCGGTAGGTAAGGCTTCTCGCGAACGTCTCCGGCAGCCTTCTCGATGGAGAGGTAAGACGCGTTGCTTTTCGGACAGCTCGAAAGGTACGTCGTCGCCTGCGCGAGGACGATGCGCGCCTCCGGCATGCCTATGTAATCCACAGCGGTGAAACACGCGGTCGCGAGCGTCAACGCGTACGGCTCCGCGTTTCCGATGTCTTCAGACGCGAGGATGATGAGTCGCCTAGCGATGAACTTTGGATCTTCACCGGCTTCGAGCATCCTCGCGAGGTAATACACCGCCGCGTCCGGATCGCTCCCGCGAACGCTCTTTATGAACGCGGATATTGTATTGTAATGTTCTTCGCCCGTCCTGTCATACCTGTAGTGCCTGATCTGGTAAGCTTCGCGGACAGTCTCAAGAGTCAACCGAAGCGGGTGCTGCTTGCCGGCAAGATCGATTGCGACTTCAAGCGCGTTGAGCATTACTCTCGCGTCTCCGCCGCTGAGGCTTACCATTTCTTCTTCCGCGTCGGACGAGATGATCTCTTCCTCCTTTTCATCACCGCGCATCTTTGCGATTACTTCGTCATGTGAGATCGCCTGTCTCAGGATCTCCTTCAGGTCATCTTCGCCAAGCGTCTCGAGTACATATACCTGGCTGCGCGATAGAAGCGGGGATATGACTTCGAAGGAGGGATTTTCAGTCGTCGCGCCGATAAGTATCACCGACCCGTTCTCCACGCTTTCAAGGAGCGCGTCTTGTTGCGCCTTGTTGAAGCGGTGAATTTCGTCGATAAAAAGTATGGTTCGGCGTCCGACTTCGAGCGAATTTCGCGCCGTGGATATAATCTCGCGCAATTCCTGAACTCCGGAAGAGACCGCGTTGATCTGGTAGAAGTCCGCCTGCAATCTCGATGCGACTAGACGCGCGAGTGTCGTCTTGCCGGTGCCTGGAGGTCCCCAGAGAATCATCGACCGAATATTGCCGCCATCGATCATTTTCTTGAGTGTTCCGCTCTCCCCGACAAGATGCTTCTGCCCGACGAAGTCCTCGAATTTCTGTGGACGAATTCTTTCGGCAAGAGGAATTGCTGACTTTGGGGGGGAGAATAAGCCCGATGATGCGCGGTTCAATTCGCGCGGGTCACTTCGGCTCGACTTTGATGACTTCTTCACCATTCCTGTGCATAAAATACTTCTCCCGGGCTATACGTTCAATTTCCTTGTCGCTGGTTTGCAGTTTTGTGATTTCCGTCTGCATCGACGCGTTCTGCTTCTGGAGCAGTTCGATGCGGTTTTCCAGCGACGCCTTTTCGCCGGCGAGGCGAAGCCTCTGGATGAGCCCCTTCTGATCAAACAGCATGTAGACAAGCCCCAGGGAAATTATGAGGAGGATAATCGCGTTCTTGCGCGAGAGCTCTTTCAGAAATTTCCTGAAGTTGAAAAGCTTCATTTTCCCTTGATACTCAGTTCTATGATTTTTCCGATGAGGTCCTTGAAGCTGATTCCCGCCGCCGCGGCAGCCTTCGGGACGAGACTTGTTTCCGTCATCCCCGGTATGGTGTTCACTTCGAGACAATAGGGAGTTCCATCTGCGCCGATTCTGAAATCGACTCTGCCGAATGTCTTGCAACCCAGTGAC
The DNA here is from genome assembly GCA_021794075.1 of Bacteroidota bacterium. GTDB lineage: Bacteria > Bacteroidota > Ignavibacteria > Kryptoniales > JAKASW01 > JAKASW01. The sequence continues at coordinate 9,654 of JAJYRM010000094.1, read as the reverse complement.
GCGAATGTCTTTACCGACATCTCCTGCAGCTTCAGCGCGAAAGACTTTTCAATGGGCGCGGGGACGAGATAATCGGTCATACCCTTCGTGTATTTGTGGTGATAATCGTAGAATCCGCCGTGGGGCCTGATCTCTATTACCGGGAGAGGTTGGTCTCCAAGTATTCCAACGGTGAGCTCCGCTCCCTTTATGAACTTCTCAACGAGGACGACGTCCGAGAATTTTTCTGCCTCGTCAAGCGCGGCGTCAAGTTCCTTTTCAGCGTTGACGATCGAAATGGCAACGGATGATCCCTGATCGTTCGGCTTCACGACGCTTGGATAGCCGAGCTTGGCTATTTCCTGTTTCACCGAATCCGGACGGCGCCTGGAGTTAACCTTATAGTCGTACCAATCGGCGGTCGGTGTGCCATGGTGCACGAAGAGCTTCTTGGACATCACCTTGTCCATCGCGATCGCGCTTGCCATGACGCCGGAGCCGGTGTAGGGGACTTCCCGCAATTCGAGCAGCGATTGCACGATCCCATCTTCTCCCCATTTCCCGTGGAGAATAATGAACGCGAGGCCGACATCGTCGAAGAGCTTTGATTCGACCGTTGCCAGGTAATTCTTATGAGAAAGCCTGCTCAAAAATTCCGTCGTGGGCGGGTTTGCGCCAACAGCCTGAGACAGTAATTCTGATTCGGAAATCTGATCGGGGCCGAGCGAGGGATCAATTGCCACCACGTCGTGTCCCAGTTCGCGGAGCGCGTTTATGACTCCTCTGCCGGAAGATATCGAAACCAATCGTTCCGGCGAGCTGCCACCCAACAGGACAGCAATTTTCACTAATACTCCTGAATTTTTAGTAAAATATCGAACTGCCGTCAAAATTCAAACGTTATGCGTATCTATTTTTCGGCGCGTTTTGCGTGGCATAACCCGTCAAGTCCGATGACCGGCAACCTTGCTCACGGCTTAATGAATTGTAAAACTGAATCGTGGGGGGAGTTACTCCCCGACGTGGGCTTTTAAGTCTTTGAGATCTTTCTTTTGAGGCGAATTGGCCCACTTTTGTGTTTCATTTTTCCATGGATTGCTTATTCCTCTTCTCAAAACTAAATTATTGACGAATTTACACTCAATAGTGACAAATTGGCGCAAATGGATATCCTAGATAGATCAGTTCAAGAGTTTTCGGGCCGACGAGTTTACGTGGAGACGTACGGTTGTCAAATGAACCTCGCCGACACTGAAATTGTGCTCGGTATTTTGAACAAGAGCGGTTACTCCCCCACGCAGGCTATAGATGAGGCGGACGTCGTGCTGTTGAACACCTGCAGCGTTCGCGAGCATGCGGAGGAGAAAATCCACCAAAGGCTCAACGTTATCAGGAAACAGATGGCTGAAAAGCCTGAGCTCGTCGTCGGTGTGCTCGGCTGCATGGCGGAGCGTCTGCGTTCAAGTCTGATGCAAAGGCACAACGTGGACATTGTGGTCGGGCCCGATGAATACCGGAAGCTTCCAGACCTTGTCGACGGCGCCTTTACCGGCTCGCAGGGAATAGGGGTTCGTCTTTCGAGAACCGAAACTTATGACGATGTTACGCCTTTCAGAAGCGAAGGAATCTCCGCGTGGATTTCGGTAATGCGCGGGTGCGACAAGTTTTGTACGTTCTGCATCGTTCCCTTCACGCGAGGACGGGAGCGGAGCCGCACGCTTACAAGTGTTGTCGCCGAAGTGGAACAGCTTGTGAAGCAGGGCTTCCGTGAGATTACTCTCCTCGGTCAGAATGTAAACTCATATATAGATAGCGGCCATGACTTCGCGGACTTGCTTTCCGCCGTGGCCGACGTCGATCCGGGCCTTCGTGTCCGCTTTACGACGTCCCATCCTCAGGATTTGTCGGACAAGCTGATTGACTCGATAGCGGCTCACGATAATCTGTGCAACTATATACATCTCCCGGTCCAGTCGGGATCGACCAGGGTTCTTGAAGCGATGAACCGGACCTACACGAGAGAGCACTATCTCGCCCTCGTAAGTAAAATCAGGTCGCGGATCCCTGGTGTCGCGCTATCCACGGACATAATATCAGGCTTTCCAACCGAGAGTGAAGGCGAGCACAAGGAGACATTGAGTCTGATGGAAGAAGTCAGATATGACGGTGCCTACATGTTCAAGTATTCGCCCCGCGAGGGCACGCCGGCGTACAGGCTTGGCGATGACATTCCGGAAGAAGTGAAGGCCCGCCGTCTCAGCGAAATAATTTCCCTTCAGCAGAAGATCTCCGGCGAGGTGAATGAATCGCTGGTCGGGAATACTATGAATGTCATGGTTGACGGGCCGAGCAAGAAGTCCGAACTTCAAATGAGTGGTCGTACGGACACGAATAAGACTGTCGTTTTCCAGGCGGGGCAATACAAGCCTGGCGATTTAGTTTTGGTGAAAGTCGAAAGGGCGACCTCGGCGACGCTGTTCGGACAAGTCGTTGGTAGCCTCAGCTGATATGAGAGCGCATACGAGGTTCATCGTGATCGCGAGTTTTTCATGCGCCCTTTTGGGGCCGCATATCGCACTCGCTCAGAGGTTTACTACGAATGGACCTTCATCGTTGGCTCCCGCCACGGGGACGAAATCTGATGTCGAAGGTCAGCTGGCGTTCGAGGCGCTCAGGTCCGGCAAGATAGATGAAGCCCGCCGCTATCTTAACGGAGCGGATCCGGAGAGTCCTTACGCGATGTTCGTTCGAGCCGCTTTGACAAAGGATGGAGTCACCGCTGCGAATATGTACAAGATGATAGTCGCGGAAAACGAGGGTACGCCTATTGCCCGCGAAGCGTTGATTCAACTTTACAGGTATCATTACGCCACGGGCCAGTATCAAGCCGCTCATCGAGATTACGTGGAGCTTGAGAAATTCGCGCTTCCCCCTCCGGTTAGCGATCCGGTGGGGCTGGCAGACTCGCTGCAAAGCATTCCGCAATTTCAACCAAAGGAATCGGTACAACCAGCGGCGGTTCCCCCTGAAACCCCGGCCCCAGTTTCGGTGGCGGCTCCGGTTAAGCCGACGATATACCTGGTGCAGGTCGGCGTATTCACTACTCGCGACAACGCGCGGAAATTTGTCCAGGATTTGAAAGTCTACGGCGTGACAGGAAAGGTCTTTCCAAAGGACATCGGCGGGAGAACATTTTACGGAGTGAGCGCTGGGACCTTCTCCGATCAGGGTGCCGCCCAGGACAGGGCGAACAACCTGAAGAGCAGATCTATAAACGCGATCGTGGTGGAGCAATGAAGATAACCGTGCTCGGCTCGGGCTCCGCCTTCTCAAGCACAAGCAGGCATAACAGCTGTTATTACCTGGAAGCGGGGAAAGAGAAATTCCTTATCGACTGTGGGTCCGACGCCATGCGCGCGATACAGGACGCTAAGATCGACTTCTTTGCCGTCGATCGTATATTCATAACACACATGCACGCCGACCATTCCGCCGGACTTCCCGCGGTGCTGACCGCGATGCACGTGCTGGAGAGAAAAAGTCCCCTCACTGTTTATATACCGTTCTCACAGGTTGAGTTTGCGGAATCATGGCTGGCGAACATGTTTATATATAATGAAAGAATGTCGTTTAATATCTCGCTGCTCCCACTCTACCCGGGAGTCGTGGAGTTTGAAGGTGTCGAGCTGGAAATCTTCAAGACCGCGCATCTCGAAAAATATTCGGAGTACGCCGAAGGTCTAGGGATTGACCCGTTGAGTTTCTCGGTGATTGTAAGGGAAGGCGCGAAGAGGTTCTTCTTCAGCAGCGATCTCGCGTCGCTTGAAGAGGTAAAAGACAAGATGGACGAAGGGGTGTCCTTCATCGAGGCCACGCATCCGGCTCTCGAAGAAGTGGCCGCGCTTTCGGGTGGCAAAAACATCGGCGTTTATTTTACGCACATACCGATGGAACTCGAAGAGGGTGGCGAATGGCGACGTGAGCTGAAGGCAAGATTCGGCATCGAGAAATTAAATTCCGTCAGCGACGGTCAGATAATCGTCTTATAAGAAAAGCAGAAATGACCCCGGAAGAGTTTCAGGAAAAATTCGGAATAATCGGCGAATCATCCGCTATGAAGGATGTCGTCACGAAGGTGATGCAGGTCGCTCCAACCGACGTTACGGTTTTGATAAGCGGAGAGAGCGGATCGGGGAAGGAAGTGATCGCGCGCGCGATACACGGAGCGAGCAACAGATCCGGCAAGCCCGTTGTCGCGGTGAACTGTGGCGCGATACCGGAAGGGATACTTGAGTCTGAACTTTTTGGCCACCAGCGCGGCGCATTTACCGGCGCGGTCGAGTCAAGGAAGGGTTATTTCGAAATAGCCGATGGAGGTACTCTCTTTCTGGACGAGATCGGCGACATGCCATTGTCGACGCAGGTGAAACTTCTGCGCGTGATCGAGACGGGCGAGTTTATGCGAGTCGGCTCTTCGAACACCCAGAGCTCGGATGTAAGGGTCATCGCTGCCTCCAACAAGCTTCTCGAAGAAGAAGTGGCGAAGGGCTATTTCAGGCAGGATTTGTATTTCCGTCTCCGGTCGGTAAACATCTATATGCCGCCCCTCAGGGAGAGGCGGGAGGACATCCCAATATTCATCGAGAAGTTCGCCAGAGAATTTTCTAATCGCAACAGGATTGAGTTCGGAGGTTTCACCCACGATGCCATTGAAGCATTGTCGGGTCTCGAATGGCCCGGCAATGTCCGTGAGCTGAAGAACCTCGTCGAGAGTGTCATCGTGCTGGAGCGAGGAAAGAAAGTGGATTCGGATTCGATCGTGAAGTACCTGCCGAAGAACGAAACTCTGTACATGGGTGAACCGACAAGCAGATTTCTTCCCGTGCATGTCGACAAGACGCCGGAAGAATCAGAGAGAGAGCTCATACTTCGCGCGCTGTGGGAGATCAAGAATGATATTGTCGACCTCAAGAGCATAATCGGTTCAGGCATGGTTGGAGGGAAGCTGTCTCTTCCAGTTCCGCACGCATATACCGGAGCGGAATCGGATAACGGCGGAACGCGCGACGGCGCCGAGTTGAATCTCAGAGAGGTGGAGAAGTACCTCATAAAGACTGCAATAGAAAAGTTTCACGGCAACAAAAGGATGGCTGCCGACGCTCTGGGGATAAGCATGCGGTCTTTGTATCGCAAACTCCAGGAGTATAAATTAAAGGACGTTTGATGAAATACTGCGCATTTTTCGCGCTTTTGCTGGCTATTAGCGGTTGTACGTATTCCTTTCGTGGAGCGTCTCTTCCACCCGGTGTACATTCGGTGGCGGTCGAGGTGTTCGACGACAAGAGTGGTTATGGCGATCCTAGTCTGAGGACCAATCTGACGAACATGCTCACGCAACAACTTATTTCGGACAACACATATCAAGTAACGAGCATGTCGACGGCAGATGCCGCTATTATCGGTACGATAAACAGCGTGAGCACTCAGCCGGTCTCGATCAACGGAAATGAGCAGGTTGGAAAGTGGCAGATTACAGTGAACGTGTCGGTGAGGTTCGAGAACCTGAAAACTCAGAAGGACATTTGGACGAAGCAGTTCTCGGACTGGGGTGAGTATGATCCCAGCGCCGGTCCTTCGAACAGAAATCAGGGCCTGAGCCAGGCCGAAGATAAATTGAGTCAGGATATCCTGTTGGCATTGGTAACAAACTGGTAAAAATTATCCGGGCGGAAATCCGGGAAGGAGCAAATTAAAATGTCACCGCGCCTTGAAGACGCACTTCTGGTTTCTTACATAATCGCTTTGAGCTTCCCATTCATATTTGGCTCAAACGGTTTTTTGATGATTTATTATTACTTCCGTTACAGGAACAGGCAAGTCGCCCGGAAGGGGGAGTTAAAAGAGCTTCCTAATGTTACCATCCAGCTTCCAGTCTACAACGAACTGTATGTTGTCAATAGGGCGATAGACTCGATCTGTGCCCTCGACTATCCGAAGGATAAACTCGAGATACAGGTGCTGGACGATTCAACCGATGAGACAACTTCGATCATAGCGCAGAAGGTCAGCGAGAAGTCGGGACAGGGATTCGATATCAAACATATCCGCAGGGGGAACAGGCAGGGTTTCAAGGCCGGCGCCTTGAAAGTGGGTTTGGCTCGGGCCAAGGGTGAATACGTCGCGATTTTTGATGCCGACTTCATTCCGCGTCACGATTTTCTGAAGACGACACTACCGTATTTCGCAGACTCGAAAGTCGGGCTTGTGCAGACGAGGTGGGAGCATATCAACAGCGACTACTCACTTCTGACCCGCGCGCAGGCGATTGCCCTCGACGGCCACTTCGTAATCGAGCAGCAGGTTCGCAACAAGGCGGGTTTCTTCATGAACTTCAACGGCACGGCGGGGATCTGGCGCCGCAGCTGCATAGAGGAGTCGGGCAACTGGGAAGCCGATACGCTGGCGGAAGATCTCGACTTGAGCTACCGCGCGCAGCTTAAAGGTTGGCAATTCGTTTTCATGAAAGAATACACTTCACCCGCCGAACTCCCGGCCGACGTGAACGGGCTAAGGTCGCAGCAATTCCGCTGGACAAAGGGCGCGATAGAGGCATCGAAGAAGCTCCTTCCGCAAGTGTGGAAGTCGAAGCTCCCGCTCAGGGTCAAGATACACTCGACGATACACCTGACAGCGAGCCTTGTCTACCCGTTCGTCCTTCTTATCGCGATACTGCAGCTTCCAGCTGTGTTGATAAAGCACACCGGTCAGTACGACGCGACATTCATGCTGATGGGAGGATTCATTTTCGCGTTCTTCGGAACTTTCGTCTTCTACCTCTACAGTCAAAAAGATATTTATGCCGACTGGCGACGGAGGATTTATCTCTTCCCGGTTTTCATGGCCGGAAGCATGGGGCTGTCGGTGAACAATACGAAGGCCGTCCTCGAGGGATTGTTCAACAAGAAATCAGAGTTTGTCAGGACCCCTAAATATGGCATGACCGCCCACGGCGGTTCGTGGGCCGACAAGAAGTACACACAGCGGAAGATAAACTGGGTGTCCATCGCGGAGTTTGTACTCGCGTTATATTGCCTGGCGGGAATCGCGCTGTCCGTGGCCGACCTGGAGTTCGCCGCAGTGCCGTTTGAATTGCTCTTCTTCGCCGGATTTGGTTCGATATCCTATCTGTCGATAAAGCAGGCTCTGCTCGCGAGGAAATCGGCCGTTAGAACAGTGCCGAAGGCGGAACCTGTCGCGGACCAGATTATCAAGTAGTATCAAATGTCTCAGCCTTCACTTTGAATGAATAAGTCGTCGAAAACAATCAGCATAATCGTCCTAAATCGGTAGTGGCAATGAATTACCGATATGGCGGTAAGGACCTTGTCCTTCTTCAGTATCTTGAGGACAAGGTGAAGAAAGATCCGGGCTCGACATTTTTTGCGATGCTCGCATATTTCTATCTCCAGATCGACAGGGTTGCGGAAGCGCTCTCCGTCGCTCAGCGCGGCGTCATTGCCCACCCGAATTACTCGACGGGCCATGCCGTTCTCGCGATGGCAATGATCAAGGCTGGATTCTATCGGGAAGCAAGGAAAGAAATTCTGAAGGCCGCGGATCTCCATCCGGGTTCTCCGATGATCGAATCGTTGAAAGAAGATGTCGACAAGCAGGAGCAGGCCGATTCGATAGGAAGGAAAATCGCCGAGCAGTATCGCAAGGAAGCGGGAAGCGACATCATGAAGACGGTGGAGCAGACGCTGAAAGCGAATCCGATTACCACATCGGACGAGGATCTTCTGATACCGGGCCTCGAAGCGATTATCGGCGAAGACCTGTCGGGCTTGCAGAACAAGGTGTCTAAAACATTCCAACCTGTCCAGCCTGCGCCGAAGCTCGATAAGGTTATTGAGAGAGAAGAACCGGAATCGAGATCCGAGCCCGAGTCAGCAAACGCCAGAGATATCATCGACAGGGTTACACGTGAGTTTGGAGACAAGATCATCACGGACTTGCCAAGTCCGGAGACTCCTGAAAAAGAACCTTTGGATGAGTCGGACGATTTTGATCTCGAAACGCTTGCCCGCGAGTTGGACGCCGCGGGACCTATTCGACCTCAGGAAAGCTCAGGCCATGATCGAGACGAAGACTCGGCAATTGAGCTCACTCCGGAAATAGTCACCGACACGCTGGCCGCGATTTTCGAGCAGCAGGGACAGTTGAAAACCGCGATTGAAGCTTACAATATTCTTATTAACAAAAAACCGGAACAGGCGGAATTTTATCGCGGAAAGATCACGGAGCTGGAATCAAGGGCAAATGATCAGCACTGACAACTTCGATCCCGTCGAAGAAAGACGGGATGCCTCGGCGAAGAACCAGTATGTCAGGCGAATGTTTAACAACATTTCACGCCGCTACGACTTTCTTAACCACTTCCTAAGCGCGGGCATCGATCGCGTCTGGCGGAAGAAGGCCATTAAGCTTTCGGGCCTTGCAGCGGGGAACACATTCCTTGATGTCGCCTGCGGTACGGGTGATTTGTCCGTCGAAGCCGCGAAATCAAACCCGAAGAAAATCGTGGGAGTAGACTTTGCGGAAAACATGCTGAGCGGTTTTCGGGCCAAGAAGGAGAGCCTCGGTCTTGATGGGAAGGTTGAGATAATTCAGGCGAGCGCGGAGGAGCTGCCGTTCGCCGAGGGAGCGTTCGACGTAGCCGCTGTCGCTTTCGGCGCGCGAAACTTCGGGGATCTTAAGAAAGGTTTGGCGGAGATGCACCGCGTGCTTAAGAGCGGGGGGAGGGTCGTGGTCCTTGAATTCTCCAAGCCTAAAGTGTTTCCCATCAGGGAGCTCTACTTCATGTATTTCAGACATATTCTCCCCGCCGTCGGGAAGATCGTCTCGGGCGACGGCGGCGCGTATGCTTACCTGCCGGAATCCGTATCGGCTTTCCCTGACGGAGATGATTTCGAAGAGGTTATGAGGATCGTGAATTTCAGGGAAGTTCGCTCCGTGCCGATGACATTCGGCATAGCTACGGCATATTATGGAATTAAGTGATCGCGCATGGATGAGATAGTAGAAATAGTAAACGGTAATTTCGAAGAAATAACGAATCGGTGGGCCGGAACGATAGGATCGTTCCCGAAATATTTCGGAAGTTCCCAGATTCCCTTTTTCAAGAGCCAGATAACCGAGCTACTTCATTGCATACTTGACTTGTTGGAAGATCACGGACCTTCTCGTCTTGTGAAGTTCACCGACCGCATCGTCAAGCCGCCTTACAACGGACTTCTTACTCTTACAACGGTGCATGAGACGTTTCTGCTTGGCGAGGATGCGATACTATCCGTCGTTCGCGAGAAGATGGTCGACAAGAATAAGCTCTTCGAGTACTCCCGCAGGATAGACGGCTGTTTTCACGAGATCATATACCAGTACGCCGCCGCTTACCAGACTTATCAGAGCGAAGTGGGCGCCACGCGGAGGAAGGTCATCGAGCGCCAGCGCGAGACGCTGCTTAGGTTCACGAGGGCGATGGGAGCCGCAAACGCATATGACGAAGCGCTCAGCGCGGCGGCGATAATCATAAAAGAAGAGTCGAAGGCAAACGCGGTGGAATTCTTCGCCTTCGACCAGAACTCTCAGCAGCTGACTTTCAGATTCTCGATGCCC